>JBBSAV010000054.1:0-19607 GCA_038251965.1 Candidatus Limnocylindrales bacterium
CGGTCGGTCCGCTGGCCACTTCGACCCGGGTCGCCGATCGGCGGTTGACGATGACCGTGTCCAGGATGTCGCGGCAATACCGATCGCCCGAGCGGTACTCGATCCAGGCCTCGGTCAGCGGGACCATCGGGCCGCCGTTCTTGGAAGCAGGGGAGACGACCCCATGAACGGCGCCCCCACGGACTTTTAATCATCGTGTCCTGGGTTCGAATCCCAGCCGGCTCGCCAGTCTTGTGCGTGCAAATGGGTCCAGATACCTATGTATCTGGCATCGCGTGCGGCTTTGGCTGGTGCTCCGTGCCTGCCTTGACAGCCCAACTGCCTGCCACGGCGGTGGCATGTCGTGGTTGTGGTGGTACGCGGTGGACCGACCGGTCCGAATCCCGAGTCAGTACGCGGACGCTATCCGCTGCAACTACACGGGCGACGAGTGTCCCGGTCAGGTGTGGTCGCTGAAGGGATCCTCCACCCGCAGGCCATCGACGTCCATGTCGTGGCTCAGGTCCTCAGACAGGATGGCCTCGCAACGGAGGGACCGCGCTGCCTCGATGATCGCCGCGTCCCAGTACGAGATGCCGAACCGCTGGCTCGTCGCCAGGGCCGCGAGTACGATACCGACCGTCATCTCCTGGACCGGGAACCGCCTGAAGGACTCGATGAGCCCGACGGCCTGCAGATGGCTGATCCGATCGGCACGGCTCGTCCGCGTCGCCTGGACGTAGAACTCCTGCAGGACCTGCACAGAGATCGCGATGTCGCCCGCGTCAAGGATGGCGTTCGCTCGGACTGCCTTCTGCTGCTCCCGATCATCACGCGAGATGGCGTAGAGCAGGACGTTGGTGTCAGCGAACCGCACGCTCGTGGACCTCATCGCGGTCCAGCCGGTCCGATGCCCGGAAGTGCTCGATCTGGGCCTGGATCCGGCGCTGCTGGGCCACCAGTCGGGCGAACTCCGGGCCGGTATCCGACAACGACCCCAGGTACTCCGCGACCAATGCGCTGACCGAGGTGCCTCGCTCCGCGGCACGGATCCGGGCGGTCCGATAGACATCGTCGGGCACCACAACGGTGATGTTCCTCATGTGGTGAGTGTGCCACAGACACACAGTGACTGCGCTACACAGTGGACTGCGACCGGCACGACCGACGCCCCGCGTCGCCATCGCGTCTGCCCGTCCGTGACGACATCCAAGCACGAGTCGCGCATCCCGAGCGGCGTGCTAACGTCCCCTGCATGCAGGTCTCGCTTCTCGGCCGCGCTCGCTCCTGGGCCGTGGCATGAGACACGCCGCGGTGAGCGAGGACGTCTCGACCCGCAGGCCGGGCTACACGTTGCCCGCGACGATCGCATTGCCGGCGAGCGACGGCGCCTCGTCCTGCGTCGTGTTCTTCGCCGGGAGCGGGCCGACCGACCGCGACTGGACGTCGCCGCTCCTGCCGGGCACGAATGGCAGCGGCAAGCAGCTCGCGCTCGCCTTGCAGGCGCGCGGAGTCGGGTCGATCCGCTTCGATAAGGTCGGCTCCGGCGTCAACATGCCAACGAGCAATGCGCCGGCGGATCTCAAGATGCTCGACGTGTTGTCGCTGGCCCACTACGTCGACGAAGCCGAGGCCGCGTTCGACGAGCTCGCGACTCGGGACCGGTGCAGCAAGGTCTTTCTGCTCGGCCACAGCGAAGGATCGATCCACGCCTCATCGGCGGCGATCGCGAAGCAGGCGGACCCGAACTTCGGCGGCTTCATCAGCTTGTCCGGGCCGGCACGTTCGCTCCTGGACACGGCGATCGAACAGATCCGTGCGATGCGCATGAAAGCGGGGAGCGACGCGTCCGTCGTTGACAAGGCCATCGAGGACTTTCGCGCAGCGATGCTCGAGCCAGAGGCACCGGCGCCCGACCTGTCCTCGCTCCCCGAGGCCGCGGGGTTGTGGCAAGCGACGCACGACCCGCAGCAACAGGAGGTCGCGCGCGAACTGATCTTCGCGGACCCGCTCGCGGCGCTGCGCGCCTATCGCCATCGCGCCCTCGTGGTCTCCGCGGCCAACGACGCCCAGGTGCCTGGGTCCGACGCCGACAAGATCTTCGCGGCCTTGGCGAGCGACGCGAAGGCCAAGACGCGGGTGACGGTCGCCAACGCCAACCACGTCTACAAGTCGGAGACGCGGGCGCCGTCGATGATGAGCCAGAGCGTGGTCGTCGCCGGCTACGCCGACGACGACCACGCGCTTGCAGACGGCCTCGTCGACGCGATCGTGGGCTTCGTCACGGCGTACGAACCGCGCTCCTCAGGGATCCCCGTCGATGCGGCCCTTCCGTAGCGGCGAACGGCATCTGCCAGCCACGCTGGCAGCCACGGCGGAAGCACGTGGTGGGACTGCGTGGAAGGCAATGCAACCGCATGTACCGACCGGCAGACGGGCCGAACGAGTCCCTGAGCTCACTGCATCACCCTCCGGAGCGAGGTGAACCGGACGTGGTCGGGATACCTGACGGTTCCCAGGTCCGTCTCCATCTTGGGGCCGGCGACGCCCGGCTCGATGGGTCGTTGAGGCACCTTCGGAGCGCTGCGAGTGCGGGCGAGCAAGCTAGCCGCCATCGGAGCGCCGGCGAAGACGGTGGCGCTTCCAAAACGGGGACGCTGGGGCTCAACGATCGGCTCGACCGTCCCGATTCGCTCATGCGGCTTGACCGACGCGCGTATTCGCGTCGGGGCCACGAGGTGACATGTAGCCCACCCGGCCGTGCTGTTCAGCACTCGACACCAAGGCTTTGGAGAGGTATGCCCAGCACTGCCCGAGCGATGTGCCTCGGCAGGAGGTGGAGGATGAAGCGCAAGGAACTGGTCGTCGCGATGGCGATCGAGGCCGTGCTGGCAGTCGTCGGCACGAGCGCTGCTGCTGCGGGTGACCACCGGGGGCGGAGCACACGGAGGACCGGTGGTCCGCACCGCCGCAGAGCAGGCGCTCTACGACCAAAAGGTCAAGCTCGCGGATGAGTACGCGGCCGTCCGCGCAGGGACGCTCGACGGGGTCAGCTGGTACGAGGTCGAGAACGACATGAGCCATTGGGTTGACGACCTGAGGGCCGACATCGGCTGGGGATGGCCGATCGCGTCGAACGTGAACGAGTGGAAGGGGCGCGGGTATCACTTGGTCGGCCACCCGACCAACGCGAACATCGGGCACTGGGTCGCCGTCCACGGCTTCAAGAACAGCGGCAGCATCACCCACTACGCGGACTCCGTCCACGGCACGGACTTCGGCTGGGGATGGGAGCTGAACGTGCCGGCTCACAGCGACTACGACAGCGCGCATTTCGAGTGGCTGATGAGCAACAACAGCAATGGCTTCGTCTGGTGAGTTGGGACAGGCACGCGTGAACACGCGAAGGCGAACCGGCGGCGTCATCGGCGCGGTCATCGCACTGACCGTTGCCGTCGGTCCGGTTTCGGTGTCGGTGGCCCGCGCGCCGGCCATGTCGATCCTGGCATCGGCGACACCAGCGGCAGCCTCGGCGAGTGTGGACTCGTCGCCATCGCCGATGCCCGCGATGTCGGCCCAGCCCTCGACCGCGCCGCCCAGCGGATCGCCATCGACGTGGCCTTGCACGGCCGCCGCTCCCGTCTCGGCCAGCCCAGCACCGGCGGAAGCACCCTCGCAGGCGCCCAGCGAGACGCCCTCGCCACTGACCATCACGCCGCGAGTCATGCCGATGGCACGGGCGTGGGGTGATGTGCCGATCCACTCGATCGCCACGGACCTGGGCCACGACCGGCGCTTCAGCTTCGCGGGCGCGGCGACCTCGGACGGGCAGTGGCTGATCGGCTCCAGCACGCCGAAGGCGTTCGACGTCGAGGGGAAGGTGACCTGGGGCCGGAGCGACGCGGTCCTGGTGCGCGTCTCGGACGGCGCGGTCCGCAGGATGGCCAAGCTCATCACGCCCATGAGCCAGATGCTGTTCGCGGCGAGCGATGGTCCCTGGGTGGTGTGGATGGAGGCCGACGACAGCCCGTACTTCTACGACTGGCGTCTGAGGGTCTACGACCGGGACACCGGGACCACCCGAGACCTCGCCCACGCGCCCCACAAGCATGGCGCTGTGCTCGAAGGGCCCTGGCCGGTGCCGTGGGTGAGCGACGACCTGGCCGTGTGGGGGCAGGCCGTGGGACCGCTCACCGGCACCGACCCGCTCAAGAACGCCGTCGTCCGGGAGGCAGACCTGCGCACCGGCAAGGTCAGGACCCTCGCCGACCATGCCGGCCTGCCGGCCATCTCGTGGCCCTGGATCGCGTGGGGGGTGCAGAAGGGCACCGACGCGCACACCCTCGTGACCGACCGCGAGTCCGGCCAGCAGGAACGCATCGAGACGGCCTTCCCCACCCTGGTGCTGCACGGCGCCTCAGCGGCCTACAACACGATGGACTACCACGCGCTGTGCCTGATCGACGACCTGGCCACGGGCGCCACCCCCCGACCTATCGTGGCTGACCCCGACATCTACTATGAGTGGATCACGATCAACGACCGGGCGGTGGGTTTCGCCCAGCAGTCGCTCGTCGGTGAGAACGGGTCGGAGCCGACGCAGGTCTACGACCGCCAGCTGGACCTGCTGGTCGATCTCCCGATGGTCGTGGGCTTCAGCGAGACGTTCGCCGTCGGTCCGCTCGTCGTCTGGCGGACGCCGACGAAGCACTGGGATGACTATCCCGACTTCATCCGCGTCGTCGATACCCGCGATATCACTCGGTAGCCGCTCACGACGAACCAACAAACGCACGGTCGCGTCCGGGAGCCCCTGGAAGAGCCGACGGCTGAGGCCTCTCCGCTCGGACACCTTTCATGTCGGCCTGACGTTCATCCGCACGTTCGCGCAGGGCACATGGCTCCCCTGTACGTCCGCGCCCGCGACGGGATGTTCCTGCCCCTCCTCGAGGCGCCGGAGCGCCGCAGCGGGAGGGCGCGCTCTTGGCGGCCGGGCAGCGCGCCCGCTCGTCCGGCTGTGTTCGTCTTGGTCACCCGCCCAGCACCGCGTCCATCGCCCGCGCCACATCCCGCTGGCGTGCCTCCAGCACGTGCCCGTAGGTGTTCGAGGTCAGCACGATCGTCGAGTGCCCGAGGAGGTTCTTGACGTCCTCCAGGGTCATGCCCTGCGCCAGCAGGAACGTGGCCGCCGAGTGGCGCAGGTCGTGGAACCGTCGGTGGCGGAGTTGGGTGTCCAGCGTTCGCCAGCGCCGGCTGGAACGAGCGGGTCGACGTGAGGTCGAGGTTGACGAGAAGGACAGTCACCGGTAGTGTGTACGCACGTTGTCCGCACGACGATGGGAGTCCAGTCCGTGACCACAGACACTACAGCAGCACCTCTTCCGGCGCGATCGGCTCGGCTGCATTTTCGCGTGCGCGATGAGCAGAAGGCGCTCCTTGAGGAGGCAGCAGCGCTATCTGGGCGATCGCTGACGGAGTTCGTCCTTTCAGCCGCGCAATCGGCCGCGAACCACATCCTTGCCGACCGCACCCGGTTCGTCCTGCCCCCCGAGGAGTGGGACACGTTTGCCGCCGCACTTGAGCGTCCGCCGCGTGAGCTGCCTCGGATCGCCGCACTGCTATCCGAGCCGTCGGTACTCGACCCCGAGTGAGCTTCTCGCCTGTCGAGCGGATCTCGGCCGCGCATGAGACCTCGGACTTCGATCGTGGCTCCGAGTCACAGACGACGTGGCTGCGTCGCTACGCACTCCAAGCCGATCGGTCCGATTCGACTCGGGTCTGGGTCGTGACTCGCAGGGTGAGCCCACAGGTCGTCGCCTACTACGCACTGTCTGCCGGGTCGGTCGAGCAGGCATCGGCTCCTTCTCGTGTGCGCAAGGCGATGCCGCGCTATCCGGTGCCCGTGATCATCCTCACGCGCCTGGGGGTCGATCGATCGGTCCAGGGACTCGGCATCGGCAGTGCGCTCGTCAAGGACATGCTGCTGCGGGTGAAGGGCGCGGCTGCGACGATCGGCGCCCGTGCTCTACTCGTCCACTGCGAGAGTGAGGACGCCAAGGGCTTCTACCTGCATATCGCCGAATTCGAGCCCTCGTCGACCGATCCGCTCCATCTCTACCTCCTGATGAGAGACCTGCGCCGATACGCCGGGGACTGATGTCGGGTGCCTGGCGTTCCACTCGATGGGTCGGACCGTGCTATAAGCCCTGCATGGCCGGACCATCGACTGCCCTCACACGCGTGATAGCCATGTGTCAGGCGTCGTTCGCCAAGGCGTTGCGTCCTCTCGTTCCGATCGTCGCAGTCGTCCTGAGCATGGCGTTCGCAGCATCATGGGTCACGCTTGCGCTCGCCTCACCGGTGCAGGCCAGCAGCCCGCAACCTACCGCGGATGAGGCTGCCCGACACCCCATCGGCGTACGCGTCGTCGGCGGCGTGGGTGAGCTCTTCGACCGCCGCACCGGGGTGACGTTCGTGATCCGCGGAGCCAACTATGTCTTCGGGGACACGGCCACCGGCCGCCGACCAGCGGAGATCTTCCGCGTCGGCTCGTATGATCCTGAGCGTGTGCGGACCGACTTCGGCCAGTTGGCCGCACATGGCTACAACACGGTTCGCGTGTTCCTCGACCACTGTGACCCGCAGGATGCGGGCTGCATCGGCGTCGTTGATGGTGAGGGGCTGAACGAGGCCTACCTTGCCAACGTGGCCGATCTGACCAAGGCCGCCGCTGAGGCCGGCCTCCAGTTGCTCTTCACCTCCAACGACCTGCCCGACCACGGCGGCTACTCGGAGGGGGCCAATGCCGTGTCCGGGCCGCAGTTCGCGGGCTACCGAAACGCGTTCTATCTGACGCCTGAGGCGATCGACGCCACCCGACGCTACTGGCGCGACATCATCACCGGCTTGCAGGGACTCGGTGCGCCGCTCGAGCACGTGCTCGCCTGGGAGCTGCTCAACGAGCAGTGGATGTTCGCCGACCAACCGCCGCTATCGCTGCGCCAAGGTGAGGTCACTACGACGACCGGCACCTATGACATGGCCGACGCCGAGCAGCGCAGAGCGATGGTGGCCGACGGCATCGTGTACTACGTGTCCCAGATGCGAGAGGAGATCATCGGACTCGATCCGGGGGCATTGGTGACGATGGGCTTCTTCGCACCGGGTGCGGCGCCCGGCTGGTATACCGATCCTGTGGACGCGCTGGCTCGCTCAGAGCTCGACTTCCTTGACTTCCACGCCTACCCCGGTGCTGTCGACATGGACACGGTGGCGAGCGCCTTCGCCATCGCCGAGCAACCGGAGAAGCCCGTCGTGCTGGGCGAATACGGTGCGTGTCGCAACACCTATCCGGATATCGAGTCCGCGGCCGCCGCCGTCGCTGCCTGGCAGGTGGACGCCTGCCGAGTGGGGTTTGACGGCTGGCTGTACTGGGCCTTCACCGGCGCTGACCATGCCGTCGACGACGCTACCTGGGGCCTCGACGATGAGGATGGCTATCTGCTCGACCTGCTGGCGCCTGATGCGCACCCGGACCCCTGCGCAACGATCGCGGTGACACGGGCCAACAAGGCCATCGGCGCCCGGGCCAGCGCTTCTTCGGTCTACGGGAACGAGCGGCCACGAAACGCGATCGACGAAGACCTCGACACGGCGTGGAGCGCCGGCTCCCACCCCGAACAGTGGATCCGACTGGACTTGGCGCGACCCACCAACGTGGCCGAAGTGCAGTTGCTCGTCTCGCAAGACCCGGCTGGCCGCACCAGCCACGTCATCGAAGTGCTCCAGAAGGGGCGCCAGGGCTTCCATCGCATCGGGCAGGTCACCGAGCGCACCGCCGATGGTGACTGGCTCGTAGTCCGTCCGAAGCGTCCGGTCCCCGATGTGCGGGCGCTACGGATCCGCACCGTCGAGAGCCCGTCGTGGGTCGCCTGGCGTGAGATCCGCGTGTTCGAGGAGCCTCGCCGCCACCCGGTCGGCTGAGACGAGTATCACCTCAGCCCGTGCGGCAACGTGGTCGCGAACGAGCTTCCCTGACCGCGGTGTACGCCGCGCCACGAAGCGCGCCCGCAAGGCTCAGCGACGGCCAACCTCACGGACGCCCTGCGTGGTCTCACGTCCCACGGTCGACATATACTCCCGCGATGATCGACGATCCCCTGATCGACTGGCTGCTCGACTCCGACCCCGCGCTGCGCTGGCAGGTCGAACGGGACTTGCTCGGTGCCCCCGAAGAGGCCTGGGCGGCGACCCGCGCTCGTGTGCCCGATAGGGTGAGCCACTTCGACGGCTCTCCCGCCGGCACCAGCGGAAGGGTTAGGCGAAAGCCCGCTGTGTGACGGCGTCCCACGCCTACTCCAGGGGTAGGACCGGGGCGAGCCAGAGAAGGTCGCGATCGGCGAGCAGCGCGCGTCTCGTCGGTCCAAGGTGGAGGCCAGTGGTCGGCCCATCGAGCACGTAGATACCGCCCTTCTCGCCGAGATGGGTGGCCAGCTTGAGCCGTTGCCGCTCGCCGCCGGACAACGTGGTAAGTGGCTGACCGAGGCTGAGGTAGCCGAGCCCCACGTCGACCAGTCGCGCCAGGATGGTGTGCGCGGCCGCGACACGCGCCTCGCCGCTGCCGAAGAACGCCTCTGCCTCGGTCACCGGCATCGAGAGCACCTCACTGATGTCACGACCGCCGAAGTGGTAGTCCAGCACGGCGGCCCCGAAGCGCCTGCCCTCGCACTCCTCGCACGTGGATTCGACGGTGGCCATGACGCCCAGGTCGGTGTAGATGACGCCGGCGCCGTTGCAGGCTGGGCAGGCTCCCTCAGAGTTGGCGCTGAACAAGGCCGGCTTCACCCCGTTGGCCTTGGCGAACGCCTTGCGGATCGGCTCCAAGAGGCCGGTGTAGGTGGCGGGGTTGCTCCGTCGTGAACCGCGGATGGCCCCCTGGTGGATCGATACGACGCCAGCATCGGCAGGCATCGACCCGCGCACGAGCGAGCTCTTGCCGGAGCCAGCGACCCCGGTGACCACGACCAGGACCCCCAGCGGGATGTCGACATCGACGTCGCGCAGGTTGTTCGTCGTCGCGCCGCGGATCTCGAGTGCGCCGCTGGGCGTCCGCACGGTCGACTTGAGGGCGGCTCGGTCATCGAGGTGGTGGCCGGTAAGGGTGCCGCTGGCCCGCAGCCCCTCCACGGTGCCCTCGAAGCAGACGCTGCCACCCTGCGCGCCGGCGCCGGGGCCGAGGTCGATGACGTGATCGGCGATGGCGATCGTCTCCGGCTCGTGCTCCACGACGAGCACCGTGTTGCCCTTGTCCCGCAATCGCAACAGCAGGTCGTTCATGCGCTCGACATCGTGCGGGTGCAGGCCGATGGTGGGCTCGTCGAAGACATAGGTGACGTCGGTGAGCGAGGAGCCCAGATGGCGGATCATCTTGGTGCGCTGGGCTTCGCCACCCGAGAGCGTGCCCGACGGCCGGTCGAGGCTGAGGTAGCCCAGACCGATCTCGACGAACGAATCGAGGAGGTGCTGGAGGCCCGCGAGCAGCGGCGCCACCGAGGGCTCCTCGAGCTCGCGGACCCAGTCGGCCAGGTCGCTGATCTGCAGCGAGCAGACGTCGGCGATGTTCCTGCCCTTGATCCTTGACGAGCGGGCCTGCTCGGCCAGGCGGGTGCCTTCGCATTCGGGACAGGTGGTGAACGTCACCGCGCGCTCCACGAACGCGCGGATGTGCGGCTGCATCGCGTCGATGTCCTTGGACAGGAACGACTTCTGGATCTTCGGGATCAGCCCTTCGTACGTCAGGTTGATGCCATCCACCTTGATCCTGGTCGGCGCCTTGTAGAGCAGGTCCCGCAGCTCCCGCTTGCTGAACTCGCGGATGGCCTTGTCCGGGTCGAAGTAGCCGCAGCCGCGGTAGATTCGGCCGTACCAGCCGTCCATGCTGTAACCGGGGATGGTGAGCGCACCTTCATTCAGCGACTTCCGGTCGTCGTACAGCGCGGACAGGTCGAAGTCGGTCGCGCTGCCCATGCCCTCGCAGCGCGGACACATGCCGCCGAGAACGGTGAAGGTGGCTTTCTCGGCTCTGGTCTTGCCGGGGCCGCGATCGATGGTGATGGCCCCGGTGCCCCGGGCCGAGGGGACGTTGAACGAGTAGCTGTTGGGCGAACCGATGTACGGTTGCCCGAGGCGACTGAAGAGGATGCGCAGCAGCGCGTTTGCATCGGTGGCGGTTCCGACGGTCGAGCGTGGGTTTGTGCCCATCCGCTCTTGGTCGACGATGATCGCCGTCGTGAGCCCGCCGAGCAGGTCCACATCCGGCCGAGCCAGCGTGGGCATGAAGCCCTGCACGAAGGCACTGTAGGTCGCGTTGATGAGCCGCTGCGATTCCGCTGCGATGGTGCCGAACACCAGCGAACTCTTGCCCGAGCCGGAGACGCCGGTGAACACCGTCAGCCGCCGCTTGGGGATCTCGACGCTGACGTCCTTGAGGTTATGCACACGCGCGCCCTGGACGCGGATCAGGTCGTGGCTATCGGCAGCACTCAGTGCAGGCGGCACCAATTCGGCCTCTCTCGACATCCTGGTTCGCTACCTGATCCCGTCGAGCCAGTCGGAGAGGTCTCCGATCACCTCGTCACGGTTCGTTTCGTTCAGCACCTCGTGGCGCGCATCCTCGTAGACGTGCACGGTCAGGTTCCCTGTCGGCATCTGCCGGACCGCCGCGAGGGACCGCTGGTAAGGCACGAAGGGATCGCCGGTCCCATGGAGGAATAGCACCGGCATGGTGAGGCGGTCGATGTCTCGATCGAAGCTGTCGAGTGCTTCCACTTCTGCCTCAAGCAGCCCGCGCTTGTACTGGCCGTGATAGACCAGCGGGTCAGCGGCGTAGGAGGCGCCGGTCTGTGGATCGCGCGAGATCGCGTCTGGGTCGAAGGGGACGTGCGGGAGTTCAGGCAGGGCCAGCACGTCACGGGCCCACTGCCAGTCGCCGATGACCGCACCGCAGAAGGCCATACCGGCGACCTCGTCCGGCCAGCGCTGGGCGAACCGCGCCGCCAGCAGACCACCCATCGAATGCCCGACCAGGACCAGGGGGATCCCGGGATGCTCGGCGCGGGCGATGCCGGCGAGGGTGTGGAGGTCGTCGACGACGTGCCCGAAGTCCGTGATCAGGGCGCGCTCGCCGTCAGAGTGCCCATGGCCAAGATGGTCGTCGGCATACGCGACGGACCCCCGCCCGGTCAGCGCCGCGGCCACGTGGCCGTATCGACCGCCGTGCTCGGCATAGCCGTGGACGATGAGCACGATCCGGTCCGGAGGGGCGTCCGAGTCCCACCGCCGGTAGAAGACTCGCCCCTCTGAACCATCAAAGAATGCCTCAAGCACTTGGCCGACCTCTGTCATCGAGCAACCACGATCGCCAACACGACGGTCACCTCCGCTGTCCAAGGGTTGTCATGGTGACGGGCACCCGGGAGGCGGGAACCCCTCGCCACATCCGAGGATACCCGCCTACTTCGTCGTGCCATATCGACAAGCGGACTTGGACGACCGACGGCAAAGGACAAGTAGATGGCCGCGTTGCTTGTACTGCGACTGGCCGACCACCGCTCAGGTCGCCGGATGCGGCAGTACCATGACGAGCGTGAGCCAGCCCATGCCGCCTGACGCCGCCCGGAGTGGCTTCGGGGCCGTCGGTCGCGTGGGCCTCGCCTCTACCTCGTGACCCGGTCCCCCCGAGGGGGCGTGGCTGCGCTTCGGCGCTACGCGAGGAGCTTCACCGGCTTCGAGCGCGATGCCCGCATCTTCCTGGTCACGACGCTCATCTATGGCATCGCGCTCAGCCTCTGGTGGGTGGATTTCAACCTCTACCTCATCGCGCTTGGCTTCGACCCCGCCTTCATCGGCATCAGTGGCACGGTCGGATCGGCGGCCGGCGTGCTAGTGGCCTTTCCGGCCAGTATCCTCTCGGATCGGTTGGGACGCCGCATCGTCCTGGCCCTCGGCGCTGCCGGCTCCACGCTGGCGATCGCCGGTCTCATCGTGGTCACCTCGCCGCTCGCCATCCTCGCCCTGGCCGCCGCGATGGGCGCTGGCAGCCAGACGTTCTTCGTGCTCCAGTCGCCGTTCCTCATGGAACACAGTCGACCGGAGAACCGCAACGAACTCTTCTCGCTCCAATCCGCGGTCATACCCATGACCAACGTCGGTGCTGCGCTGCTGGGCGGAGCCATCGCCCTCATCGTCGGGAGCGTCGCCGGCGTGCCCTCGAGCGATCCCTCGATGTATCGGGTCCTGCTGTTGGTCATGGCCATCGCCGCCGGTGCTGCGACCGTCAGCATCTTCGCCCTGCGCGACGACCGACCCCGCCGGGGGCGGACCCTCGCACCACCGCCGTTCGATGCATCGGTGAACGAGCCCATCGACTCCCGGTCGGAGCGGCCGCCCCTCATCCGCCGCGTGCGCCTTGGCATCCCCCGTCCGACTGACCCGACCACGTTCTGGCGCCTGCTCATCCCGGGCTTCCTCATCGCGCTGGGAGCTGGCCAGGTGATCCCGTACCTCAACGTATTCGTCGAGCGCAAGTTCGATCTGGACCTCGCCGCCCTCAACGTGATCTTCGCCGTCACCAGCCTCGGGACCGCCGTCGCGATCATGGTCCAACCGGCCCTGGCCCGACGCCTGGGGAAGGTCGGCTCGGTCGTCCTGGTGCAGGGCGTGAGCATCCCGTTCCTGGTCGTGCTCGGCTTCAGCCCCATCCTCTGGACGGTGATCCTGGCGATGGCCGTCCGCAACTCGTTGATGAACGCCGGCAACCCCATCGCCAACGCCTTCGCCATGGAGCAGTTGCGCCCCGCGGAGCGAGCCACATATGCGTCCACTGCCAGCTTGCTGTGGTCGCTCGGCTGGGTCATCGCCGGACCCTGGTACAGCATCCTGCAGGCGACGCTCGGCTTCGAGGCCGGTTACATGGTCAACTTCGTGACCGTCATCGTGCTCTACAGCATCGCGACCTGGCTGTACTGGCGCTGGTTCCATGGTGTGGAGGCGCGCTCGAGCCTTGACCCGGAGCGGGCGGCCGCATGACGCCATCGGTGCCCTTCGATCTCGACCGGTTCGTCGATGCCCAAGCCGGTGTCTACGAGTGCGTGCGCGACGAACTGCGTCACGGTCGCAAGGCCAGCCATTGGATGTGGTTCATCTTCCCGCAGGTGGCGGGCTTGGGTTCCAGCGCCATGTCGCAGCGATACGCCATCGGCTCGCTCGACGAGGCGCGTGCCTATCTCGCGCATCCGGTGCTCGGCGCCCGTTTGCGAGAGTGTGCGGGGCTCCTGCTTGCGACGAGCGAGCACGACGCGGAGACGATCCTTGGCGCCATCGACGCCCGCAAGCTGCGCTCGTCGATGACGCTGTTCCTTCGAGCTGCGCCCGGAGAGCCGCTATTCCGTGAGGTGCTGGAGCGCTTCTACGGCGGGACTCCGGACCCTGCTACGGATGCGTTCCTCCGATAGCATGGACTTCGACGGCGCCCCGGTGCCGGATACCGCATCGCCGGGGTGGTTCGACCGCGGCTGGGAAGAGAGGATGACTCCATGAAGATCGCGGTCGCGACCGATGACGGGCAGACCATCAGCCGGCACTTCGGCCGAGCCAGGACGTACGCCGTGCTGACGGTGGAGGAGGGGAAGATCGTGTCGCGCGAGTTGCGCGACAAGTTCTCCCCGCACGGGCAGGCTGGCGGTTCGGCGGAGAGCGGCAAGGAGGAGGGCGGGGCCCACGGGGAGGGGCACGCCGACCAGGCCAAGCATCTCCAGATGTTCGCGTCGATCGGTGACTGCGAAGTGATGATCGCCGGAGGAATGGGTCAGGGCGCCCATGACCACGCCATCGCGGCCGGTATCCGCCCTCTCGTCACCTCACTCTCCGACATCGACGAAGCTGCCGTGGCGTACGCGGCGGGCCACCTCGCCGACGAGGTGGGCCGCCTGCACTGAGTGGTCGTTGCTGCTAGCGCTCCGCGGACTCCATCTCCGGCGAGTACGAGCCTGATCGTGCCGCACTGTTCATGGCGGACCGATGTCGGAGTGCGTCTTGTGCCGCGCTGACGTTGGCCGCTGAGCCCGACCAGGCCTTGAGCGCCGCTGTCTGAAGCGCGCGACCGAAGGAGAACGACAGCTGCCACGGCTGCGGCTGGTGCCGGTTGAGCGCGTTCAGGTTCGCAGTGGCGTCCTCGTCGGTCTGGCCACCCGACAGGAAGACGATGCCGGGCAGGGCTGCGGGGACGTGGCGCCGCAGGCACCGCAGCGTCCACTCGGCGATCTCGTCGTGCGTCGCCTGCTCGCTGCAGTCGTAGCCTGGCAGCACCATGTTCGGCTTCAGCAGCGTCTCCTCCAGGCGGACCTGCTGCTCGAACCGCTCAGCGAACACGGCCTGCAGGGTGCGCCCCGTCGCCTCCAGGCTCTGCTCGATGGTGTGCTCCCCGTCCATGAGGACCTCAGGCTCGACGATCGGGACCAGCCCAGCCTCTTGCGAGAGCGCCGCGAATCGGGCCAGCGCATGGGCGTTGACGCGGATGGCGTAGTCGCTGGGGCTGTCGGCTCCGACGACGATGACGGCCCGCCACTTGGTGAACCTGGCGCCCAGCTCGTGGTAGTCCGCGAGCCGCTCCCGCAGCCCGTCGAGCCCTTCGGCGATCTTCTCTCCCGGCTTGCCCGCCAGAGCTTTGGCGCCCAGGTCGACCTTGATGCCGGGGATGATGCCGCGCGCAGCGAGCAGCTTCGGGAAGGGCGTCCCGTCGCTTGAGGACTGCCTGATCGTCTCGTCATACAGGATGACGCCGCTGATGAAGTCCTCGACCCCGGGTGCAGTGAAGAGCAGGTCCCGATAAGCCCTGCGGTTGGCTTCCGTCGACTCCACGCCGATGGAGCGGAAGCGCTTCTCGATGGTGGGGCCCGATTCGTCTGCGGCAAGGATGCCCTTGCCGGGCGCGACGAGGGCGAGGGCCGTGGTTTCCATATCGGTCTTCGCGGGTGCGTTCATGACGATGCCTCCTACTGCGGGCCGGCAGCGCCGGCCGGGCGCGCGAGCCGCATGGTGCTCGGCATCTTCGTATCGAGGAAGCGGCTCGCTACTGTATGCCAATAGCATATACATGTCATAGGCGATAGCCGAGAGCCGAAGGTCACGAAGGCCCGAGCCGCTGATCCGGGTCGACCACTCGGATCCGTCCCGTGAGGTGAGTCGAGGTTCGCTAGTCGTCTTCTGCTGACGGCGCCGGCGCGATCACCCGCAGCGCCCTCGGTCTGATCTCGAAGACCACCGGCGTCGTCCCCAGGTCGTGGCTGTCGGCGCGCGCCGGAAGCGGTCGTTGTCCGGAGATCCGGACGTGGCTGGCCCTTTCGATCTGGGTGTGCGGCTGATAGGCACGCCGGCCGAAGGCGATGCTTGCGAAGTGGCGGATCAGCTCAAGCTTGGAGTAGTGCAGGAAGACACACACGTCGAACAACCCATCGTCGACCGACGCGTCCGGCGCAACGGTGAAGCCGGCACCCATGTACGGGCCGTTGGCGACAACGGTGAGCAAGACCCGCCGTTCGACGATCCGCTCCCCGTCGAGCTCGATGGTCATACGGGATCGTCGATAGCGGAACGCGGCCACGATCGAACGGAGGATGGCTCCGTAGTCGCCTTCGTCCACGTCGGCGATGTCCCGGGAGATGGCGGCATGCAGCCCCACTGAGCCTGCCTCATAGAAGATGGTGTCTCCAGCCTGGCCGACGTCGATGGTCCGGACGTAGCCGGCGCCCAGGACTTGCGCGGCTTCCTCCAGCTCCCGTGGCAGGCCCAGCATCCGCGGGATGTTCATGACGCTTCCGAGCGGCAGGACGCCCAGGGCGGTGCTGGTCTCGAGGAGTTGCCGCCCGACGAGGCCGATGCTCCCGTCACCGCCCGCAGCGACGACGATGTCGTAGCCCGCGGCGACGGCATCCTGCGCCGCCTCGATGGCCTCCGCTTCCGAGCCGGTCTCGTGCAGCTCATCCCCGAGGCCATATAACGCCATCA
Organism: Candidatus Limnocylindrales bacterium; assembly: GCA_038251965.1. Classification (GTDB taxonomy): domain Bacteria; phylum Chloroflexota; class Limnocylindria; order Limnocylindrales; family CSP1-4; genus JAFMJV01. Next base: position 16,042 of record JBBSAV010000054.1, read on the forward strand.
GCTCGAGGAGCGTGTCGCGCGACGTCAGGTTGGTGGGGATGCCGCCCTTCTGGCCGGACGAGGAGTTCCAGAGGGCCCGGATGCGAGCCGTGCCGATTTCGATCCGTTCGGCAGTCATCGGGGCACCGGACGGGACTTGAGCCGTCGGTAGGCGATGACGAGCGCCGCGAGATAACTCGAGCCCAGCAGGTACGAGGCGGCCACATCCGTCGGCCAGTGGTGCCCCAGGTAGATCCGGCTGGGACCCACGGCAGCGATGAGGGTCGTGAGCGCGGCGACCACCAGGCCTCGTGGCAAGTTCGGTCGGATAAGCATGTTGGCGAGGATGGCCAGCCACCCATAGGTGACGACGTACGTGAGCACGTGGCCACTGGGGAAGCTTGATCCGCCCAGCTCGGCGGCCACCACGCGGAGGTCAGACCCGGCGAGCGGTCGTGGTCGCTGCATGAACCACTTGACGCCGCTCGAGAGGAGCGCGCTGCCCCAGGCGGCGAGCTGGAATGCGGCCTCGAGGCGGAAGCGCCCCAGCCAAAGCGCCGTGATGGCGAACGGTGGCAGCAGGCGACTCTGTGGCGGGAACCCGAACCAGGAAACGGCGGTCAATGCCCGTTCCAGCGAGCGATGGCGGATCGTCTGCAGGCGCATCGTGACCGCGAGGTCGAGCGCTTCCAGCCGCTTCCGACGGACCAGCGCCACCAGCCCGCCGAAGCCGACCATGCCGCCGACCACGACGACCAGCGAGTCCCGAGTCCGTGGCAGCGCCACGGAAAGCGGCACCGGAGAAGCCTGGATTCCCGTTCCGGTCTGGTCCGAATCCCCGAAGAGACGCGTCAGGCCCCGCACGGTCGGTTCATCCATCATGATCAGCAACGTCATCACGTCTCCTTCCGTAGTGCCGCCTGCTCGGCCGCCGCAGCGATCGCAGGATAGGCCGGAGCCAGCACCTCCGCGAGCGGTGTGCCCGCAACGTCGATCATGCCCCGCTCCAGCCCGCGCAGGATGGCGTCGGGGATGACCGCGGCCCGTGGTCGCCTCGCGCTGTGCCCCACAGCATCGCCGCCCTCCCAGAAGTGATCGATGGCGTCATCCAGCGCCGGAACGGCGAGCTCGGGCACATCCCAGAGGTCGCGTGCGCCCGCAATGCCCAAGTCGCCTCGGGGTCGGGCCAGGACGTCGGCGAGCAACTCATCGCGGTCGCGGCCGCGCCAGCGGAAGATGAGGAAGGGGTCGTCATCGAAGGCCTCGGCGAGCAAGTAGTAGACCGCCGCGATGTGCTTGCAGGGGTTCGCCCAGTCAGGGCAGGAGCAGTCGGCCGAGATGTCATCGCCGGAGGAGGGGAACAGCGACAGCCGGGCCTCCGCGAAGGCCTCCTCGATATCACGTGGCATCTCGCCCGCCAGCAGCTTGGCCAGGAAGACCGCTCGTGTGGCCATGGCCTGCTCGACGCGCAGCCAGTCCTCTAGCGCGATGGTGGGCGTGACGACGCGTACCTGATAGGGCTGACGTCGCGACCCCTGGACGCGGGCGCCGACCTCGCCGGGTCGGACGTCGAGATCGAGCACTTGTCCGGCACGTGCGTAGCGGCGACCTCGGGCCAGGCGTGTGTCCATCCCGAAGGACTCCAGGATCTCGATGAACCGGCGTGACCACCAGGTCTCCCCGATGTCACCCCTGCGGCTGCGCGCCTGGATACCGTCGGCGGGTCGTGGCGGCTTAGCGGGCGGATACCAGCCGTATGAGCGGCTCGGGCTCGGCAGTCGCCTCGGGCTGCGGGGTCGTCGATCGGCCATGTCGTCCTGCGCTCCCTATGTCTCAGCGACCGCATCGGCCGACAGCGCGACCAGATCGCGAAGCTGCGACGTCGACAGCTCGGTCAGCCATCCTTCGCCACTGCCCACGATGCGTTCGGCCAGCGCTCGCTTGTCTTCGATCATCTTGTCGATGCGCTCTTCGAGGGTCCCCACGCAGACGAGCTTGCGAACCTGCACGTCGCGGCGTTGGCCGATGCGGAAGGCACGGTCGGTGGCCTGATCTTCGACCGCCGGGTTCCACCACCGATCGAAGTGGATGACATGGTTGGCGGCGGTCAGGTTGAGCCCGACGCCGCCGGCCTTGAGAGAGAGAAGCAGGACGGGTGGCCCGTCGTCAGCTTGGAAGCGGGCCACCATCTCGTCGCGGGCACGCTTGCGGACGGCGCCATGGAGGAAGGGAACCTCGGTGCCCATCCAAGCCTGGAGGTGGTCGCGGAGCAAGTAGCCCATCTCGGTGAACTGGGTGAAGCAGAGCGCTCGATCGCCCTCCGCCAGCGCCTCTTCGAGGATGCCATCCAGTCGGGCCAGCTTGCCCGACCGACCGTCCAGCCGGGACCCGTCACCAAGTAGATGGGCCGGATGGTTGCAGACCTGCTTGAGCTTCATCATCGTGGCCAGCACCAGGCCGCGTCGCTCGATACCCTCGCTGGCTGCCACTCGGGCGAGCATGTCGTCCACGACGGCCTGGTAGAGCGCGGCCTGCTCGCGGGTGAGGTTGCAGTAGGCCTTCATCTCGTTCTTGGCGGGCAGGTCGGCGATGATCGAGCGGTCGGTCTTCAGCCGGCGCAGCAGGAACGGACCGACGATGCGCTTGAGTCGTGCCGCGGCTTGGTCGTCACCGTAGCGCTCGATGGGAACGGCATAGCGCTCGCGAAAGGCCCGCGCCGAGCCCAGCAGCCCGGGGTTGCAGAACTCCATGATCGACCACAGCTCGGTGAGGCGGTTCTCCACCGGCGTCCCGGTCAGCGCGATGCGATTCGTAGTACGCAGCGCCCGCACCGCCCGACTCTGCCTGGTCTCGGCGTTCTTGATGTTCTGTGCTTCGTCGACGACGACCCGTCCCCAGCGAACCGTCTGCAGCAGATCGACGTCACGGGCGGCCAGGGCGAAGGTGGTGATGACGAGGTCGGATGCCCTTGCCGTCCTCGCGAACGCCAGCCCCGCCGACCGGTCCCCGCCGTGGTGGACGTGGACACGCAGCCTCGCGGTGAAGCGTTCAGCCTCGCGCTGCCAGTTGCCCACGACCGACATCGGACAGATGAGGAGCGTCGGTCGGTGTCGCCCGGCGGGCGCGTTCCGTGGTTGGGCGACTTGGCGCTCGGCCAGTAGCAATGCTAACAACTGGATGGTCTTGCCCAGCCCCATGTCATCGGCCAGGCAGGCACCCAGGCCGGCGCGGTCCATGAACGCGAGCCAGCTGAGTCCACGCTCCTGGTAGGGTCGAAGCGTGCCGTCGAAACCGTCCGGTGCTGCCAGCGGCACCAGGTGCCGGTCCGTCGCCAGCAGCTCGCCCAGCCAGCCATCCGCGATGATATCCACCACCGGCAGTTCGGCGGCCGACGACTGGAGGCCTAGTCCCTGCTGCAACAGCTCAGCCACGGTCGTCCGGGTACCACCGGGACCGCGCTCGAGCGAGCGCAGCGCAGCGTCGATCTCGTCGGCACGCAACTCGACCCACTGCCCGCGCACCCGCACCAGGGGGACCTTCAGCTCCGCCAGTCGCCGCAGCTCCACCTCGGAGAGCGTGGCCTCCCC
>JBBSAV010000055.1:0-19572 GCA_038251965.1 Candidatus Limnocylindrales bacterium
CAGCCGCATCGCCGACGAGCCCGACCGCGTGCTGGCCTCCAACGATTCGCGCCCGTTCGACTTCGTCGATATCACCTCGCGCCTGGAGAGCATCGAGGCAGCGAGGGCCGAGTCAGCCGACTGACAGCGGCGCTCGACGGCGTCTGACCCTCAGGTCCGGCGACGGAAGTGGAAGACCGTCCGGGCACTGCCGACGATGGGCGTCTCTGTGACGAGCTCGAAGTAGGGGGCGAATGCGTCCCGGAAGCCCTCGATGGTGTAGTCGGCGAAGACGTCTTCGCGAAACGCCAGCAGGCGCTGCACCATGGCGTCCTCCTTGGGTACGAACTCGACGATGGCGTCCCGCGCCAGACGCGCGAAGAGCGAGGCGATCATCGGCAACGGGACGTTGGAACCGATGGCCAGATGATGGACCAGGGCGAGGGCGAGGATGACATCGGTCTCGATGCGCTCGAGCAGGCCGGCACGCTCGGCACTCCCCCACCCCAGCGGCGGGCTCGGATCGGTGATGTCGGCCAACAGCGGCAGGATGTCTTCGCGGCCATCTGCGCGGATGGCGCGGTAGCCGCGTTCGACGGCTGCGGGGTCGATGTCAAGCGCCACCACGCGATAGCCGGCATCAGCAGCGACACGGCTATAGCGGCCGGTGTTGGCGCCGAGGTCCCAGGCGCGGGTGCCACCGATCGCGGTCAGAGCGCCACGCACGGCCGCTACCTTGGCCGCGGTCGCTTCATCGTCGTAGCTGGTGTTGTCCGCGTAGTCTGCCCAGGCGGTACCAGCCGGCTCCCACGACAGGCCCGAGACCGTGTCGCGCAGGCTCTCGATGAGCGTCGCGAGGCGCTTGGGCGACATGGATGCCGTCGTATCCTCCTGCGGCCCGGCGTTGTCATCAGCGTGCTGTCGCTGCGCGCGCGCATGCAGGTGGATGTGGGGTCCGAGCCCGAACGAGAAGCGCGTGCGGCCCGGGAGGAGTCGGGCCGCGAGGTCGAGAGGGATGCCCTCCAGGTGATCTCGGAGCAACCCGCCCAGCCGGATGTCGACCCGGGCCATCAGCGCCAGCGGCGCCAGGAAGTGCTCGCAGAACTGGCGGTAGGCGACCCATGGGCGCCCTGGTTGCGCACGCTCGAAGGAGAGCGAGTCGATGAGCAGTGGACGACCTCGCTGGAACTGGACGTTGTAGGCCGAGGCGTCGCGCAACGTCATGCCGGCCTCGAGGGCCAGCGCCTGCGCGCGTAGCGTCAGGAGCGCGGCGTCCTGGAGTTGGCTGAACGACCACTCGTACGGAAACGAGATGACGTCGATCGGCTCTGGCTGGATGACGCGGTACGCCGGCGGTTCCGCCGCCAGGCTCAGATCGGCATCCTCGTGGCGGATGACGATCGAGGACTCAGCCAGGCGGCCGTAGAGGCCTGAGTCAAGGAAGTGATCCCACTCCGGGGCGAACGTCTCATCGATCTGGCGGAAGACGGTGCCGTCGCGGCGGTAGACGAATCCGGCCGGATCGCGATAGGAGCCTGCGATACGCTCGACCGGTGCCGCCGCGCGGGCGGTCTCAGGCACCAGTGTTGGCGTCATCCTGTCCGTTGGCGGTATCGACGGCAGCGGCGCTATGAGCGCTGCCAGAGGTCGGTTCCTCTCGCCCACGCAACGTCCGAACGATGCGCGCCAACTGGTGGCGGAACAACACGGGAATCGCCACGAGCCCGGCGATCACGGCCTGGATGATCAGGCTTCCGGACCCCGGATCGATATACGCGAAGATGAGCTCCATGCTCGATCCTCCTGGAGGTGGTGCCCCGGTGCAACGCTTCTTGACACGGTCAGCGTGGCGGGTGACGCCACGATAGCACCCACGGGGACATGGGCCACGATAGCGAGCGTCGTTGGCGTCGCTCAGCGCGCCATCTGGCGACTGATCTGTGCCTCGTAGCCGGGGAAGTAGCGCTCGATCAGGGGCAGGTCGAACCGGCGCAGGATCGATTCGCGGGACTCGCGCTCGAGTAGGAAGGCGAAGGATTCGGCGACCAACTCGGTGGGGTCATAGTGGCCCGGAGCCAGTCGGGCGAGGTCAGCCTGGCTGACCGATACGCTGTGCCGCGTGGCGTCGGCATCGGTGCCCACTCGAACGTCGCAAACGAAGCCATCGGGCGTCAAGCGGCACACGACCTTGACGGGCTCGCTCACGTGGTCGCGTCCGCCTGTGCCCGGGCCCATCGAGCTGATGCGGCTCGCAGCTCGCCCGCTAGCGACGGCACCACGCGGCCGATGATCCGGACGTCGCCACCGCGGTAGTCGACCTCGACGGTGCCGCGCTCCCGGACGCGCGCCAGCAGTTCTCCCTCCGCATAGGGCAACGTCACGTCGATGTCCTCCCACAGGCTCGCGATGGCACTGGCCAGCGAGACGCGCAGCGTGTCGAGGCCGTATCCCGTCATCGCCGACACCGGCACGACCTCGCCCAGCACCGGTGCCGGGTCACCGGCGTCCGCGCCCACGCCGCGATAGCGGTCGGCCTTGTTCAGCGCCACCACCCGCGGCTTGTCGCCGGCGCCCAGCTCGTCGAGCACGGACTGGACGGTGTCGCGGTGTTCGCGGGCATGGGTGTCGGCGCCGTCCACGACCTCCAGCAGCAGGTCCGCGCGGCTGACCTCCTCCAGGGTCGCGCGGAAGGCGTCGACGAGCTGGTGCGGTAGCTTGTGGATGAATCCCACCGTATCGGTGAGCACGACCGACTGACCGTCGCCGAGCTTGACCTGGCGGCTGGTGGGGTCGAGCGTGGCGAAGAGCTGGTCCTCCGCCCGCGCTGCCTCACGCCCACTCAGAGCGTTGAGCAGCGACGACTTGCCGGCATTGGTGTAGCCCACGATGGCGACGCTCGGTACCAGCCGTCTGTCGCGTGAGCGGCCGGCCGTCTCGCGCTGCTGGCGCACCCCTTCGACGCGTTCCTTGAGCTTTTTGATGCGGTCGCGGATGACCCGTCGGTCGGTCTCCAATTGGGTCTCGCCGGGACCCCGGGTGCCGATTCCGCCGCCAGTGCGTGAAAGGTGGGTCCACATGCGTGTCAGGCGCGGCAGCTGGTACTCCAGTTGCGCCAACTCCACCTGCAGTCGGCCTTCGTGGGTGCGCGCATGCTGGGCGAAGATGTCGAGGATGAGGCCGCTGCGGTCGAGCACTTTGACCGATAGCAGTTCCTCCAGCGCCCTCTGCTGCTTGGGGCTCAGCTCATCATCGGCGACGAGCATGCTGAAGCCGGTCTCGCGTTTGGCCGCCGCCAACTCTTGTGCCTTGCCCTTGCCCACGTACCAGTTGGGATCGACGTGGCGGCGATGCTGCCACTCGGCACCGACGACCTCAGCACCGGCCGTGTCGGCCAGACTGGCCAACTCCGCGAGTGACTCCTCTGCCGTCCAGCCATCCCCGTCGTCGGTATCGACAGCGATGAGGAAGGCCCGTTCGATCTCGGGGGTCAGGTCGATCGGTTCGCTACGGCTCATCTGCGCCCAGCATAGTCGCCGCGGCCGACTTGCTCGAGGAACGGAGCCAGCACACGCTCGGCCGCTTGGGGTGACCCCTCCCCCGCCTCGAGCCAGGCGATCTCCGGCTCCGAGCGGAACCAGGTGCGTTGTCGCCGCGCATACGCCCAGGTGCGCTGCGCATCGCGTGCCTTGGCCGTGGCGATGTCGAGGCGCCCGGCGAGGACACCGAACGCCTCGACATAGCCCATGGCGCTGAAGGCCGGCAGATCCTCCCGATAGCGAGCACGAAGGCGTTCGGCCTCCTTGAGCAGCCCGGCCGCGAAGTGGTCGTCGATGCGTCTCTCGATAGCCTGGCGGTGGCTGGCCGGGTCGTGCCGCAGGCCGATCCACGTCAGCGGCGCGGGGTAGCCGAGTGGCGCCGGGGGCACGCCCGAGCCGGTCAGCATGGCACGCTCCAGAGCCCGGATGACACGCCGTGGGTTGCGGGTGTCGATCAGCTCGGCTGCCACCGCGTCGCGTTGGCGCAGCTCATCGGTCAGCGCCTCGGGGCCCTCGGTGGCCAGACGAGCTTCGAGATCCGCGCGCAGCGCCGGGTCGTGGCTGCCCTCGTCGAGCGACAGGCCGCGAGCGATGGCTCGCAGGTAGAGACCGGTGCCGCCGACCAGCAGCGCGATGTGGTCGCGCCGAGCGATTCGGGCGAGCGCCGATCGTGCCGCCCGCTGGTAGTCCGACACGGTGAAGCGAGCATCGGGGTCGACCAGGTCCAGACAGTGGTGTGGAACTGCGGCCAGTTCCAGCGCGGTCGGCTTGGCGGTGGCGATGTCCATGCCCCGGTAGACCTGTCGCGAATCGGCGGAGAGGATCTCTGCACCGCCGATCCGCCTGGCCAGCTGCACCGCCAGAGCGGTCTTGCCCGTGGCGGTGGCGCCGGCGATGACCACCAGGGGCGGGAGCTCACGCGTCGCCTGGGGCTCAAGCGTGGCCGGGGTCCTCGATGCGCCGGCCAGACAGCGCGTACGGCCCGGCTCGCTCGATGGCCACCTCCACCAGCGTGCCCACGAGCGCCTCCGGTCCGTCGAAGTGCACCAGCTTGTGCTCGCGGTTACGACCCACCAGACGCGGCCCAGGACTCCGGTCGGCGCGATCGGGGCCGTCGGCGCGATCGGTGGCGTCGCCATGGTCGTGCCGACGCGGCTGACGGGCCTCATCCACGAGCACCTCGGTGCGGCGGCCGACCCAGCTCTCGTTCATCTCGAGTCCGATGCGTTCCTGGTCCGCGAGCAGCTCGTTGAGTCGGCGTTTCTTCTCCGCCGCGGGTACGTCATCGGCGAGCCGCACTGCCGGTGTACCAGGACGAGGCGAGTAGGCGGCCGCGAAGACCTGGTCGAAGCGAACGAGGCGGAGCAGTTCAAGGGTCGCCTCGAACTGCGCCTCGGTCTCGCCGCAGAAGCCGGTGATGACGTCGGTGGTCAGGCTGATGTCGGGGACGGCGGCCCGCAGGCGCCCCACCAGGTCGAGATAGGCGTCGCGGCTGTACTGCCGACCCATCCGCCGCAACACCTCGTCGTCGCCCGACTGCACCGGCAGGTGCAGGTGCTCGCAGACCGATTCGCATTCGGCCATGGCGCTGATGAGCCGGTCGGTGAGGTCCCACGGATGTGAAGTCACGAAGCGTACCCGTCCGATGTGCGGCCGACCGCCGGGGCTGCCGATGGCATCGATGGCGCGCAGGAGCGCGGCGATGTCGGGGCGCCCATCACGTTCCTGCTTGCGCCCCAGCTCGCGCCCGCCCTCGATCCCGGTGAAACGGGGGTCCACTGGCAGGTCGTGGCCCCAGGAGTTGACGTTCTGGCCCAGCAGCGTGATCTCCTGATAGCCGACCTCGGCGAGGCGCGCAGCCTCGGCCACGATGTCATCGAACGGACGGCTCCGCTCGGGGCCACGCGAGAAGGGCACGATGCAGTAGGTGCAGGTCTTGTCGCAGCCGTACACGATGGGCAGCCACGCCTTCACGCCGCCGGATCGTGCGATGCGACCCGCTTCGACGGCGCTGGCCCGCGTGCCCGCCAGTCGATCGGCGGTGGCGGCGACGGAACGGCCCACACGCTCGAACACGGCCGCGCCCAGCTGGTCCACCGTCGTCGGGCTGGTGAGGCCAAGTCGAGCGGTCAGCTCGGGCTCTTCGTCGGGGCGCAGGAACAGGTCGACCGCCGGGTAGCGACGCCGGAGGTGGCGCGTGTTGTCGGCACGGACCGAACAACCGGTCAGCACCACCCGAAGCGCCGGATCGGCCTCCTTGAGCTTGCCCAGCACACCCATGCGACCGATGACCTTCTGCTCGGCCGCCTCGCGGATGGAGCAGGTGTTGATGACGATGAGGCCGGCGTCCTCCAGGCCCGCGGCCTCGGGACACCCGGCCGCCAGGAGCGCTCCCGCCATCTCCTCCGAATCGGACAGGTTCATCTGGCAGCCCAGCGTCCAGACGTGGAAGCTCGGCAGCACCTGCGCGTCCGTGCTGAACTCCTCGACCGCCATATCGAGCCGAGCGGGCATTCGAGGCGCCGAAGCTGGCGGAAGCGGCGTCTCGATCATGGGCAAGAGCGGGCGGTCAGAACGAGTCGGCATAGTCCTCGACCTCGCCGGCGAGCCAGCGGAAGAAACGATCGTGATCGTGGGCGCATTTGTCCCAGGCGTAATAGTCGGCGATGCGCGCCCGGCAGGTCGTGGCTGCTGCTTGCCGGAGGCTGCCGTCATCTGCCTCGACCCGCTCGATGCATGCCCGCAGTGAGCCGGGCGCCTTGGTCCAGGGCAGCCCGTTGTCACCCAGCACCTCGCGGTTGAAAGCCACGTCGTGTGCCAGCACCAGGCGGCCACAACCCATGGCCGTCACCAGCGAGGGGTTGGTACCGCCGACCTCGTGACCGTGGATGTAGGCCTTGGCCCCCAGGAAGAGCGCCTCGATGTGCTCAGGTTCATAGATGGGGCCCAGCAGGTGGACGCGAGGGTCCGCCGTGGCCTGCAGGGACTCGAGGTAGCCACTCTCGTAGTTGGCGCCGCCCACGAGCAGGAGCGGTGCGGTGGCGCCCGACGAGCTGTATTCGCGCACGACGACGTCAGGATTGTTCTCCGGCTCGATGCGACAGACCTGGAGGTAGTAACCGCCCGGTTCCACGCCGTACTCGGCCAGGATCTCCCGATGGCGCCTCTCGTCGACGACCACGCGGACATGGCCGCCGTTGGTCAGGAAGGCGCTCTCCACCCCATACGCTTCACGGTAGAGCTGCTGCAGGGCCTTCGAGTCGGACACCAGGTGCGTGGCGATCTTGCGCGCCAGCCAGTAGTCGGCCCGCAGATAGGCGCGCGCCAGGCGACCCCACTTGCGTCGCTTCCAGTCGAGACCGTCCGTGTTGAAGACCACGCGCCGGCCCAGGAGTCGGTGCGGCAGATAGGCCCAGCTGGCACGGCAGCCGAGCACGTAGTAGACGTCCTGGCGAGGTCGGGTCAGCGCGTAGAGGCTGCTGAAGAGCTCGTGGAGGAGCGTCTCGGTGAATTTTCCGTAGACGGTCGGCAAGCGCACGATGCGCATACCCTCGAAGTCCACCCCGACCACAGGATCGGTGTAGCGGGGCATGGCGAAGAGCGTCACGTCGTGACCCGACGCGACCAGGCGTGGCCCCAATTCGGTGACGATGGTGTCCCAGCCACCCCAGCGTGCAGGCACGCCGCGGGCGCCGAAGATCGCGATCCTCATGTGCCGCGCACGGCTAGCCCTCGAAGATGCGGGAGATGCGCTCGATGCTGTGGGCGCCACCGCTGCCAGGGTCGATGTCGATGAGCACGGCATTGAAGAAGACCGGGCCGGTGCCGACGGCAAAGCGCGTGGGCAGGCCGTTGATGAAGCGTGGTAGCACACTCGTGGGCTCGAAGCCGATGACGCTGTCGAGTGGCCCGGTCATGCCCAGGTCGCTGACGTATGCGGTGCCGCGCGCCAACACACGATGATCGGCGGTGGGCACGTGCGTATGCGTGCCGACCACGGCGCTGACCCGGCCATCGAGGTACAGGCCGAAGGCCGTCTTCTCGCTGGTGAGCTCGCAGTGGAAGTCGACCAGGCGCACCGGCGGCAGGTCGTCAGCAGCCTCATCGAGCAGCTTATCCATCTCCGTGAAAGGATTGTCGATGGGGATCATCGTGCTCCGACCCTGGGCGTTGATGACCGCGACCTCCGTGCCGTCCGCGGCGTGAAAGATGCCCCAGCCGTGGCCGGGGACGCCGTCGGTGCCGTAGTTGAGGGGTCGCAGGATGCGCGGCTCGCCGTCGAGTTCCGGGATGAGCTCTCGTTTGTCCCAGATGTGGTTGCCGCTGGTGATGACGTCCACGCCGCTGTCGAACAGCGCGGCTGCCGTGGACATCGTCAGGCCCATGCCACCGGCGACGTTCTCGCCGTTTGCCGTGACCAGGTCGATGCCGCGTTCCTCGCGGACGCCATGCAGCTCACGCTCCATGGCCTGGCGTCCGGGCTTGCCGATGATGTCGCCGATCATGAGCACCCGAAGCGTGCCCGCCCCGGGCAGCAGCGGCAACTCCGGCAGCTGATCGGCAGCGAGTGTGCGCTGCTTCTCGCGTGGCGTCATCGGGCGAGACGGGTGCCGACCCAGCGGCTGCTCGATGGCAGCAGGGTCACTTGGCATACTCCACTGCGCGCGTCTCCCGGATGACGGTCACCTTGATCTGGCCGGGGTAGGTCAGTGTCTCCTCGATCTGGCGAACGATGTCGCGTGCCAGTCTCGTGGAGGCAAGATCGTCGATCTCTTCGGGCCGCACCAGGATGCGCACCTCGCGCCCGGCCTGGACGGCGAAGGACTTCTCCACTCCGGGGAAGCCGTCCGCGATAGCCTGCAACTCGGTGAGTCGCTTGACGTAGGTGTCGGTGGATTCGCCACGTGCGCCGGGTCGGGATGCGCTGATGGCATCGGCGATCTGGACGATGGGTGCCTCCTGGCAGGTGTAGTCCACCTCCAGGTGATGTGCCGCGATGGCGTTGATCGCCTTGGGGGAGAGGCCATGCCGGGCGGCGATCTCGGCACCGATGGCGGCGTGCGGGCCTTCCACTTCGTGATCGATGGCCTTGCCCATGTCGTGAAGTAGCCCACCGAGCTTGGCGGCCTGGATGTCAGCGCCCAGCTCGGCGGCGATGACGCCGGCCAGGTGGGAGGTCTCCTTGACGTGGTTGAGCACGCTCTGGCCGAACGAAGTCCGATAGCGGAGCCGACCGAGCAACGTCAGGATCTCCAACGGCAGGCCGGGGACTCCGGCGTCGTAGGCGGCCGTCTCGCCGGCCTCGCGGATGACGATGTCCACCTCCGCCTGGGCCTTGTTGACCACGTCCTCGATGCGGCCGGGGTGGATGCGGCCGTCCTGCACCAGCTTGGTGAGGGCCAGGCGGGCGACCTCGCGACGCACCGGGTCGAAGCCGCTAAGCATGACCGAGTCGGGCGTGTCGTCGATGATGAGGTCTACGCCGGTGGCCTGCTCGAGTGCGCGGATATTGCGGCCCTCGCGACCGATGATGCGGCCCTTCATCTCGTCTGACGGGATGGGCACGGTGGTGACCGTGGACTCGGCGGTTTGGTCCACCATGACCCGCTGGATGGCGGTGATGACCACGTCGCGTGCCTTGTCGTCTGCACCCTCGCGCGCAGAGCGCTCGATGGCGCGAATGAGGCGAACGGAGTCCTTCTCCGCCTCCTCGCGGACCTCTTCGATGATGGTCGCCTTGGCCGCCTCGGCGGTGAGGCCACTGACTCGCTCGAGTGCGACCAGCTGCTCGTTCCTGATGGTCGTCAGCTGGTCACGCTGCTTGTCCAGCTCCTGGTCCCGGATCAGCAGCTTGCGATCGCGCTCCTCGAGCATGTCCGTGCGCTGGTCGAGCTGCTCGTCGCGCTTCAACAAGCGGCGCTCGAGGTTCGAGAGGTCCGAGCGCTTGGCGCGGCCCTCTTCATCGGCCTCGCGCTGGATTCGGACTTGCTCCTCTTTCGCCTGGAGGATGAGTTCCTTCTGCTGGCCCCGCGCCTCGGCGATGATGCGCTCGGACTTCTCGCCTGCGGCCTTGATGGCCTGGTTGGCCACCATCCCGCGCATGAAGAATCCGACAAGGAGCCCGCCGGCTGCCACCAACACGATGATGGCCGCCATGATGACGGGTTCGTCCACGTTTCCCTCCCCCCCAGTGCTGGACTGGGGGTCATTCGATATCTCTGGGTGCGCCACCGACGGTGGCTGAGCGGCCATGACTCCCTTGGTGCCGCCCCACTGAAAGGTCAGTCGCTGAAGCCTAGCGGTGCAGCGAGCAGAGCGTCAAACGTCGCCGGGGCCGCCGTCCGGATGCTCAGCTGGCACGTTCAGAGCCAGCTCCTGGCAGATGTCCGGCGCGAAGCCATTGCGAGCCAGCAGGGCGTAAGTCTTCTGCCGGCGGCGCCGCGGGTCGGCCTCTCGCCGCAGCGTCGAGCTGCGCCGATCCAGTAACCGCAGGGCAGCTTCACGATCCGCCGTCACGACCGCCGCGGCCACCGCGCCGGCTTGGGCGCCGTCCGCTGTTGCCGCCCGCTCCTCAAGGATGGTGCGGATGGTGTCGTCGGAGACGCCCTTGAGCTGCAGTTCGCGTCGCAATGCCACTGTGCCACGCGGACGGGCGCGATCCCGACTCTCGACCCAGGCGCGGGCGAACGCTATGTCGTCGAGGTATCCGAGCGTGATGAGGCGGTCGATGACCTGGTCACACAGCGGGGGCGGATAGCCCAGGTGATGCAGCCGCCGCCGGGTCTCTTCCACGGAGCGCGAGCGCACTGCGAGAAAGGCCGCCGCGGCTTCCATGACGACATCCGCATCGGTGATGTCCGCGCGGCGAGCGCGTCGCGCCGCGACAGACTCGCGGCGCTCCTGGACCGTCCGTGCTCGCCGGCTCACCTACTCAGCCTCTTTGAGGCCCTCCACGGGGACGTTGATGTCCGCCACCTTGGCGCGGATCTCACGCTCCAACTGTTGCGCGATGTCCGGGTTGGCACGCAGGAATTCCTTGGACTGCTCGCGACCCTGTCCAAGGCGGGTCTCACCGTGGTTGAACCAGGCGCCGGACTTGGTCACCACGTCCGAGGCCACGCCGACATCGAGCAGTCCGCCTTCACGCGAGATGCCGGTGCCATACATGACGTCGAACTCCGCCTGCCGGAAGGGCGCGGCGACCTTGTTCTTGACGACCTTGACGCGAGCGCGGATGCCGATGGCCTCAGTGCCCTGCTTGATGGTCTCGATACGGCGGATATCTAGTCGCACGCTGGCATAGAACTTGAGTGCACGGCCGCCGGACGTGGTCTCGGGGCTACCGAACATGACGCCGATCTTCTCACGAAGCTGATTGGTGAAGACGAGCGAGGTGTTGGAGCGGCTGACGATGCCGGTGAGCTTGCGCAGTGCCTGGCTCATGAGCCGGGCCTGGATGCCCACGAACGTGTCACCCATCTCGCCCTCGATCTCTGCCCGCGGCACGAGTGCCGCGACCGAGTCCACGACCACGCAGTCGATGCCGCCGGAGCGGATGAGCGTATCGGTGATCTCCAGTGCCTGCTCACCCGTATCAGGCTGGCTCACCAGGAGGTTGTCGACATCGACACCGCAGGCGCGAGCGTACTTCGGATCGAGCGCATGCTCGACATCGATGAAGGCGACGACACCGCCCTGCTTCTGAGCCTCAGCCAGGATGTGCTGGCAGACGGTCGTCTTGCCCGACGATTCGGGACCGAAGATCTCCGTGATCCGGCCACGTGGGACACCGCCCACGCCGAGCGCCAGGTCCAGGGCGATGGACCCGGTGGGGATGACGTCCACCTTCTGCCTGGTGTCCGATCCGAGCCGCATGATCGAGCCCTGCCCGAACTGCTTCTCGATGGACAGGATGGCAGCGTCGACTGCCTGCTGGCGTTCCTTCTGCTGGCCGTCTCCGGCCCCGTTTCTGGTGATCTTGTCTGTTCCGGTCGACCGACCGGCGCTGGTGACGGTCATTGGTGCGTACCTCCAAGGCTGTCACCCGAGAGCCGGTCTGGCGAGGTGGCCCCTACTCGGACCCCTCCTCCTCTTCCTTCGGCTTCCGCTTCGGCTTGATCAGCTCCACGGACGGCAGCGGCGGCTGGTTGAGCGGCTCGAGTGTGGTCTTCGCCTTCTTCGACTTCTTGGGTTTCTTGGCTTCACGGCGAGAGGGTGTTTTTCCTGCCATCGATCCTCACGCCTCCGACTTGTGCCGCCTAGTCTGGGCGGCGGGGTTTCAATCTGACTTCACCCTCCCTTCATCGGCACTTTCAGCGCCGTTCGTGCCAGCTCTGGTGGCACGAAGCTGTCGCATCGATGCAGGGAACGTGCCGGCCCGTATGGCGGACCGGATCTTCGACATGAAGTCTAGGGTGAACGTCAGGTTGTGACAAGTCGCGAGGCGAAAGCCGAGTAGCTCGTCTGCTCGCAGCAGATGCGCCAGGTAGGCGCGCGAGAAGGATCGACAGAGCCGACAGGGGCAGCCCTCCTGGACCGGCCGCGGGTCATCGAGGAAGCGGGCGTTGCGCAGGTTGAGCTTGCCATCGGGCACCCAGAGGGTGCCATTGCGCGCGACACGCGCGGGCAAGACTGAGTCGAACATGTCCACGCCGGCATCGACCGCGTCCAGTAGGTCCATGGGCGAACCCAGCCCCATCAGATAGCGCGGCCGCGGATCGTCGGCAAGCAGCGGCACGACCACGTCGAGCGCGGCCCGTCGTTGCTGCGGTGTCTCATCGCCAGCCAGCCCACCGATGCAGATGCCATCGAAGGGCAGCCCCGCGATGGCGGCCGTCGACTGGCTGCGCAGATCCTCTTCCAGTCCCCCCTGGATGATGCCGAAGAGCGCCTGGTCGGGCCGTTGGTGGGCCGCCAGGCAGCGCTCCGCCCAGCGGTGCGTGCGGCCCGTGGCCTCCGCGACCTCCCCTCGCGACGAGGCGTGCGGCGGCACCGGTTGATCCAGGCAGACCGCGATGTCAGAGCCGAGGGCCTCCTGGATGGCGATGGCGTATTCGGGCGTGTAGTCGAGCAGTGTGCCGTCAAGGTGCGATCGAAAGGTCACGCCCTCCTCATCGATCCGGCGGAGGTCACCGAGGCTGACCACCTGGAACCCGCCCGAGTCGGTGAGGATGGGCCGGTCCCAGCCCATGAAACGGTGCAGGCCACCGAGCCGCTTGATGCGCTCGTGCCCGGGCCGCAGCGACAGATGGTAGGTATTGGACAAGATGATGCTGGCGCCCACTTCACGCAGGTCGTCCGGGTCCAGCGACTTGACCGTGGCGTTGGTGCCGACAGGCATGAAGATGGGCGTCTCGATCACCCCATGCGGCGTCTGCAAGCGGCCGGCGCGCGCACGGGTGCCCTCCCCTTCAGCCCGGGCAAGCACCTCGAAGCTGATGGGCGAGGGGCGGCGCGGGGATGTGCTCGACGGATGCGCTGGACGAGCCGCCACGTCGGCCGCGGCCCCTTCGCCGCCGGGGCCAGCCAGCGTCACTGGCCACCCTCGATCTCACTGCGACCCTCGCTGGTGACACCGTCCCACAGCCCGGGATCTTCGCGCTCGGCACGGCGCGGTGGTGGCACCTCGTAGCCCAGCTCTCGAAGATGCTCGCGCGCCAGCTCTGTGGCGACGCGACCCTGGGGTGTGCGATCGAGGAACCCCAGCTGCAGCAGGTAGGGTTCGTAGACATCCTCCACGGTCTCTACCGATTCCCCGATGACGGCAGCGATGGCCGCCCCACCGACGGGACCCGATCCGAACTTCTGGACGATGGCCGCGAGCAGCCGGCGGTCCGTGGTGTCCAGACCGATGTCATCGATGTCCAGTGCTTCCATGGCCGCGATGGCCTGGCCTTGCGTGATGCGACCGTCACCCTTGACCTCCGCATGGTCCCGCGTGCGCCGCAGCAGGCGGTTGATGACGCGTGGCGTGCCGCGACCACGCGAGGCAAGCATGCGCACCGCGGCTTCATCGATCTCCACATCGAGGATATGCGCCGAGCGACGCACGATCTCCGCCAGCTCCTCCTGCGCGTAGTAGTCGAGGCGGTAGACGGCACCGAAGCGATCGCGCAGCGGCGCCCCGATGCGTCCCGCGCGGGTGGTGGCACCCACGACGGTGAAGGGCTTGAGCGACAGGCGCAGGCTGCGCGCACTGGGGCCGCGGCCGATCATGACGTCGATGGCGAAATCCTCCATGGCCGGATAGAGGATCTCTTCCACCGAGTGGTTCAGGCGGTGGATCTCATCGATGAAGAGGACGTCACGCTCATCGATGTTGGTGAGGATGGCCGCCAGGTCACCGGGACGCTCGATGGCGGGACCGCTGGTGGTATGGATGTTGACGCCCAGCTCGCGCGCCACGATGTTGGCCAGCGTCGTCTTGCCCAGGCCCGGTGGTCCATAGAGCAGGACGTGGTCAGCCGCCTCCTCACGCTTGTTGGCCGCCTCCAACAGGATCGAGAGATTGTCCTTGACCTGCGTCTGGCCGATGTACTCGTCCAGCTGTCGCGGTCGCAGTGACGGCTCTACGGTGTTCTCGTCGAGCGTTTCTTCCTCTGCTGAGACCAGTCGGCCGTCGTCATCCATGCCGGTCGATGGTAGCAGAGAGTTCGCCCGAATGGAACGGACGTTCTAGCGCCGCTCCCGCGGCGAAATGCGCCACACAGCCGCACGCGGTCACTGCCGCAGCGCCCGCAAGGCCTCCTTGACACGATCCTCGAGCGACGTCTCCGGGCCCAGGGCCGCTACCGCGATACGAGCGGCCTCGCGACCCTCGCGTGAGCTGTAGCCGAGTGCCTCAAGAGCGGCCACCACCTCCGACTCGCCACCACCGTCGCTGATGGCACCGCTGCCAGCTGCCTCCACCTTCTCCCGAAGTTCCAGCACGATGCGCCCGGCCAGGCGTTTGCCGACGCCTGAGACCGAGGTGAGCACAGCATCGTCACCCTGGAGGATGGCCAACTGCAGGTCGGCCACGGGGCGCGACGAGACGATGGCCAGGCCGACCTTGGGACCGACGCCGCTGACGGTGATGATGAGCTCGAAGAAGGCCAGCTCCTCGGTGCTGCGGAAGCCGTACAGCGCCTGCACATCCTCGCGCACCAGATGGTGGGTGTGTAGTTTGAGCTGGTCGCCCGGAGACAGCCCGGTGAGCGTGGAGGGGCCAGCGAAGACGCGATAGCCGACCCCGCCGACCTGCAGCACCACGCCCGTGCCTGAGACGGCGGCGACCGTTCCCTCGAGTGAGGCGATCATGCGCCGACGGGCTGCAGCATGGCGGCATGGGCGGTGCACACCGCGACCGCGAGAGCGTCGGCCGCATCATCGGGCCGCGGCAGCTCGGCCATCGACAACACAAGTTGCACCATGCGCTGCACCTGGTCCTTGGGGGCGCGACCGTACCCGGTCACGGCCAGCTTCACCTCGTGTGGGCCGTACTCGAAGACCGGCAAACTGAACTGCGCTGCCGCCAGCAGCACCACGCCGCGCGCCTGCCCCACGGCGAAGGCCGTCTGCACGTTCTTGTTGAAGAAGAGCCGCTCCACGCCCACAGCCTCCGGTCGATGGGTCTCGATGAGCTCGGTCAGGCCTTCGTGGATGATCAGCAAACGCTGTTCGGGCGGACGGTCCTTGACGGTCTCCAGGCAGCCATAGTCGAGCATCGTGAGAGTGCTGCCCTCACGCGAGACGACGCCGTAGCCAAGACGAGCAGTGCCGGGGTCGATCCCCAGCACGATCACGACTCGGCGGCCTCGGCCAGGATCTCGTCGGGCAGGTCGAAGTTGGCGGTCACGCGCTGCACGTCCTCGCTGTCCTCCAGCGCCTCCATGAGGCGCAGGTTCTGACGGGCCTTGTCGACATCGACCTCGATGGGGGTCTTGGCCACCATCGTCAGCTCGGCCGACTCGACCTTGACGCCAGCCTCCTCAAGCGCGGTCTGCACGTTCATGAGTTCAGCGACTTCGGTCGAGATCTCGACAGGGTCCGATTCGGTATCGACATCGATGGCGCCTGCGTCGATGGCCATCAGGGCGATCTCATCGGGGTCGCCGCCCTCACGCCCGACGCTGATGAGGCCACGTGCCTCGAACTGCCACGCCACCGAACCCTGCCCCGCGAGCTGGCCGCCGGCCTTGGTGAAGATGGAGCGGACTTCAGCCGCGGTGCGGTTCTTGTTGTCGGTGGCGGTCTCCACCAGCAGCGCCACTCCGCCCGCGCCGTAGCCCTCGTAGACGATCTCCTCGAACTCGTCTGCCTTGTCACCGCCACCGGCGCGCTCGATGGCGCGCTTGATGTTCTCGGTCGGCATGTTGGCCACGCGAGCCTTGTCAACGGCCAGACGGAGGCGGTAGTTCGCCTCAAGGTCTCCGCCCCCGGCACGGGCCGCGATGGTGATCTCCTTGCCCAGTTTCGTGAACAAGGCACCACGCTTGGCGTCGTTGGCGCCCTTCTGGCGCTTGATGGTCGACCACTTGGAATGTCCGGACATAGTTCAGGATTCTATATGATTGGCACTTCGAACCCGACTCGGTCGGCCCGAGGGACGAGGCCAGCCCAGACTGCCTCTGCCGACCCCTACTCGTTTGGAGGTCTGCGCGTGCCGCACGTCGATATCTCACGACTCCGCAACGTCGTACTAGCCGGACACGCAGGGTCCGGAAAGACGACAATCGCCGAGCACCTGCTGCATAAGGCCGGCGTCATCAACCGCATGGGTCGTGTCGATGACGGCACCGCCT
This sequence comes from Candidatus Limnocylindrales bacterium, assembly GCA_038251965.1. GTDB lineage: Bacteria > Chloroflexota > Limnocylindria > Limnocylindrales > CSP1-4 > JAFMJV01. The sequence goes on from JBBSAV010000055.1 coordinate 16,298, forward strand.
CGCTCGACTTCGAGCCCGAGGAGCAGAAGCGCCACCTCACGCTTTCGCTCGCAGCCAACACCTTCGACCGCGATGGCAGCCATGTCACCCTCATCGACACCCCCGGCTACGCCGACTTCGTGGGTGAGGTCATCAGCGCCTTCGCCGCAGCAGACGGTGCCCTCATCACCATCGATGCGTCCGGCGGCGTGGAGGCCGGCACAGAGAAGGCCGTTCGCCTCTCTCGTGCCACTCACACCCCGGCCATCTTCGTCATCACCCGTTGCGAGCGCGAGAACGCCGATCCGACCGCCGCGCTCGATGCCCTGCGGGAGGAGTTCGGCACCAAGATCGCACCGCTCCAGATCGCCATCGGCAAGGCCGACGACTTCAGCGGCTATGTCGACCTGGTCCACGGCAAGGCGTACCTCTACAAGGACGGCCAGCGCCAGGAGACGCCCATCCCCGACGACATGGCCGATGAGGTGGCGATGCGCCGCGAGCAATTGCTGGAAGCCGTCGCCGATGCCGACGACGAGGTGCTGATGAAGTTCCTCGACGGCGAAGCGGTCACCGACGAGGAGCTGGAGCGCTGCCTGCACAAGGGCGTCAAGGACTCCGTGGTGGCGCCGGTGATGGTGACCTCGGCCAACCGTGACATCGGCATCACGGCCATGCTCGATGCCATCATCCGCTACCTGCCCACGCCGCTCGAAGAGCCACCCGCCAAGGCCACCGACCACCGCGGTGAGGAGATCGAGGTCACGGCCGATCCCGATGGCCCCTTGCTGGCGCAGGTCTTCAAGACCACCGCCGACCCCTTCGTCGGACGTCTCACCTACTTCCGCGTGTGGTCCGGTTCGATGAAGTCCCATGGCCATGCCTGGAATGCAGAGCGTGGCGAGGAAGAGCGCATCGCCCAGGTCTTCTACATCAAGGGCAGCGAGCAGGAGCCCGTGGACGAGATCCGTGCCGGCGAGATCGGTGCCGTGGCCAAGCTTGCCCACACCGTCACCAGCGACACCCTGAGCGACAAGGACACGCCCCTCACCATGGCGCCCATCGAGTTCCCCGAGCCCACGCTGCCGGTGGCGGTCGAGCCCGCCAGCAAGGCCGACCTTGACAAGCTTTCCGGTGCGTTGACAAGGCTGCAGGAAGAAGACCCCACCATCAAGGTCGAGCGCAACGCCGAGACCGGCGAGCAGCTCATGTGGGGCCAGGGCGAGAACCAGATCCAGGTCGCCGGCGAACGACTCGCACGCAAGTTCGGCACCTCGATCGTGACCGCCGCCCCTCGTGTGCCCTACCGCGAGACCATCCGCAAGACGACCAAGGTCGAGGGTCGCCACAAGAAGCAGACCGGTGGTCGCGGCCAGTTCGGCCATGTCTGGCTGGAGATCAGCCCCAACCCCGGCGGCGGCGTCGAGTTCGCTACCAAGGTCGTCGGCGGCGTGGTGCCCAAGCAGTTCTTCCCCGGCGTCGAGAAGGGCGTCCGTGCCGTCGCCGACAAGGGCCCCACCGCGGGCTACCCGGTCATCGACTTCAAGGCCACGCTCTACGACGGCTCCTTCCACGCCGTTGATTCCGACGAGCTCTCCTTCCGGCTGGCCGGCTCGATGGCCACCCGCAAGGGGATCGCCGAGGCCAACCCCATCCTGCTGGAGCCCGTCATGGAGGTCCAGGTCCGCGTGCCCGAGCGCTACATGGGCGACGTCAACCGCGATCTCAACACCAGGCGTGGCCGCCTCCTGGGCATGGACGCTGAGGACGGCCAGCAGATCCTCTCGGCGCATGTGCCGCAGGCCGAGCTGTTCACCTACGCCACCGAGCTGCGCTCCATCACCGGCGGGCGCGGCACCTTCAGCGCCAAGCTGGCGCAATATGAGGAAGTGCCCTCGCACGTCGCCCAGAAGATCATCGAGGACCACAAGGCAGAGGAGGAAGAGGGTTAGTCCTGTTCGCTTCGCCGTTCGAACGCCGGTCGACCCGAGGGGATGGTCGGCGTTCTTCGTGTCCGTGACGGCACGCCTGCGTTCTCTACCATACGGGTCCCCCAAAGACCCTAGCGATGGAGCTTCCGATGAACGACACGAAGAGGACCGCCAAGACGGAAGGCTTCTCGGACGACGAGCGAGCCGCCATGAAGGAGCGCGCAAAGGAGCTGAAGGCCGAAGCGCGGATGGACAAGGACAGGGCCGAGGGCGAGCGCGCGCTGCTGGCCAAGATCACCGAGATGCCAGAGCCGGACCGCTCCATGGCCGAACGGATCCACGCTATCGTGACTGCCAGCGCGCCGGCCCTCATGCCCAAGACCTGGTACGGCATGCCCGCGTACGCCAGCGACGGCAAGATCGTCTGCTTCTTCCAGGGCGCAGACAAGTTCAAGGCCAGATATGCGACACTCGGGTTCAACGACGCGGCCAACCTCGATGATGGCGCCATGTGGCCGACCGCCTTCGCACTGCAGGAGCTGACCGAAGCCGACGAAGCCCGGATCGCCGAGCTCGTGAAGAAGGCGATGGGTTGAGGGCCGATTTCGGTGCGCGTGCTTGCGACGGCGCCGCGCCGCGCCGCGCATGCGACGAACAGGCACAACCCTCTATACATGGCGGTCCCGCAGGCAGCCGGCGACTTGCAGAAGCGGGTCAGGAGCCCTCGGTCAGCGGAGGGGGCCATGCCGGCCAGTTGGATCGTTCCGCGAGGATCGCCATGCCCATCTCGAGATCGGCCACCTCACTCGGTCGCCACTCAGGCTGAGCCACGCCCAACTACCTTTCCTGGTGGCGGCCGAGAGAGTGCCACGACCCGCTGATTGCCCGTTGTCCCGAGAGCTACCACTCGTTCGACTACCCGTTGAAGGCAAAGTGAAAGGCCCCTCCGAAGGTGCAGAGGGGCCTGTTTCCTTCGCGAAGTCGTGGTCAGGGCAACTGGATTTGAACCAGCGACCTGTTGACCCCCAGAGAACGGCCACCACCCAGGTATGGCCGGTCCGCCCATCCCCTAGGTGGCTGGTGTCAAACGGGCTGCACGGACGCCCGAGATGGCTGTGCAGAGGTCGCTCTCGGGCGGTGACGGTGCAGCGGCGGACTCGGTCATGGGGACATCCTGATGCATCACCGGGCGCAGCGGCCAGTCGTGGAGACCGGTGTGGGCCACACCGGGTGCCTGGTGATCAGCACGTGCTCCCCTCCCTCCGATCAGGTGGGCCGCACGGCCCAGCCGGGACCCGAGGGCACCAGGCCGAGCACCGCGAGACGCGCGAGGTTGACCGCGGCCGCGAGCAGCGAGAAGTCGGC
>JBBSAV010000056.1:0-19412 GCA_038251965.1 Candidatus Limnocylindrales bacterium
CGGCGCCATCAGCCTCCAGGGCGGTGCCGAGATGATCCTGCCCGGCGACCCTGTCGACATGGACGTCGAGCTCATCACGCCCATCGCGCTCGAGCCCGGCCAGCGTTTCGCCATCCGTGAGGGTGGCCGCACCGTCGGCGCCGGCGCCATCATCTCGGTCGAGGACTGAGGGTGGCTCGGCAGCGGATCCGGATCCGCCTCAAGGCATACGATCACCGACTGCTGGATCAGTCCGCGCTCCAGATCGTGGAGACGGCCCAGCGCACCGGTGCCGAGGTCGTTGGCCCAGTGCCGCTGCCGACCCGTATCGAGAAGTTCACGGTCCTGCGGTCCCCGTTCATCGACAAGGACAGCCGGGAGCAGTTCGAGATCCGCACGCATAAGCGGCTCATCGACATCCTGGATCCCTCGTCAAAGACCGTCGACGCGCTCATGCGGCTCTCGTTGGCCGCAGGCGTCGACATCGAGATCAGGATGTAGATGTCAATCGGAGTGATCGGCCGCAAGGTCGGAATGACACAGGTCTTCGCTGAGGACGGCACCATGGTGCCGGTCTCGGTGGTGGCCGTCGAACCCAATACGGTGACCGTGCTGCGCACGCTGGACCGCGACGGCTATACTGCCGTCCAGGTCGGTGCCGGTATCGCACGCCACACCACCAAGCCCCGGCTGGGCCAGCTCAAGGATCTGCCGCGCGTCCGCTACGTGCGCGAGTTCCGGGTCGATGACGTAGCCGACTTCCAAGTCGGTCAAACCCTCGATGTGAGCATCTTCGAGGATGGTGAATCGGTGAGTATCATCGGCACCTCCAAGGGCAAGGGCTTCGCCGGCACCATCAAGCGTCACCATTTCCACCGCGGGCCCGAGACGCACGGTTCCGACTCCCATCGAGCCCCCGGTTCGATCGGTGGCGGTACCTATCCGGGCAAGGTCTTCCGCGGCACGCCGATGGCGGGCCACATGGGCCATGAGCGGGTGACCGTCAAGAACGCGACCATCCTGCGTACCGATAGCGAGCGCAACCTGCTGCTCGTCAAAGGCCCGGTCCCCGGTCCTCGGAACGCGCTCGTCGTGGTCAGGAAGTCATAGCCAGATGCCAACGACACCACTCTTCGACAAGTCCGGCTCCGAAGCGGGCACCATCGACCTCCCCGATGCGCTGTTCGCGGCGCCCGTGAACACGGCCGTCATGCACCAGGCTGTGGTGGCCCAGCTGGCCGGTCGCCGCACCGGCACAGCCAAGACCAAGACACGCGCTGAGGTGCGTGGCGGTGGCCGCAAGCCCTACCGCCAGAAGGGCACCGGCCGCGCCCGTCAGGGCACGCGCTCCGCGCCGCACTACGCGGGCGGTGGCGTCGTCTTCGGGCCTAGCCCGCGCAAGTACGACAAGCGCCTACCCAAGCGTATGCGCCGACTGGCCCTGGTGGGCGCGCTCACCAGCAAGTTCGATGACGGCGTCATCAAGGTCGTCAACGATCTCTCGCTCGACGAGATCAAGACCAAGCAGCTGGTGAGCCACCTTGCGGCGCTCCAGGCGACCGGCAAGGTCCTCGTCGTCGAGGACGGCAAGAACGAGGCGCTCGAGCTATCCGCTCGCAACGTGCCCGACCTGATCATCATCCGCGCCGACTCGCTCAACATCGTCGATGTCCTCGATGCTGACGCCATCGTCATCACGGAGTCGTCGATCCCGACCATGTCGGAGGTCTACGCATGACCCTCTCCGCCACGCAGATCGTCCTCCGGCCGGTCATCAGCGAGAAGTCGATGGACCAGACCACCCTCCACAAGTACACCTTCGCTGTCGCTGACGAGGCTAACAAGCTGCAGATCAAGGCGGCCGTGGAGGAGCTCTTCAAGGTCACCGTGCTCAACGTCAACGTCTCGATGTCGAAGCGCAAGGAGAAGTCCCGCAATCGCCGCCGCGGGCGCCAGGTCGGCTACACCACCCCCTGGAAGAAGGCCGTCGTGACCGTCAAGGCCGGCGACTCGATCGAATTCTTCGAAGGGGTCTAGACGATGCCGATCAGAGGCTACAAGCCGACATCCCCGGGTCGCCGCTTCATGACGCGGTCGACCTTCGAGGAGATCACCACCGACAAGCCCCACAAGCCGCTCGTCGAGTCCAAGAAGCGCGGCTCGGGTCGCAACTCGCAGGGCCGGCTGACGGTCCGCCATCGAGGCGGTGGCGCCAAGCGTAACTACCGTCGCATCGACTTCCGTCGCGACAAGTGGGATGTGCCCGCCAAGCTCGCCACCGTCGAGTACGACCCCAATCGCTCCGCGCGGATCGGCCTGTTGCACTATGCCGACGGCGAGAAGCGCTACATCCTGGTGCCCAACGGACTGCAGGTCGGCGACACCGTCGTGGCCGGCACCAAGGCCGAGGCGCGCGTGGGTAACGCCCTGCCGCTGCGGTCCATCCCGCTCGGCACGCAGCTGCACAACATCGAACTCATCCCCGGCAAGGGCGGGCAGATCGTCCGGTCGGCCGGCACCTCCGCCCAGCTGATGGCCAAGGAGGGTACCTATGCCCTTGTGCGCCTGCCGTCGGGTGAGGTACGCCGCGTCGACATGCGCTGCATGGCCACGGTCGGCCAGGTCGGCAACATCGATCACGAGAACCAGAGCATCGGCAAGGCCGGTCGCGCCCGCCACATGGGCAAGCGGCCTGAGGTGCGCGGTGTGGTCATGAACCCCAGGGACCATCCCCACGGTGGTGGCGAGGGCAAGTCGCCCACGGGCATGCCGCCCAAGACCCCCTGGGGTAAGCCCGCCATGGGTCACCGCACCCGAACGAACAAGAACAGCGGGAGGCTCATCGCGACCTCCCGTCACCGCAAGTAGGCGAGGAGGAGCGTCATGTCGCGATCCCTGAAGAAGGGACCGTACGTCGAGCAGCGGCTCCTAGCCCGCGTGCAGTCGATGAACAGTCAGAACCAGAAGCAGGTGTTGAAGACCTGGTCACGCGCCAGCGTCATCTTCCCCGACTTCATCGGGCACACCATCGCCGTCTACAACGGCAAGAAGCACATCCCGGTGTTCATCTCCGAGAACATGGTCGGCCACCGTCTTGGTGAGTTCGCCCCCACCCGCAACTACCGCGGTCACGGGCGCCACACCGAGCGGTCGACGTCGCTGAAGTAGGGGCCGCGATGCGAGTTTCTGCTACTGCCAAGTACCTCCGTCGCTCGACGCGCAAGACCCGCCTGGTCACGAGGGCGATCGTCGGACGCCCGGTGGAGGAGGCTGCAGCGCTGCTGCAGTTCATGCCGCAGGGTGCGGCACGGGATGTGGCCAAGGTGCTCAAGAGCGCCGCGGCCAACGCCGAGAACAACCATGATCTCCCCATCGACGAGCTCTTCGTCGCGGAGGCCACAGCAAACGAGGGACCCACCATCAAGCGCTGGCGACCACGAGCACAGGGGCGCGCATTCCCCATCAGCAAGCCCATGACCCACATCACGGTCGTGGTCGAGAACCGGGAGGCCTAGGCATGGGACACAAGGTCCACCCCAACGGCTTCCGGCTGGGTGTCTCGCGCACCTGGAATGCCAAGTGGTATTCGGACAAGGACTATCGGGATCTGCTGCGTGAAGACATCGTCATCCGGACCCTGGTCCAGAAGCGACTCGCCAACGCCAGTGTCTCGCTGGTCGAGATCGAGCGTGGCATCAATCACGTGACCGTCACCGTCCACACCGCCAAGCCGGGCATCGTCATCGGCAAGGGCGGCGCCAACGTGGAGTCGCTGCGTCAGGCCGTGGGCAAGCTCACCGACCGCAAGGTCAAGCTGGAGATCCGTGAGATCCGCCAGCCCGAGCTCGACGGGGTGCTGGTGGCGACCAACATCGCCCAGCAGCTGCAACGTCGCATCGCCTTCCGCAAGGCCATCAAGCAGTCCATCCAGCGGACCATGAAGGCCGGCGCCAAGGGCGTGAAGGTCCAGGTCTCCGGTCGCCTCGGCGGCTCTGAGATGGCCCGTCGCGAGTGGGACAAGGAAGGCCGCATCCCGCTGGGCACCCTGCGTGCCGATATCAGCTACGGCCAGGTCGTCTCCAAGACCACCTACGGCACCATCGGCGTCAAGGTCTGGGTCTACCGCGGCGACGTCATCCCCGAGAAGACCGCCCCCAACGAAGCGGTCGCGGCCGCGGCGGGGAACTAGCCATGTTGATGCCCCGCCGAGTCAAGCACCGCAAGCAGCAGCGTGGCCGCATGAGCGGCATCGCCAAGGGTGGTTCGACCATCGCTTTCGGCGACTACGCGCTGATGACCGAGGAGCCTGGCTACATCACCAGCCGCCAGATCGAGGCCGCTCGACGTGCCATGACCCGCTACGTCCGTCGTGGCGGCAAGATCTGGATCCGAATCTTTCCTGACAAGCCGGTCACCAAGAAGCCGGCTGAGGTCCGGATGGGCAAGGGCAAGGGCGCAGCCGACCATTGGGTCGCCGTCGTCAAGCCCGGGCGCATCCTGTTCGAGATGGCCGGCGTCCCCCACGAGGACGCGCTCGAGGCCATGCGCCTGGCCAGCCACAAGCTGCCCACCAGCGTCAAGGTCCTGATCAGGGAGGGGGTCCATGATGGAGATCGCTAAGGCCCGCAGCCTCTCCCAGCAGGAGCTCGATGACGAGCTCGTATCTGCCCGGCGTCATCTCTATGACCTGCGTTTCCAGCTGGCTACCCGCCAGCTCACCGATTACAGCCAGATCTCGCAGACGCGCAAGGACATCGCGCGCCTGCTGACCGTGCAGACCGAGCGACAGCTCGAGGCAGGGTCGGCGGCCGCTGGTTCGCGCGCGGCTGCCGGAGGAGAGTAGATGAGCGCCGCCACTGCACCTGAGCGCGGAAAGCGCAAGGCCAAGGTCGGCCGCGTCGTTTCCGACAAGATGGACAAGACCATCGTCGTCTCCGTCGAGCGTCTCGCCCGCCACCGTATCTACAAGCGCGTCATCCGTCTGACGACCAAGTTCAAGGCGCATGACGAACACAATGAAGCCCATGTCGGCGACACCGTCCGCATCGAGGAGGCCCGCCCTCTCTCTGCGACGAAGCGCTGGCGTCTGACCGAGATCGTGACCAAGGCCGGCCTGGGTGCCGGCGAAGTCGTGGTCTCCATGGAAGCCGAGACGGCCGAGGCCATCCATGGGGCTGCGCGCCCGGGTCGGGTCGAAGCTGATACCGAGGCCGTGGCCGCGGTCGACTCTGAGCCGGCGTCGCCTGAGATAGCAGCTGCCCCTGAGGTCGCCGCCGATGTCGCCGCCGCCCAACAGCCTGCCGAGGGCGAGGAGGCGTCTGCATGATCCAGCCCAGTAGCCGGCTCCGGGTGGCCGACAACACCGGTGCGCGCACCATCGAGTGCATCCGTATCCTGGGTCGCTCGCAGAAGCCCACCGCCGGCGTCGGTGACGTCATCGTCGCCAGCGTCAAGCAGGCCATCCCGAACGCCGCGGTCAAGAAGGGTGACATCGTCCAGGCCGTGATCGTTCGCACGGCCAAGGAATACGGACGCCCCGATGGCAGCTATATCCGCTTCGATGAGAACGCGGCCGTGCTCATCAACAATCAGGGCAATCCACGCGGTACCCGCATCTTCGGCCCGGTGGCCCGCGAACTGCGCGACCGCAACTACATGAAGATCATCTCGCTTGCACCGGAGGTGCTGTGATGGCCCCTACCGCCAAGCCTCGTCGCCACACCCGCGTCCCGGACCTGCGTTCGGGTGATGAGGTGGTGGTACTCAAGGGCAAGGACGCCGGCAAACGTGGTGTCGTCCAGCGGGTGCTCCGCCACCAGCAGGGCTGGGTGCGCTCGTCGGCGCGCTTCGGCGCCGGCTGGCAGGACAAGGCACCCCTGTCGGGTGCCGCCGTCGTCATCGAGGGCCTCAACATCGCCAAGCGGCACACCAAGCCGCGTCAGGTGGCCGGTCGGACAGAGCGTCAGCCCCGCATCCAGCAGGGTGGCATCCTGGACATCCCCCAGCCCATCGCCATCAGCAATGTCATGCTCGTTTGTCCGCATTGCGCGCGTCCTACCCGGGTCCGCCATGCGCGCACCGGTGACGGCCGCAGCATCCGCACCTGCACCCATTGCAGCGAGTCCGTGACCCGAGCGGAGGCAAGGAAGTGAGCAGCGGACTGCGACAGCGCTACCACGAAGAGGTGGTACCGGCCCTGGTCAAGGAGTTCGAGTACCAGAACCCCATGCAGGTACCTCGCCTTAGCAAGATCACCGTGAACATCGGCCTGGGCGAGGCGCTCACCAACGCCAAGGCGGTCGATGCTGCGGTGACCGATATGACCACCATCACCGGTCAAAAGCCTGTGGTCACCAAGGCCAAGCGGTCGATCGCTCAATTCAAGATCCGTGAAGGCAACACCATCGGCGTCAAGGTCACCCTGCGTGGCCAGCGCATGTGGGATTTCCTGGAGCGACTCACCCGTATCGCCCTGCCCCGTATCCGTGACTTCCGTGGCGTCCCCACCAAGTCGTTCGACGGACGTGGCAATTACTCGCTGGGACTGCGTGAGCAGCTGGCCTTTCCTGAGATCGACTACGACAAGGTCGATCGCCTGCGAGGGCTGGAGCTGACGGTCGTCACCACAGCCAAGACCGACGAGGAAGGTCAGCGCCTGCTGGCTCTCCTCGGCATGCCGTTCGAGAACTAGAGGAGCGACGCCAAGTGGCCAAGAAGTCGATGATCGCCAAGGCCAAGCGCAAGCAGCGCTTCGAGGTGCGCTCCTACCACCGTTGCTTCGTCTGCGGTCGTCCCCGCGCCTATATGCGCCGGTTCGGTCTCTGCCGTATCTGCTTCCGGGAGCGTGCCCTGTTGGGTGAGCTGCCGGGCGTCACCAAGTCGAGTTGGTAAGCATATGAACATCTCCGATCCCATCGCCGACATGCTCACCCGCATCCGCAACGCCAGCCGGGCGCGCCACGTCGAGGTCTCCATGCCCGCGTCACGCACCAAGCTGGCCATCGCTGCCATCCTGAAGGAGGAGGGCTTCATCGAGGACTTCTCCGAGGCGCAGGCAGGCCCGCGCAAGGACATCACCATCAAGCTCAAGTACGTGGGCAAGGTGCCGGTAGTCAGTGGGCTCAAGCGCATCAGCAAGCCGGGCCTGCGCGTCTATGCATCCAAGACCGAGATCCCGCGCGTGCTGGGCGGACTCGGCGTCGTCATCGTCAGCACCAGTCAGGGCATCATGACCGGCGCGCAGGCTCGTAGGGGCCAGCTCGGCGGCGAGGTCCTGGCGTATGTCTGGTAGGCGGCGCTGATGTCACGAGTCGGCAAGCTTCCCATCACCATCCCGTCGGGCGTCGATATCGACGTGGCGGGCAGCCACATCAAGGTCAAGGGCCCCAAAGGCACACTGGAGCGTGAACTCACGCCGGTGCTGTCGGTCGTCACGCAAGACGATCAGCTTCGCGTCGTGCGTCCCAACGAAGAGAAGCGCTCGCGCGAGCTCCACGGCTTGACCCGCACCCTCATCAGCAACATGGTGGTGGGTGTGACCGAGGGCTACACTCGCAAGCTTGAGATCGTGGGCGTCGGATACCGTGCCCAACTCGTGGGCAAGAAGTTGCAGCTCAACCTGGGCTACAGCCACCCCATCGAGATCGACCCGCCTGAGGGCATCGCCTTCGAGGTGGAGACGCCCACCAAGGTCGCCGTGACCGGCATCGACAAGGAGCTGGTCGGGCAGATCGCCGCCAAGGTGCGCAACACCCGCAAGCCCGAGCCCTATAAGGGCAAGGGTGTCCGCTACGCGGGTGAGGTGGTGCGCCGCAAGGCCGGCAAGGCCGGCAAGATCGGCGGCGCGTAAGCACCCCCGACCAACATCGTTCATCCCAAGAGCAACCCTGGTCGTGGCGCCATCCCTGGCGTCCGGCCGATAGAGGAGACCGACGACCGCGATGCCAACGGCACGAAGCCGCTCCGCCGCACGTCAGAAGCGTCACTCGCGGCTCCGCCTTCGTGTGGCGGGGTCCACTGAGCGACCGCGCCTGGCGGTCTTCCGGAGCATCAATCAGATCTACGCCCAGGTCATCGACGACTCCACCGGGCACACCCTCGCTGCCGCTTCCTCGATGGAAGCCGTCGTGGGTGCCGGTGGCAGCAAGACCGAGCGCGCCAAGCGGGTGGGGTCCCTGGTCGGGGACCGCGCCAAGGCCGCTGGAGTCGAGCGTGTCGTGTTCGACCGCGCCGGGTTCAAGTTCCACGGACGGATCAGTGCGCTCGCCGAGGGCGCGCGCGACTCCGGCCTGGAGTTCTAGGAGGGCCCATGGCTCGGATCGATCCCAACAAGCTCACGCTCGAAGAGCGCGTCGTTCAGATCAACCGCGTGGCCAAGGTGGTCAAGGGTGGTCGCCGCTTCAGCTTCAGCGCTGTGGTCGTCGTGGGTGACGGCGAAGGACATGTCGGCGTCGGCCTGGGCAAGGCCGGCGAGGTGCCGGAGTCCATCCGCAAGGGCGTCGAAGACGCCAAGAAGAACCTCATCAAGGTGCCCCTCGTCGGGACCACTGTGCCCCACGAGGTGCGTCAGCAGTTCGGTGCCAGCACCGTCATGCTGAAGCCAGCCTCACAGGGAACCGGTGTCATCGCCGGTGCCTCCGTCCGCGCCGTGGTCGAGGCGGCCGGCATCCGCGACATCCTGTCCAAGTCGCTCGGTTCGAACAACCCCGTCAACGTCACTCGTGCCACGCTCGAAGGCCTGCGCAACATGCGTTCTGCCGCTGAGCTGTCGGAGTGGCGCGGTAAGAAGCTGCACAGCGTCATCCCCGGCCAGCCCAAGCCGGGCTCGGACGACGGTGCCCTGGTGGGGGAGGTCCGCGGTGGCCGCTAAGCTCCTCGTCACCCTGGTGAAGTCCACCGTCGGCACCAACCCTAGCGCCCGTGGCACCGTGCGTGCTTTGGGCCTGCGACGCATCGGCCAGACGGTCGAGCTGCCCGACGATCCCGCGGTTCGCGGCCAGATCCGCGCCGTCCGCTACCTCGTCGAGTGCGAAGAGGCATCCGCGGCGCCAGCGGGCAAGAAGGCTGCCAAGGCCGCAACCAAGCAGAAGGAAGAGGCCGAGGCGTGAAACTCCACGATCTGAAGCCCGCGCCCGGCTCCACCAAGCGGCGCATCCGCGTCGGTCGTGGGATCGCCGCAGGCAAGGGCAAGACCGCAGGTCGCGGCACCAAGGGCCAGAAGTCGCGCTCCGGCGCCAGCATCCCCGGCTGGTTCGAAGGTGGCCAGACGCCCATGCATGTGCGGGTGCCCAAACTCCGTGGCTTCAAGCGCCGCGGTCGCATCGAGTACCAGGTCGTCAACATCGGCCGCATCTCCGAGTACGCGGCGGCCGGTCGCTTCGGCGAGCTGGCAGGCTCCGAACCGTTGACCGTCAACGCTGAAGTACTCGTCGCCTCCGGACTCATCAGCCACGCTGATCGACCCGTCAAGGTACTCGGTTCGGGCGACTTGGACGTCAAGCTCTTCGTGGCCGCAGATGCCTTCACCGCCTCGGCCAAGTCGAAGATCGAGGGCGCTGGCGGTTTCGTGCAGTCACTCGCTCCAGAGCGGCCGGCTGACGCGCCCAAGGCCAGGGGCACGAAAGCGGACGAGTCGCTCGCGACGGACGAGCCCGCCGCCGAGTCGTCCGCGACCGCCGAGTCGCCCGCGACCGACGCGCCCGCGCCGACGCAGGCGATCGACCCCTCCGACGATCCGAAGGCGACCGAGTAAGCCGTGTTCGACGCTCTCGTCAATGCGTTCCGTGCGCCGGATATCCGCAGGCGCATCCTCTTCATCCTGGGGATGCTCGTCATCGTGCGGATGCTGGCGCACGTCCCTGTGCCCGGCATCGACCGTCAAGCACTCCAAGGGGTCATTGGCCAGAACGACTTCCTGCAATTGTTGAACCTCTTTTCCGGAGGGGGTCTCAAGAACTTCTCCATCATCGCGTTGGGCGTGAACCCGTATATCAACGCGTCGATCATCATGCAGCTCATGACGGGCGTCGTGCCTCGTCTGCAGCAGCTCTCTCGCGAGGGCGAGTACGGCCGCAGCAAGATCAACGCCTATACGCGGTACCTCACGGTGCCGCTGGCGATCCTGCAGTCGTACGGGTACCTGGCGCTGTTGTCCTCGCCCCAGAACGGCGTGGTGCAGGGCTTCGACCTGACCAGCTTCACGACCATCACGCAGATCATCTCGCTTACCGCCGGGACCATCCTGGTGATGTGGATCGGCGAGCTCATCACCGAGCGCGGCATCGGCAACGGCATCAGCTTCATCATCTTCGCCGGCATCGTGGCCGGCTTGCCCGGAGCGGTGAACACCTTCCTCACCTCGCCCGACCTTGCTGCCGGCTTGGCCTTCGGCCTGCTTGCCGTCGTCGCGGTCGCGGTCATCGTCTATGTCCAGGAAGGCCAGCGCCGCATCCCTATCCAGTACGCCAGCCGTGTCCGTGGCCGGCGCATGTATCAGGGTGGCGCGACGTTCCTGCCGCTGCGTGTCAACCAGGCTGGCGTCATCCCCATCATCTTCGCCGTCAGCATCCTGCTGTTCCCGGTGCAGATGGCGACCTACTTCAGCGCCTCCGGTGGCATCGTAGAAGCGGTCGCCAACACCGTCATCACCTGGCTCAGCCAGGGGAGCCCGCTCTACGCGATCGTGTTCTTCCTGCTGGTCGTCGGCTTCACCTACTTCTACACGGCGTTCACCTTCAAGCCTGATGAGACGGCCGACCAGCTTCGCAAGAACGGCGGCTTCATCCCGGGCATCCGACCGGGTACGCCGACCCGCGACTACCTGGCCAAGGTGGTATTTCGCATCAGCCTTGCGGGCGCCATCTTCCTGGGCACCGTCGCGGTCAGCCCGATCATCATCGGCATGCTCTTCGCGGGCAGCGTCGTCGGTTCCTTCGCGCTGGGCGGCACAGCACTGCTGATCGTCGTCTCGGTGGTGGTGGAGACGATGAAGCAGCTCGAGGCGCAGTTGATGATGCGCAACTACGAGGGATTCATCAGGTGACATCACAAGCTACCGTCGAGCCGACCGCACGCACAGGGGGAAACCGCCGCATCATCGTGATGATGGGTGCCCCCGGCGCGGGCAAGGGCACCCAGGCCGAGCGCCTGGCGCAGGAACTGGACCTACCCCACGTCTCCACCGGCGAGTTGTTCCGAGCCATGCTCAAGAGCGACTCCGCCTTGGGCAAGAAGGTCCGCCGCTACGTCGAATCGGGTGGTCTGGTGCCGGACGACATCGTCGTGGCCATGGTCAGGGACCGCCTTGCTGAAGAGGATGCCGCGAGCGGCGTCATCCTCGACGGATTCCCGCGTACCGTGGCCCAGGCGGAGGCGCTCGACAAGATGCTTGAGAAGGCCGGCACCGCCATCTGCGCGGTGCCCTATATCGAGGTTCCCCAGGAACTGCTGCTCCAGCGCCTCACTGGCCGCCGCATCTGCACCAAGGACGACCAGCACGTCTACCACGTCCTGGGCATGCGACCAGTGGTCGAGGGCATCTGCGATGTCGATGGGGCCGAGCTGTACCAGCGCAGCGACGATAACGCCGACACGGTGCAGGGTCGACTGGACCAGCAGCTGCCGCCGATGTTCGAGGTCATCGACTACTACGCGGATCACGGGGTGCTCTTCTCCGTCCCCGGCGACCAGCCGCCAGCGGATGTCACCGCCGAGCTGCTCCGCGTCATCGCCAGCAGGAAAGCCGCCTAGCGTGCTCTTCGACCGTCGGCGCGTCACGCTCAAGTCTCGATCCCAGATCGAGAAGATGGCCGTGGCCGGGCGCCTCACCGCGGCCGCGCTCGACGCCGTGGCGGAGGCCATCAAGCCCGGCATGACGCCGGTGCAGCTCAACGCCATCGCCGACGCCGTCATCCGCGACGGAGGCGGGACGCCCAATTTCATCGGCGTCCCCGGCCACTTGGCGCCCTTCGCGCACGCGACCTGCATCTCCATCGATGATGAGGTCGTCCACGGCATCCCCGATGAGCGAGTCATCCGCGAGGGCATGCTGGTCTCGGTCGACTGTGGCGCCGAGGTGGACGGCTGGAACGGTGACTCGGCTCGCACCTTCCTCATGGGCGATGTGCCCGAAGCGGCGCGCAAGCTGTCGGAGGCCACGCGTGCGGGCATGCTCGCGGGCGTGCGCGCCTCGGTCTCGGGTGCCACCCTCGAGGACGTGGCCGGCGCCATCGAGGACGTCGGGCTCGCGGCCGGCTACGGCATCGTGCGTGGCTATGTCGGCCACGGCATCGGTAATGACATGCACGAAGAGCCGCAGGTCACCAATTACCGCACCGGTCGCAAGGGTCGCAAGGTCGAGGTCGGCCTGTGCATCGCCATCGAGCCCATGTTCACCATCGGGGGCTTCGACACGCGCGTCAAGCCCGACGGCTGGACCGTGGCCACCGCTGACGGCAGCCTGGCTGCCCACTGGGAGCACACCCTAGCGGTCACCGCCGATGGCCCGCGTATCCTGACACTGGCCGCCAGCGAGGTCGTCGAGGGCCTGACCGTCAGTGGCGTGGCCAGCGCATGAGCGTGGCTCGGACAGCGGTTGCCGGTTCGGTGCGACTTCTGATACACTCATCTTTCGCGCGCCGGGGCGATCTCGGCGCTTGCTGGCGCCCCGCCGACCGTGTCGGATCTGGCGTCCGGCCCATTCCAGTCAAGCAGTAGTCGGGGTTTCAGCGGTCGCCTGTGGCAAAGAAAGATGCAATCGAGGTCGAAGGAACGGTCATCGAGCCGTTGCCGAACACCATGTTCCGGATCGAGCTCGAGGACAAGCATCAGGTTCTGGCGCACATCAGCGGCAAGCTGCGGATGAACTTCATCCGCATCCTTCCCGGCGATCGTGTTCGCGTCGAGCTGTCGCCTTACGACCTCTCGCGCGGCCGCATCACATATCGACTCAAGTAGGACGGTAGAGAACGACGTGAAGGTCTCTGCATCGGTGAAGAGGCGCTGTGAGCGCTGCAAGGTGGTCAGCAGGAAGGGCCGTGTGATGGTCATCTGCGCGAACCCCAAGCACAAGCAGCGCCAGGGCTAGGAGGAACGGTGGCACGTATCGCCGGCATCGATATCCCCCGCGAGAAGCGGGTGGAGATCGCGCTGACTTACATCTATGGGATCGGGTTGCCGACCAGCCAGAAGGTCCTGACCCAAGCCAACGTGAATCCGGACACCCGTGTCCGCGACCTCACCGACGAGCAGGTCAATCGCCTGCGCGAGATCATCGACCGCCGCTACACCGTCGAGGGCGACCTTCGTCGCGAGACGGCCATGAACATCAAGCGGCTGACCGAGATCGGTTCTTATCGCGGCCTGCGGCACCGGCGCAACCTGCCAGTCCGTGGCCAGCGCACCAAGACCAACGCACGCCAGCGACGCGGTCCCAAGAAGACCGTCGGCGTCCGGCGCAAGAAGTAAGCACCTTCGCCGCGGCGGTCCGGCTCCAGTAGCCGGTCGACCATGCGGCGCCACGCAGGAGAGACACCCGATCGATGGCGGAACGCAAGCGTGCCACGAAGTCCAGGCGCAAGGAGAAGAAGAACATCCCATCTGGGCATGTTCATATCCAGGCGACCTTCAACAACACGATCGTGACGATCACGGACCTTGGTGGTGCAGTCGTGGCTTGGGGTAGCGCCGGTACGGCCGGGTTCAAGGGCTCCCGCAAGTCCACCCCGTACGCCGCCGCCCTCGCCGCCGATGGTGCTGCCAAGCGCGCCATGGAACACGGCATGCGCCAGATCGAGGTCTTCGTGAAGGGCCCTGGTTCGGGTCGCGAGCAGGCCATCCGTTCGCTGCAGGCGGCCGGGCTTGAAGTCAGCTCCATCACCGACGTCACCCCACTCCCGCACAACGGCTGCCGCGCCCCCAAGCGGCGCCGGGTCTAGGCGAGGCTGCTGAGTCATGGCTCGATATCGAGGACCTGTCTGCCGTCTCTGCCGACGTGAGGGCATGAAGCTGTATCTCAAGGGCAGCAAGTGCTACACCAAGAAGTGCGCCTTCGAGCGCCGCAGCACTCCGCCCGGCCAGCACGGCATCCGTCGCCGCAAGATGTCCAACTACGGCATCCAGTTGCGCGAGAAGCAGAAGGTGCGCCGCGTCTACATGGTCAATGAGCGTCCCTTCAGACGCTATTACGCCACGGCCGCCTCGCGTCCGGGCGTCACCGGTGAGAACCTGCTGCGCCTGCTCGAGACCCGTCTTGACAACGTCGTCTACCGCATGGGCTTCGCCAGCAGCCGGCCCCAGGCCCGTCAACTCGTGGGCCACGGCCACTTCGACGTCAACGGGGTGCGCACCAACATCGCCTCGTTCCAGGTCCGTGAGGGCGACAGGATCGAGGTCCGTGGCAGCAGCCGCAAGACCGAATACTTCAAGCAGCTGAAGGACGCCATCGGTGGCGCCCAGAAGCCTGACTGGGTCAACGTGGACGCCGACAAGCTTGTCGGGACCGTTGCCGCGATGCCGACCCGCGACCAGATGCCGCTCGAACTCAACGAGCAGCTCGTGGTCGAGTACTACTCGAGGTAGCGCCAGCCCATGATCGAAATGGAGAACGCCCAGATCGAGTCCGTCGAGGAGCTCGAGACGGAGACGTACGGCAAGTACGAGGCCAGCCCGCTTCGCGCCGGTTACGGTGTCACGTTGGGCAACGCGCTTCGACGCGTGTTGCTCTCTTCCCTGGAGGGCGCGGCCGTCACGTCCGTGCAGATCCGTGACGTCAGCCACGAGTTCAGCACCATCGCCGGGGTCAAGGAGGATGTCATCCAGATCCTCCTCAACCTCAAGCGGCTGCGGCTCAAGAGCTACGTCCCCCATCCCACCCAGCTCAAGCTCATCAAGAGCGGGGCTGGGCCAGTCACCGCAGCTGACATCGTGGAGTCCGCTGACGTCGAGATCGTCAACCCCGACCAGCACATCCTGACGCTGGAGCCCGACGCCACCATCGAGATGGACCTGACCGTGGAGCGAGGCACCGGTTACCTGTCCGCTGAGGACACCAAGGAAGGCCTCCCCATCGGCGTCATCCCCGTCGATGCCATCTTCACGCCCGTGCGAAAGGTCGACTACCACGTCGAGAACACTCGCGTCGGACAGGTCACCAACTACGACAAGCTGACCTTGATCATCGAGACCGACGGCACCATCTCGCCGGAGGAGGCGCTCTCGCGCGCCGCGGAGATGCTGGTCGAGCAGTTCAGCCAGTTCACCACCGCCGTGCGCCAGCTCACCAGCGACGTGGAGGCCGTGGCTGGGGCGGAGTCGCTGCCGTCCAACGTGCTTGACATGCCCATCGAGGACCTGGACCTGCCGATGCGCGCCTACAACTAGCTGAAGCGCAACAACATCGTCAAGGTCGGCCAACTGCTGCAGCTGCAGGATGAGGATCTGCTGCGGATGCGCAACTTCGGCCGCAAGTCCCTTGATGAGATGAAGGAACGCCTGCGAATGCGCGGCTTCCTGCCGCCCGAGGATGAGGCCCTGGAGGGTTTCGATGCAGAGGGTGACATCGAGGACGAGGACGAGGATGCGGATGGCGAGGACATGATTGACGCGTCCGGGGACGAGGGCGATGAGCCCTTCAAGGAGGACGCCTAGCCATGGCGCATCGCATCGATGGCCGCAAGTTCGGCCGCAAGACCGCCCCGCGCCAGGCCATGTACGCCAACCTCATCGTGTCCGTGCTGCGCTACGAGCAGATCAAGACGACCGAGGCCAAGGCCAAGGAAGTCCGCGGCATGGTCGAGCGAGTCATCACGCTGGCCAAGGGCGGGACACTCGCCCAACGCCGCCGCATCGTTTCCGAGCTGCCCAATGAGCCGCTCGTGATCGAGAAGCTATTCGACGAGATCGTGCCCCGCTACGGGGATCGCAGCTCGGGCTACACCCGGGTCGTCAAGCTTGGCCCTCGCGCCGGCGACAACGCTCCCATGGTCCAGCTCGAGCTGATCTAGCCAACCCGCCAGGCCAGACGCGCAAGCGTCACGGCAGGACGGACAAGATGAAGCACGCCCGAGAGGGCGGCCCCGTGCGGTATCGCGCTCGGGTCCAATATGACGGCACTGAGTTCGCCGGTTTCCAGGCCCAGCCTGGACGTCGGACCGTCCAGGGAGAGCTGGAACGCGCTTTGGCCCACCTCGCTGGTGGACCCCGCATCCAGGTCAAATCGGCCGGTCGGACGGACGCCGGAGTGCATGCCACCGGGCAGGTGATCGCATTCACCTTCACCGGCAGCATGACCACCAGGCAGCTCGGTCCGGCCATCGGGGCACTCCTGCCCCGGGACGTCGCGATCGGTCCGCTGACCCGGGTAGCGCTTGATTTCGATCCACGTCGCGCCGCGACGCGGAGGACCTATCGCTACAGCATCTGGACGGGGCCGCGCAGCGTGCTGCGCAACCGCTACGTCTACGAGCTCGATGAACGCCTCGATGTCGAGGCCATGCAGGACGCTGCCAGCCATCTGCTGGGTCGGCATGACTTCTCGGCCTTCGGGCGCGTTCAGAACACTGCCACCCGGACCTTGTACGAGGTCCGCCTGCGCAGGCGGGGACACCTGGTCACTATCGACGTGACCGGTGACGCCTTCCTTCGCAAGATGGTGCGCAGCATCGTGGCCGCGCTCATCCGTATCGGGATGGGACGTGCCACCGCGGAGGATCTGGTCAGGCAGCTTGAGTCGCCGGGCCGAGCCTTCGACGGGGCCATCGTTCCGGCGCAGGGGCTTTGCCTGCAGCGGGTGACGATGGGACCGCTAAGCAAGATGAACGACAAGGAAGTACGACAGGGGCCATGAGCAGGACCTACACGCCAAAGGCAAGTGAGATCGAGCGCCAGTGGCTGGTCGTCGATGCCGACGGTCAGACGCTCGGCCGTCTCGCCACGCGTGTGGCGCGACTGCTGACGGGGAAGCACAAGCCCAGCTACGCGACCCATATCGATACCGGCGATCATGTCATCGTGATCAACGCCGAGAAGATCAGGGTCACTGGCAACAAGCTGGACTCCAAACGTTACTACCGCCACAGCGGCTATCCCGGAGGCTTCCGCGAGGAGAAGCTGGACCATCTGCTGGCACGACGGCCGGAGGAGGTCGTGCGACGTGCCATCAAGGGTATGGTTCCGCACACCAAGCTCGGCACCCAGCAGCTGCGCAAGCTCAAGGTGTACGCCGGCAAGGATCATCCGCACGAGGCACAGCAGCCGGTCCCCGCTCCGGCAGGAGGCGCGAACTCATGAACCAGGCCAGCTTCCACGAGGGTACCGGCCGCCGCAAGACGGCCACCGCTCGCGTCCGGCTGCTCACCGGCGAGGGTGAGGTCGTCGTCAACGGCCGCAGCCTGGAAGAGCACTTCGGCAACGCGGTCGACCTCAACGACATCATGATGCCGTTCCGCGTCACCGGTACCGAGGGTCGCTACAACGCCACGATCAAGGTGCAGGGCGGTGGCCATCATGGTCAGGCTGGTGCCATCCGTCACGGCATCGCTCGTGCGCTACTGCAGTCGGATCCTGAGGGTGCCCGACGGCCGCTCCGCCAGGCCGGGCTCCTCTCGCGCGACCCGCGCATGAAGGAGCGCAAGAAGTACGGTCTCAAGCGGGCCCGCAAGGCGCCGCAGTTCACCAAGCGCTAGCGCGCCAGCTCGCCGTCGCGCGAGTCACCCGCGGCCGGGGTCGTTCGGCGACCCCGAGAAACCTGCCACGGTTCCTGACCACCCTGGACCATACCCGTCCACAGCGTGGGACCTTCAGGGCATCGACCCTGGGTGTGGTGTTGCCTGATGGTTAGTGCCGATGAGTGACCCGGTCTCCACGCGCTATAAGGACGCGCTGCGGCGTGGTCATCTCGCGGTGGTCAGGGGACGCCCGCGTGAAGCCGTCGGTCACTACGAGGAAGCGGGTGCGCTGGCCCCCGACCGGCCCTTGCCGTTCGTCTCCATCGGCAACGTCTATCTGCAGATGCGTCAGCCCAGGGAGGCACTCGAAGCCTTCGACCAGGCCCTTGCGCGCGCGCCTTCCGATCTCGACGCCATGCGCGGCAAGGTGGCCGCGTTGGAAGCAGGGGGGAAGGAGCTGGAGGCTGGCGCCTTGCGCATGCGCGCCGCCGAACTGGAGGCCATGGAACGCGCCGGCCGCCGTCGCGCAGCGGCAGTCGACGCTGGGTCGCTGGAGTTGGAGGGCCATGTCAGCAACGGTGCTGCTGCCCGCGCTGCAGGGGACCTGGACATCGCCGTGGCGGCCTACCTCACCGCGGCCAACGGTTTCGCTGCCATCAACGAGCTCGATGCGGCCATCGACGCCTGCCTGCGGGCATTGGAAGCGCGCTGCGGCAACATCGACGTCCACTTCACCCTGGCGATGCTCTACCTGCGCAAGGGCTGGGCCGAGCACGCTGAGCAACGAGCGCTGCTGATCGAACGTCGGCTGGACATCGACGACGACCCGCGGCGGCGCGCCGCCCTGCATGCCCTGGCGCGCGATTTCCGGTCGCTCGGTCCCGAGCTCGAGCGTCTCGCCTCCTCACGGCCATGATGACCGCCGGGCCTCGGTGGCGGTGGTAGGCTCAGGCGTCGATGGACCTCTTGAGCGACCTTGCCACGGACCTGAAGGTCGACCCGCGCGCGCTCCTGGACGTCTTTCTGACCGCGGTCATCATCTACTTGGTACTGCGGCTCATCCAGGGTACGCGCGCGGTTCGATTGGCCATCGGCGCCACCATCGTCTACGCGGTGTATGTCATCGCCCAGTCGCTGGAGCTGCGGCTCCTCTCGGGCATCCTCCAGGCCGGTGCCGTGGTCGGACTGCTGGCCGTCGTGGTCGTCTTCCAGCCGGAGCTGCGACGCGGGCTCGATCGGCTCGGACGCGTAGGCTCATGGGGCTGGCTGGGCGCGTCTGACACGGGTGGCCACCAACGCATCGCGGCACTGCTGGCAACCGCCGCGGCCAAGCTGTCGCGTCGGCGCACCGGCGCCTTGATCGTGATCGAGCGGGACACGGGCCTCGGCGACATGGCCGAAGCTGGCGTGATGATGAACGCCGACCTCTCCGCGGAGTTGCTGTCCTCGCTCTTTGCGCCAGGCTACCCACTCCACGATGGCGCCGTCATCGTCCGCGGCGATGAGATCGTGGCGGCCGGGGTGATGCTGCCGTTGGCCGAGCGCGAGGCGTCCCTCGAGCAGTACGGCACGCGTCACCGAGCGGCCCTCGGGGTGACCGAGCAGACCGACGCGTTAGCCCTCGTCGTCAGCGAGGAGAGTGGCAGCATCAGCCTTGCGCAGGGCGGCACCATCGTTCGAGATCTCGACGAGGACGAGCTGCGTCAGCGCCTCTACGGCCTGCTGGCCCCGTCTGACATGACCAGCCGCGCCTTCTGGGGGTCGCGGCGA
>JBBSAV010000057.1:0-19050 GCA_038251965.1 Candidatus Limnocylindrales bacterium
CGGTCCCCGTGGGCCGACTGGTTGAGGTTCATGAAGTCCATGTCGATGTCGCGGTAGGGCAGGTCGGCACCGTACTGGGTGTGGAGGTGCAGGAAGGGCTTCGAGAGTGCCTGCAGTCCGGCGATCCACATCTTGGCCGGGCTGAAGGTGTGCATCCAGCCGATGACCCCGATACAGGCATCGTCGGCAGAGGCCTCCAGACAGGCCCGGCGGATGGCATCAGGCGTGGTGACGGTCGGTTTGTGGACGATCTGCACAGGGATGTCAGCCACGGCTGAAAGGCCCGCCACCATCTCCTTCGATTGCTCCAGCACCTTGGCCAGGATGACCTCACCATAGAGTTCCTGGCTACCGGTGAGGAACCAGATCCGCAGCCCATCGAATGCCATCGTCGTGTCGCCTCCTGCACAAGCCCCGAGCGAACGATCACACGGGCACGCAATCGAGTGTATGCAAACGTATGCCTAAGGTCAAACTGCTATCCTGCCCGCATGATCGACATGGCACTTCGGGAACAGGTCGCGAGGGCTAACGCGGACCTCACACGGGCCGGTTTGGTGACCCTCTCCTTCGGCAACGCCAGCGGCGTGGACCGTGAGGCCAATGCACTCGTCATCAAACCCAGCGGCGTGGCCTGCGACAAGGTCCAGCCGGAGGATCTCGTGGTCGTCTCACTCAAGGACGGTCGTGTGCTTGAGGGCGCGATGCGTCCGTCCAGCGACACCCCCACGCACCTGCGTCTCTATCAGGCATATCCGCAGCTGGGTGGCGTGGTCCACACCCACAGCTCGTTCGCGGCCGCCTTCGCACAGGCCGGCCAAGACATCCCCGCCCTCGGGACCACCCATGCCGACCACTTCCGCGGCGCCGTGCCCACCTCACGTCTGATGACCGAGGAGGAGATCGCCGGCGCCTACGAGCTGGAGACCGGCAACGTCATCATCGAGACCATCGACGGCTGCACCGACGCGTTGCGCATGTCGGCCGTGCTGGTGCGCTCACACGGCCCCTTCACCTGGGGTGTGGATGCCGACGCCGCGGTGGTCAACGCCATCGCGCTGGAGGCGGTCGCGGCTATGGCGGTGCGCACGCTCGCCATCAACCCCAAGGCGCCGGACATCCAGGAGGCGCTCCTGCGGCGACATTTCGACCGCAAGCATGGCCCCGGTGCCTACTATGGTCAGCCGGGGGACGCGCACTAGCGCCAACATCGAGCGCAGCGTCAACCAACCCCGCGCCACAGGAGGTCGATCGATGTTCATCGCGGCAGTCCACGTCTACATCAAGCCTGACAAGGTCGATGACTTCAAGGCCATGATCAAGGCCAACTACCTTGGGTCGATCGCCGAGCCGGGCTGCTTGCGATTCGACGTTGCGCAGTCCAACGACGACCCCACCGAGTTCATGCTGTGGGAGTGCTACCTGGACGAGGCCGCCCGCGATGCCCACCGGGCCACCGCTCACTATCAGGCGTTCAAGGAGATGGCACCCGAGCTGATGTCCAGGGAGCGCCAAAGCGACCTCTACACGGGCATCTACGTCGACACCCAGAAGGCGCCATGATGGTCGAGGCCGTCCCCGCGTTCGCGCTCGGCCGCTTGCCGCGCATCACCTTCGGGGCCGGCGTCTTCTCCCAGGTGCCGGCCATCGTGGCGGGCCACGGCTCTCGCGCCCTGCTCGTCACCGGCGGCCACTCCTTCAGCGCCTCGCCCCGGCGCGCGCAGCTCGAGGCCGGACTGGCGGCGGCCGGGGTCACGCTCGTCGGCTCCACGGCAGTCACCGGCGAGCCAAGCCTCCGTGACGTCGAGGAGCCGGTAGCTCGCTTCCGCGGTGAGAAGGTCGATGTGGTCCTGGCGGTCGGTGGCGGCGCCGTGCTGGACACCGCCAAAGCCATCGCCGGCCTGCTGCGTACGGACACGGAGTTGATGGACCACCTTGAGGGTGTCGGGCGCGGACTCCCCTACCCCGGTCCGGCCGTGCCCGTGGTCGCCGTGCCCACGACCGCGGGAACCGGGTCCGAGGCGACACGCAACGCCGTCATCAGCGAGCGTGGGCCCAAGGGCTACAAGCGCTCGTTCCGTGACGAATCGATGGTGCCACGGGATGCGGTGGTCGATCCCGACCTGCTGGCGAGCGCGCCGCCCGCGCTGATCGCCTCCAATGGCCTTGATGCGCTGACCCAGCTGCTGGAATCGTTCACCTCGCAGAAGGCCACGCCGCTCACCGATGCGCTCGCGCGCGACGGCCTGGTCGCCGCTCGTGAAGGGCTGCTGCCCTGGTTCAGCGACCCCGGCGGCAGCACCTCTCCTGTGGCGCGCAGCCACATGGCGTACGCGGCGTTGCTCTCAGGCATCTGTCTCGCCAATGCCGGTCTCGGCGCGGTCCACGGCTTCGCCAGCCCCCTTGGAGCGCAGCTGCCGATCCCTCACGGCATGGCCTGCGGGGCCGTCTTGTGGCAAGTCACCGAGGCCAATGTCACTGCGCTGGCAGCGCGAGATCCAAGCTCGCCAGCATTGCCCAAGTATGCCCAGGCGGGTCGTATCCTGGCGCGCCTGCCGCACAGCAGCAGTGACCAGACCGCGCGCGTCGGGCTCGTCGATGTCCTGCACGAATGGGTCGACGCGCTGGACGTGCCGCCACTGTCGGCGTTCGAGATGACCGCGGCGCATATCCCGGTCATCGTGGCCGACTCACCCGGTAGCTCCATGCGCACCAATCCCATCGAGCTGACCGACCCGGAGCTCACGGCGATCCTGGAACGGGCGCTGTAGCGACGGCCCTGAACTCGGTGACGGCTGACCTCGGTATCACACATCGCGCGAGCAAGTGACTCCGCCCCGGCAGACCAGGCGGGTCCGATGGTCATAGGCCCATCTGAGGAAGTTGCCATTGCCGGCAGGGGCCGAATGGCCCTATCGTCGGCCTTGCCGTCGTCCTAGACGCTGGCACGGGCCCTGAAGGCGTCGACTACCGGGCTCGGGACGAACCGCGATCCGATAAGGTCAACGTGGTGGTGCTATCGACACCGTGCATCGAAAATGTCTTGCGCCACACGGAAACTGGATCGCCGTCTCCGGGTCACGAGTCGAGTAACAGGTAAACCGGCTGGCTCCGGGTCTCGCCAGTGGTGGGATCGACGGCGAGGTCATCTATCTATCTCGGCAGACTTCGAGTCGTCAGGCCAGCGGACAGGCCGGGCGACTCGATCGATTCAGGGCCGGATGTTCGGCGTCCGTGGTGCCTCTCCCGCTTCCCGACCTAGGCCCCGCTTCCCGGTCTGGGCCCCCATTCCGGATTGACAGGGCCCGTCGTCCACGCTTCGCCGCGTGCACCCTGTCTACGCCTCGGCGGCACGCGGCCGACGCTGGACCCCTCGCGCATCAAGGTCGCCAGCGATGACCCGGGCTCGCATGACCAGGTCGCGATCGCGGGTGATGGTCGAGGCGATCCAGTCGATGTAGGTCGGCTCCGTATCGGCCACAGCGCCGAGCGTCTGGCCGTGGAAGCGGCCGAAGCCCAGGACGGTGGCACGAGCCTCGTCCAGGCTGGGTAGTCGGATGCTCGAATGATCCGTTCGTCGATTCACGGGGCCATTGGGGGCGCTGGCACGCAGGTCCGGACCGCGGCGGTAGCGGCGCCACTCCCGCGGGGGCTGGCCCGCCAGGGTGGTGTGCCGCCGGGAACGGTCGCGCGCCCTCGCGGCGCTACCCAACGGCTGGAATGACGCTGACGTGTCGAAACGCGCGGTGACCGCCGGCGACGGTGGGGGCGGTGGGGGGCCGACCGTGTAGTCGCCAGGAGCTGGACCTTCGGCATAGCGCTCGCGGCGAGCATGGGGCGTGGCATCGTAGCGAGCTCGCCGTAGTGGATCTCGCAGCACATCATAGGCCGCGTTGATCCGAGCCATCCGCGTGGTCAGGCGCTGGCGCTCATCACCATCGGCTCCTGCGCGATCGGGATGATGCTCCCGGGCGAGCTCTCGCCAGCGTCGTTTGATCTCGTCGCCAGACGCGTCGTGGCGCACGTCGAGGACGCGGTACGGATCGCCTCGGAAGGTAGGAGCAGACACATCGTCGAGGCTACCACGCAGCGTTGTGAGGCCCTCCTCGAGGGAGTATCGTGCGGCCATGCCGTTCCCCGTCGAGCCGCCCATCGAGCCCATGCTCGCCAAGGCTGTCGCCGAGCTGCCGAGCGGCGATGGCTGGCTCTACGAACCCAAGTGGGATGGCTTCCGCGCACTGGTTTTTCGCGACGGCGACGAGCTGCTCATCCAGAGTCGGGACCGTAAGCCGCTCGACCGCTACTTCCCGGAGCTTGCCGAACCGTTACGCGCGAACCTGCCGCCACGCTGCGTGGTCGATGGTGAGATCGTCATCGCGCGTGACGGAGCGCTGGACTTCGACGCGCTGCTCCTGCGCATCCATCCCGCCGCATCGCGTGTGGCCATGCTGGCGACGGAGACACCGGCCTCCTACGTTGCCTGGGACCTGTTGGCGATCGATGACGACTCGCTCCTCGAGACCGCGCAGGAGGACCGCAGGCTCCGCCTTGAGATCGCCCTGGCCGGCACTCGGCCGCCGGTCCATCTGACGCCGGTCACACGAGACCGAATACAGGCTGCCGACTGGTTCGACCGCTTCGAAGGTGCCGGACTCGACGGCGTCATGGCCAAGGACGCCTCCGCACCTTACACACCCGGCAAGCGGCGGATGCTCAAGATCAAGCACGCGCGCACGGCCGACTGCGTGGTCGCGGGCTTCCGCTGGCACAAGAACGGTGTGAGTACGCATGTGGGCTCACTGGTCCTGGGCCTGTATGACGATGCGGACGTGCTGCACCACGTCGGTGTCACGGCATCGTTCAAGTGGGATCGCCGCGCCGAGCTGGCCACAGAGCTGGAGCCGTTGCGCACGAACGCCCTCGACCACCACCCGTGGCGGGCCTGGGCTGACTGGGCTGCGGCGGAGCCCGACCGGCGCATGCCCGGTGCCACATCGCGCTGGAACCGCGGCCGGGACCTCTCGTGGGAGCCCCTCCGCCCGGAACGCGTGGTGGAGGTCGCCTACGATCACCTGCAGGGCGACCGCTTCCGCCATGCCACCACCTTTCGACGCTGGCGGCCCGACAAGGCTGCCGCCGACTGCCGCTACCAGCAGTTGGAGACGACCGTCCCATTCGAAATACGCCACATCTTTGCGGATGAGTGAGGTTGTGACTATTCGTTAATGGTCTCGAGGCGGGTACACTTGCGCGTGCCTATTCAGGGAGGAGCTCATGGACCAGAACACACCGCGCGATGGCGCGACCGGCGCGCAGCCACCGGCAGATTCCGGCGGCGGCGACACATCAGCCTGGAATCAGGCGCCGGGGCAGGATCAGCCACAAGGGGCCGGTGGAGGCGGGGACACCTCCGCCGAATATGCGGCCTGGTCGGCAGATACCGCATACCAGCAACCGGCGCAACCGGCGCAGCAGCCGGCGCCGGCTGACACCCAAGCCTACGCGGCCCCCGAGCCGCAGTCGGCTACCTACAGTGAGCAGCAGGTGACCGCGCCCGACCCCGGCCAGCAGTATCAGCAGCCGCAACAGCCGCAGCAATATCAGCAGCCACCGCAGTACCAGCAACCGCAGCCGGGCTACTACGACCAGTCGGCGTACGGCCAGCAGCCGCAGTACCAGCAGCCGCAATCTCAGCAGCCGCAATCCCAGCAGCCGCAATCCCAGCAGCCGCAGTACTACGATCCGGCCGCCTATGGCCAACAGCCAGGTTATCCGCCGCAGTACCAGCAGCCGCAGTACTACGACCCAGCGGTGTACGGCCAGCAACCGGGCTACTACGACCAGTCGGCATACGGCCAGCAGCAGTACCAGCAAGGTGGCTACCCGCAGGCGCCCCAGCCCTATGCCTACGCTCAACCGGGTCAGGAACCGTGGCCGGGCCAGGCGCAGGCGTGGGAGGGGGATGGCCCCCGGTATGGCCGTTCCTTCCTCGCGATCCTCGCAGGCTGGGTGATGCTCACCTGGGGCGTCGTCCTGGGTGTCCTTGGGGCGCTCGTCCTCTGGGCCAATAGCGTCACCGACCTGATCGGTAACACCACGCTCAGCGCTGAAGCGATGGATCTGGCGAGGCAGGCGGATGATCAGATCGTGGCCGTCGGTGGCATCGCGCTGATCCTCGGCATCATCCAGGTCGTCGGCGCCATCGGCATCTTCGGCCATCGCAACTGGGGCCGCGCCTTCGGCATCGTCATGGGCCTGCTGGGTGTGCTGGCTGGTCTGGGCATCATCACCTTCGCCGCCGGCTTCGAGGCGCTCGACGTCGGGTTCGAGGAGGCCATCAAGGGCGAAGAGGGTTCCCTCGCAGCAAGCATCCTCGTGTTCGCGAGCTATCTGCTCATCTTCCTGGCCATGTTCGTGGGCCGACGCCACTTCAAGCGAAGGGGCGTCGAGGGCTAGACCGCCCCACCTCCCAACGGCAGCAACGACGACCCCTGGGAATCCCCGGGGGTCGTTCTTCGTGCACCGACGGGTGCGGTCATCGCTCGGCGTGCGGCGATCTCGGCCTCGAAGAACCCGACGAAGAGCCCGTCGAACCGTGCCCGTGGACACATGGACCCGCTCGCTGGGTATGCTGGCCCCATGACCGCTGTACCCTCACTCACCCTCACGGGTGGCACTGCCATCCCACAGCTCGGGTTCGGGACCTACCTGGTGCCACCCGACGACACTGCCAGTGTCGTGACCGCCGCGATCGACGCGGGTTATCGCCACATCGACACCGCGCAGATGTATCGCAACGAACGTGGCGTCGGTGAGGCCATCCGCTCGTGCGGGCTACCACGCGACCAGGTCTTCGTGACCAGCAAGCTGAACAACGCCTGGCACCGTCCGGACGACGCGCGACGGGCGTTCGAGGGCACGCTGTCCGAGCTCGGCCTTGACTACGTCGATCTGTTCCTGATCCACTGGCCATTGCCGACCCGTTTCGACGGCGACTTCGTAGCCACCTGGAAGGTCATGGAAGAGTTCCTGCGTGATGGGCGCTCCCGCGCCATCGGCGTTTCCAATTTCCAAATCGCACACCTGCAGCGACTGGCCGCGCAGATCGCGACGCCTCCGGCGGTCAACCAGATCGAGGTGCATCCGTACCTGCCCAACGATGAGGTTCGAGCCTACGGGGCAGCACACGGCATCATCACCGAGGCATGGTCGCCGCTGGCGCAGGGAGCGATCCTGGCGGACCCGGTCGTCGTGGAGATCGCGGGCCGCCTTGGTCGTACGCCATCCCAGGTGGTGCTGCACTGGCACATCGGACGGGGTGACGTCGTGTTCCCCAAGACGATGTCCGCGAGCCGGATGCGCGAGAACCTGGACATCTTCACGTTCGAGTTGACGACCGCCGATCTGTCAGCGTTGGCGACGCTCGACCACGGCGAGGCCGGGCGCGTCGGCCCGCATCCAGACACGTTCGACTGGATTCCCGACTGACCGCGGACCGGCGCCGCGCCGGTCCGCCGCCAGTGGGAGAGCAGCACAGGGCCGATGTGACAGCGGGCGAGGCCGAGCTCGAGGTCGAGGTTGCGGGACCGAGGCATCCCAGCGTGGCCCTCGTCCCCGACTGGCTCGACAACCTCGCCGCGATCAGCTGTCGCATCATCGTGGTGGTCGCGTTCGTGGTCGTCCTGTGGCTGATCGGCTCGCTGCTGTGGGTCGTCACCGCTTCGATCGCGGCAGCCGTCGTCATCTCCGCGGTCCTCGCGCCATCGGTCCTGCGGCTGCGCCACGGAGGCCGGACGAGGAATGTCGCAGCCGGCATCGTCTGGGCCACCGCGGTCCTGGTCGGCATCGGGCTCCTGCTGTTGCTGGCACTTGCGCTTCTGCCGCACATGGTCGATCTCGCCGGCCGGCTGCAGAACGGCATCAGCGCGTTGCGCTCGGGCGTGGCCGACGTGGAGCTTCCGGCCTGGGCCAGCTGGGCAGCCTCGGACCTCGTCGGTGCCAGTGGCCGGATCGGCGGCGGGCTGGTGAGTTCGATCGTCAGCTCGACGGTGAGCGGCGTGACCATCGTGATCCTGGCCACATTCCTGGTGTTCTTCTTCCTGCGTGATGGCGACAGGGCCTGGCTGTGGTCCTTCCAGGGTCTGGGCGAGGAGAAGCGCGAGCTGATCACCACGGCCGGCGACGACGCACTTGCGCGGGTGGGCGGCTACCTGTGTGGAACCACCGTGCTGGCGGAGTGGTGGGCCTCTTCGCGGCGGTCCCAGTCGCGGCCGTGGTCATCACCGTGGCACGGGCGGCCATCTCGATCGTCGAGCCCCATCCGGCACCGGAACTGCCCGGATTGGGACCGGCATGGCTCGATCGGGCAGCGCAGTGGAGCTGGCGGGCACTGCTGGCGTTCGCGCTGGGATCCGTGGTCGTCCTGATCCTGCTGTCGGTGCCGTTGGTGGTCATCCCGGCCATCCTGACCCTGATCATGGCCGCGACCCTGCAGCCACTGGTGCGGTTCCTGGTGAGGCACGGTCAGTCGCACGCCATGGCCACGGCGGTCGCGGTCGGCGGCGCCACCGCCGCTATCGTGGCGGTGTTGGTGCTGGCGTTGGTCAACCTGGTGGACGACGTGGTGGTCGTGGGCCAGACCGTGATGCAAGGCGCCGGCTCGGTCGACCAGGACGCTGGCGGGCACCTGGGACTAGCCCACGATGCCGTGAGGATGGAACACCGACGTCCTGGTGGATATCGTGCGCTCCCTGATCGATAACCTCGCCGCGATCGGCGCTATCGGGCTGTTGAGCGTGCTGTTGGCGTACTACTTCCTGCGCGACGGCACGCGCTTGTGGACACGGATCATGGGCCACACCCGGAGCGATGCGAACCAGGAGTTGACCGAGGCCGGCTCTCGCGCCTTTCGAGCTATTGGGCGGCTATATGGTCGGCACCGCCGCCATCTCGTTCGTGGGCGCCGCCAGCCAGTGGGTCATCATGGTGGCGCTGGGCCTGCCACTGGCACTGCCGGTGTTCGTGCTGTCCTTCTTCGGTGGCTTCATCCCCTTCATCGGTGGTGCCATCACCACCGGGTTGGCCTTCCTGATCGCGGTCGCGAATGGCGAGCCGATCGATATCGTGATCATGGCCATCTGGACCATCGTCTTCAACCTGGTGCAGGGCAACGTCGTGGCGTCGCTCGTCTACGGGCGCACCAACAACATCCACCCCGCCATCGTGCTGTTGGCGATCCCGGCCGGCTCGGCGGTGGCAGGCATCCTGGGCATGTTCCTGGTGGTCCCGGTCATCGGCGTGGTGGCTGCGACATGGCGGACGGTCCTGCACGTCGTGGGCACCGAGCCAGCCGTCGCCGACTGACCGAGCCGCACCGCCGACTGAGCTGGCCACGCGGCCGATCCTACCGGGTCGGAACCCCCCGATACCCCGCCCAGGGGTCCTCGTCGGGGTCGAGCGGCTCCTGCGGCGGACGTTGGGCCTCCGGCACGTGCTCCAGGTTGATCCGGATCCGCGTCCAGGTGGTGGAGCGGCCGCGCATGGCGTCCACCAACACGTCCGCCGGCTCCAGGTGTGCCGCTGCATCGGGGTGGCGTGCCTGCCAGCGCTCCAGGCCGGCGAGCGCATCTGACTTCTGCAGCGCTCGAGCGATCTCGATGAGCGGCTTGCTGCTGCGGCGACGCTTCGAGGGCGGCGCGCGCGGCGGCTCGTCCGCCCCTTTGCGATAGTTCGGTGGCCAGGGCGCATCGCCCATGCCCTCTGCCTCGTGCCGAGCAGACAGCTCCAGCAAGCCCTCGAGTGACCCGACCGACTCGTCGATGCCGGCATGTCGATCGCCGTGTGCCCCGAACAGTGCCGGCACCGTAGCCAGCGTGAACTCCTCGGCGACCACGTCGGGCACCTCGTCCCAGGTCAGCGGCATCGACACGCGCGCATCGGGCACCGGACGCACCGAGTAGGCCGAGGCCACAGTGCGGTCCTTGGCATTCTGGTTGTAGTCGAGGAAGACGCCGTGGCGCTCCTCCTTCCACCACTTGCTGGTGGCGATCGACGGCGCCCGGGCTTCCACGTCGCGGGCCAGCGCCAGCGCCGCGCGCCGCACCTCCGGGAAGGTCCAGCGAGGCTCGATGCGAACGTTGATGTGGATGCCGCGAGAGCCCGAGGTCTTGGGCCAGCCCACCAGGCCGACCGCGGTCAACGCCTCCCGCGTCACCATGGCCACCTCACGCACGTCCGCCCAGGGCACCCCGGGGACCGGATCCAGGTCGACCCGCAGCTCATCGGGATGGTCAAGGTCTTCCGCGCGCACTGGATGCGGATTGAGATCCAGGCAGCCAAGGTTGGCGACCCAGGCCAGGGAAGCGGCGTCGCGCAGCACCACCTCCTCAGCCGTGCGACCTGATGGGAATGCCAGCCAGACGGTGTCGATCCAGTCGGGCCGCTTGGTCGGCGCGCGCTTCTGGAAGAAGAAATCACCAGCGGCGCCCTCGACGAAGCGCTTGAGCGCCATAGGTCGTCCACCCGCGCCCCGCAGGGCTCCGTCGGCCACCGCAAGGTAGTAGCGCACCAGGTCCAGCTTGGTGTGACCCGGTCCGGGCCAGTAGACCTTGTCGGGGTTGGTGACCTTGACCTCGCACCCTCCGATGTCGATCAACTCGAAGCGTGCGGCCATGCCTACGCCTCTCCAGCCACCGCAGACTTCTGCTCGGCCAGCCAGCGTTCCCGATCGGTGCGCAGGATCTCCAGCGTCTCCGCCACTCCGGCCCAGCCGTCGATCTGGACCGACTTGTCCTCAAGGTTCTTGTATGTGTTGAAGAACTGCTCGATCTCCAGCAGTTTGTGCGGCGAGACCTGACGCAACGCCTCAAGGTGCGCGTACATGGGGTCGGCCAGGGCCACGCACAACACCTTGTAGTCGACACCCTTCTCGTCGGCCATCTGCAGCACCCCCACCGGGCGCGCCCACACGTGGCAACCGGGGAACGTCTCCTCGTCGATCAGCAACATGGCGTCGGTGTGGTCGCCATCGTCGGCGCGCGTGCCCTCGATGAAGCCGTAGTCGAAGTTGTAGTAGACCGCAGAAGACAGCACCCGGTCGAGCCGGATGACCTTGGCCTCTTCGTCGTACTCGTACTTGTTGCGACTCCCGGCCGGGATCTCGACCACGACCTCGATGACAGCAGGAAAACCATGTTGCGTCGACATCGGCGCAGTCTACGACGCCGCCGCCAGATAGACTCGTGCCATGGACACCATCAAGGCCATCCGGACGCTTCGGGTCGTCCGAGCCTACAAGCCACAACCGTTGACCGAGGAAGAGATCCGCGCCATCGCCGATGCGGCACGCAAGACCGGTTCATCGAAGAACACCCAACGCTGGGACTTCGTGACCATCCGCGACCCCGATTCGCTCAAGCGTCTCTCGGGCGTGACGATCTATGCCAAGCACCTGCCCTACGCTGGTGCTGCCATCGCGCTCATCGTCGATGCCCCCGCGCCCGACCATGCGCGATCGGTGCTCTGGGACCTGGGCCGGGCAGCCCAGAACATCACGCTTGCGGCTTGGGCAATCGGCATCGGCTCCTGCCCCATCACGGTCAATGACTTCGACCTGGCAGCGGACGTGCTGGGGCTGCCGGCGGACAAGCAGTGCCAGTACATCATCGCGCTGGGCCGGCCGGCCGACCCCGACGACCTGACCCGGCCGTCGCAGTCCGGTGGCCGCAAGAGCTACGACGAGGTCGTCCACAAGGAGCGCTGGGGACAGCACGAGCCGGGCACATGAGGAGGGCAGGATGAAGGCGAAGATCGGCGCAGCGATCGCCGCTGTCGCAGCCGCCGCGAGCGCGGCGGGAGCGGCGGCGTGGACCAGGCGCAAGCGCGGGGAACATGGGGAGGTCGATCTGGAGGTGAGGGACGCCAAGGCGCCGCCGAAGGCCAAGGCGCCGCCGAAGGCCAAGCCAGCCGCGCCGGCCGCGGAAGCCGTCTCGACCGCGAGCGCGGGAGCGAGTGAGGCAGCCGCTGCCGCCCCAGTCGCGGGCGAGGATGGCGCGGTCAAGACAGGTGGAGCTGAGCCAGGCGTGGCCAAGGCTGCCGCAAGCGCGGCAGGCCACGCCGATGACCTCACCACACTCAAGGGCCTCGGCGCACTAAGCGCCGAACGACTTGGGGATCTGGGGGTGACCACGCTGGCACAGATCGCTGCCTGGAGCGACGCCGACATCGAGCGCATCGCACCGCAGATCAACATCGCCGCCGATCGCATCCGACGTGACGACTGGGTCGGCCAAGCGCGCGCCGCGACCGAGGGCTGATGAGCGATGCAGCGATCCTGCAGCTGAGCGACGGCTGTCACGCGCGCAGCCCGACCGGACTTGCAGCAGATGCAACATCTCGACCAGCCGGTCCGGGAACTTGCCTGTTCTTTGCAGCAGCTGCAATGGACTGACGATCCTGGTCACCGGGTGCAAGGAACCGGCAAGGCAGGCCGGCTTCGGGGTGACTACTGGTCGAGATGTTGCATCTGCTGCAAGGTGCGCCTGCGCGATCTGATCAGCGGGATCTGGAGCCAGGCGGACAGACCGACGCCGCCGGTCGTGGGTGTTCCGGCGGCGTTGGGGCAGGCGTTCGGTTCGACCAGGGCCAAGCCCTGATCCGATGCGCTAGCGGTTCCTTGCCAGGAAGGCCATCACGTCCTCAAGGCGGAAGCGGCGGTCGCCCCTCTTGCAGACACGATAGAAGGGCAACTCACCACGGTCCCCGAGTCGCTTGACCGTATTGACATGCAGGTGGAGAAGCTCAGCGACCTCACTCGCGGTGAGCATCGGGCCGAGCTCGTTGACTGCCATGGACGCCATCTACGTTCCTTACTTCGCGTTCAGTGGGCTGCTGGACGGGTGCTCGGGTGCTCGGGTGCTCGGCGCCACTGGTCGGCCGAGGACACCCCGATCGATGAAGTCACGTGTGATGAGGTCTATCGAGGTGTTGGGTCGCATGGTGGCGTCCGCACTGCTCTGCAACAACCCGTACTTGGGTCAGCCCCGCGAGTACCGAGGGTCTGTTGCCCAACGGCACCGCACTGGAGCGAACCACGCCCCCAGTCAGCACCCCAGGGCACAGCCGCGCTCGGCCAGCGCAGCTTCCAGCATCGCCGTGATGGCCGCTGCATCAGCGGCTTCGATCGTCCGTACCTTCACGTGTCGCAGTCTTGCGCCGGTCCCCTCCAGGATGCCCTCGGGGTCAGCCAGGAGCACACCGTAGAAGAACCCCAGGTTGACCCACCGGCGCTGGGGCGACACATAACAGTAGGCCTCACTCATCTTGCGAGGTCCGACTCCGTAGGTGGCAGCACGTTCACCCAAGCGCACCACCTCCACCGCAGCGGGGTGGACCCGAAGCACGATCTCACGAAGCCGGCTGGCGATGGGTCGCATAGCCAGCTCACTTTGTGACATCAACTCGTCGAACCTGCCGAAGTGTGTCGTTGCCATGGGCAGAACGTAGCACGGGAACCTCCAGCGTTCGACTAGCTCGCCGCAGCCGACTCCGCGCGGGCCAGGTCGGCATCGGTGAGATATCGCCGGAACCAGAGCATGGCCATGCTGGTGACGGCAGCCGCCACGAAGACGGCTCGCAGGCTCAACAACTCCGCGAGCAGGCCGCCCAGGAATGCGCCGATCGGTATCACCCCCCAAGCGAAGAGGCGATCCCTGGCGTTCATCCGGCCCAGCAGCTGGTCGGGTGTGATGCGTTGCCGTAATGACACCGTGATGATGTTCCACATCATGAATGAGGCACCCATCGCCACCATGCCGGCCGCGACCGCCACCACGTTGGCCGTCAATGCCGGGATCAGCGTGGCGATACCGGACACGACCACCACCCCGAACAGTACGTTGGAGCGGCCGACCCGCGCTTCGACCCGCTCCTCGACGAGCGAGCCGATGATGCCGCCCACGGCCATGCTGGTGATGAGCAGGCCGTAGCCCACCGCATCGAGCCCCATCGGGCCGGGCGCTACCGCAAAGAGCACGAAGATGGCGACGACCGCGGAGTTGGCCAGATTGGAGGCCGCCAGCATGAGGACCAGGGGGCGCAGCACAGGGTTGTGCCAGAGGAAGTCGAAGCCCTCTCGGATCTCGCCCAGCATCGAGCGCGGTGGTCCCTCACGCAGTGGCTTGAACGAGCCGGCGATGAGCGTCAAACCGATGGCTGCGAGACCGTAGCCAACGACGCTGCCACTGAGCGCGATGGGCACGGAGATGGCCACCAGGAACCCACCCAGCGGCGGACCGATGAAGGCGTTCATCGTCAGCTCCACCGCGTACAGCCGCGAGTTGGCTCGAACCAGCAGCGCCCTGGGGACGATGTTGGGCATGATCGACTGGGCCGCGGTATCGAAGAGCGTCTCGCCGATCCCAAGGACGAAGGCCGTGAGGTACAGGACCGGAAGTGAGAGACCGCCGGCCAGTGCCAGGGCCACCATCAGGCCCACGACCGCCACGCGCATGATCTGGACGTTGCGCATGGTGACGCGCCGGTCCAGTCGGTCGGCCAGCGCGCCGGCGAACAGTACGAACACCAGCCACGGCAGACGACCCGCGATCGACACGCCGGCCACCAGCGCCGGAGAGGTGGTCAACGACACCGCGATGAGCGGCAGCGCCACCACGAAGATGCCATCCGCCAGGTTGGATACGGCAGAAGCTGACCACAGTCTGCGGTAGTCGGGTCCCAGCGACAGGGACGGCTCGGCGTCGTACGCTGTACTCACCCGCCGACGGTAGCGGAACCGGATCACGGGGCGGGGGATAGCGACACACGGGGAGCGACCACATGATCCTGTCCACGTCTGACCGCATCGAGGGCCGCGAGATCGCCGAGACCATCGGTGTGGTCCGCGGCAACGCCGCCCGCGCGCGCGGCCTCGGCTACGACATCGTGGCCGGCTTTCGCAACATCCTCGGCGGTGCCGTCCCCGAGTACTCCCGGCTCATCACGGAGACTCGAGACGAGGCCACGGCGAACATGATCGCGGCAGCGCACGCGCAGGGTGCTGACGGCATCGTCGCCGTGCGCTACACGACCTCCATGATCGCCACGGGCATCAGCGAGATCCTGGCCTACGGGACGGCCGTCAAGCTGCGCTAGGAGTCGACACGACTGCGCCCGCGACCCAACGCGGACCGATCAGCCTTGGCGGCGGCGTCTGATGATGTCGAGGTAGACCGCCAGGATCACGATGCAGCCGGTGACGACGGTCTGCCACTCCTGGGGCACGTCCATCAGGCGCAATCCGTTGGTCAGCACGCTGATGATGAAGGCGCCGATGACGGTACCGAAGATGGAACCTTCACCGCCCGCCAGCGAGGTGCCGCCGATGACCGCCGCGGCGATGGCGTCAAGCTCGTAACCGAACCCGACCGCGGGCTGGGCAGAGTTGAGACGAGCCGCGATGACCACGCCGGCGATGCCGGCGAACATGCCGGAGAGGACGTAGGCAGAGGCCTTGTAGCGCATCGCCCGCACACCCGAAAGGCGCGTGGCTTCCTCGTTGCTGCCGATCGCGAAGATGTAGCGGCCCAGGACGGTCTTGCTCAGGATGAAGCCGGCCACGATCGCGACGGCGACGAAGACGAAGAAGAGATTGGGCAGGTCCGGGAGACCGAAGCCCTCCAGGAAGGAGCCCATGAAGGCCTCGTTGAACTCCGGCTGGTCGGGGAAGTAGATGGGGCGCATCTCGGAGATGACCAATGCGAGACCGCGCGCGATGTTGAGCATGCCCAGCGTGGCGATGAACGGCGGCAGATTGAAGCGCGCGATGAGCGTGCCATTGATGGCACCCATCAGGGTCCCGGTGGCCACGCCGGCCACGATGCCGATCCCCCAGGGCAGGCCCAGGTTGGTGACGAAGACGCCGGTCATCACTGCCGAGAGGGTCATGACCGTACCGATGGACAGGTCGATGCCGGCGGTGATGATGACGAACGTGACACCCATGGCCAGGATGCCGACGACAGACGTGGCGAGGAAGACGCCCTGGGCATTGCTCCACGTCAGGAAGTACGGGGACGCGAGCGTGAAGAAGATGATGAGGATGACCAGCGCTCCGAGCGCCAGGAACTTCTGGACGGCGTCAGACTTGAAAATCGATCCTGCTCGTGTCGCTGCGCTCTGCATCTGTGTCCTCGTCAACTCGTCGCTTGGGCAACGGACTCGCGTTGGGTCGCGAGCGTCATGATCCTTTCCTGGTCCGCTTCGGCCGCGGTCAGCTCGCCCGTCAGTCGACCCTCGCACATCACGATGATGCGGTGGCTCATGCGCAGGATCTCCGGCAGCTCCGAGCTGATCATGAGGATCGACTTGCCCTCGGCAGCCAGCTCGTTGAGCAGGTGGTAGATCTCCTGCTTGGCGCCCACATCGATGCCCCGGGTGGGCTCATCGAAGATGAGGACGTCCATCTCAGCCGTGAGCCACTTGGCGATGACGACCTTCTGCTGGTTCCCGCCGGACAGGTTGCGCGCCTTCTGCTTGATGCTGGGCGTACGGATGTCCAGCTCCTCGACACGCTGCTCGGCGGCCTTGGCGGTCCGCTTGGTGTCGATGCGGCCGAACGACTTCAGCAGGTTGTTGAACGAAGCCAGCGCCACGTTGTTCTCGACGTCGAGACCGAGCGCAAGACCATGCCGCTTGCGGTCCTCGGAGAGGTAGCAGACACCGATGGAGACGGCCTGGGCAGGGTGGTTGACTTCGACCCGCGTGCCGTGCACAAGGATCTCGCCGGCATCCTTCTTGTCGGCACCGAAGATGAGTCGTGCCAGCTCTGTGCGGCCCGCGCCTACGAGGCCGGACAGACCGAGGATCTCGCCACGACGCAGCTGGAAGGAGACGTCCTGCACCGCGCGACCACGAGAAAGGTTCCTGACCTCGAGGACGACCGGCTGCTCCTCAGCGTCCACGGGGACATGGGGTGACTCCTCGAAGATGGTGCGGCCGACCATCATCGAGATGATGTCGTCGATGGTGACCGACCCGGTCTCGACGGTATCGACATGCTGACCGTCGCGCATGACGGTCACGCGGTCGGAGATCTGGCGCAGCTCATCGAGCCGATGGGAGATGTGGACGATGCCCTTGCCCTGCTCTCTCAGCGACCGGATGATGCGGAACAGCTCCTCGATCTCGGTGTCGGTCAGCGCGGCGGTCGGCTCGTCCATGATGAGCACGGAGGCGTCCATCGACAGCGCCTTGGCGATCTCGACCATCTGTTGTTGCGCGACCTTCAGGTCCATGACCTTGGCGCTGGGATCCAGCTTGAGTCCCAACCTCGCCACGAGGTCGGCGGTCGCCTTCACCTGGGCCTTGTCGTCGACCATGAAACTGAGGCGACCGCGGGGCTCCCGACCAAGGTAGATGTTCTGTGCCACGGTGAGATGCGGAGCCAGCACGAGCTCCTGGTGGATCATGCTGATGCCGAGGTCGTGCCCGGCGCGCGGGTTGGGCACTTCGACACGCTTGCCGTCGACCTCGATGGTCCCTGCATCGCGCTGGTAGATGCCCGTCAGCACCTTCATCAGCGTCGACTTGCCGGCGCCGTTCTCTCCGACCAGTGCGTGCACCTCTCCAGGACGCAGTTCGAACTGCGCACCTTGCAGCGCCTGGACGCCGGGGAAATGCTTGTCGATGCCCTGCATGCGGATGAGGAGGTCTGCCGGCATGGAAATCCTCGCTGGACGTGAGTAGACGAACGGGACTGCCGCTTGAAGTGCGGCAGTCCCGCCAGTCTTCTAGCTCAGGAGCTCAGGCCTACTCGTAGAGGACGGCCTGGACGTCGGGGTTGTCGATGGTCGTGGCATCGGCCCAGAGGAAGCCGGTGTCGATCATCGGGGGCACATCCATGCCCTCGAGTGCCATCGCCGCGGCCTCGACGCACTTGGCGCCGATGCCGATCGGGTTCTGCTGGACCGCGCCGGCCATGGTGCCGTCCTTGATGGCGTTGATCTGGGCGATACCGGAGTCGTAGCCGATGACCACGATCTTGCCGGCCATATCAAGCTCGTTCACCGCGTTCAGGACGCCGATCGCGGAACCTTCGTTACCGCCGAAGAAGCCCTTGATGCCGGGGTTGGCGGTGATCATGGCCTTGGCCAGATCGGTGGACTTGAGCTGATCGCCGCCGCCGTACTGAGGGCCGATGATCTCGATATCGGGATAGGCCTCAGCCATACGGTTGACGAAACCTTCGGAGCGGTCGATGCCGGTTCGGCTGGTCTGGTCGTGGACGATGACGCCGACCTTGCCGGAGCCGCCGATGAGCTCGGCCATCTTGTCCGCGGCGAGCGCGGCTGCAGCGACGTTGTCGGTCGCAGCCGTGGTGATCGGGATGTCACCCTCGACACCGGAGTCGAAGGCGATGACCGGGATGCCGTCAGCCTGCATCTGCTCGAGGAGCCCGTTGGCAGCCTGGCTGTCGAGAGCCGCAAAACACACGGCGTCGGGATTCTTGTCGTACTCGGCCTGCAGCATCTCGAGCTGGATGGCCACATCGGACTCACTCGCGGGGCCGATGAAGTTGACATCCATGTTGAGTGCAGCGCCTTCGTCCTCGGCGCCCTTCTTCACGGCCTGCCAGAACTGGTGCTGGAAGCCCTTCGAGACGATGGCGACGTAGGGCTTGGCGTCGTCGGGGAACGGCACGGGCGCGGCCATCTCGGGTGCCATCGACTCTGGAGCCATCGACTCTGGAGCCATCGACTCATCCTGGGCCACGACCGGGACCGCCATCACCGCCGCAAGGGCGATCGACGCGGTCAGCGCGATTGCACGTGTCTTCATGGTCCTCCTTTGACCTTTCCTCTCAGCCCTGTCGCCCGGACTTGTGACCGAGCGCATAGGTATGCGGGCTGCTAGAAGACACTATAACGGTGTCGTCCACGAGCCGATGACCAAGAGCACATCCCATGGCGGTCCAGATGGACCGAAGTCGTGCTAGCCGACCGGCAGCCAGAGCAGGCTCAGGTCATCGACCGGTCATGAACCCGGGGTCTCGAC
>JBBSAV010000058.1:0-18893 GCA_038251965.1 Candidatus Limnocylindrales bacterium
CAGGCAGGCACCCAGGCCGGCGCGGTCCATGAACGCGAGCCAGCTGAGTCCACGCTCCTGGTAGGGTCGAAGCGTGCCGTCGAAACCGTCCGGTGCTGCGAGCGGCTCCAGGTGCCGGTCCGTCGCCAGCAACTCCCCGAGCCAGCCATCCGCGATGATGTCCACCACCGGCAGTTCGGCGGCCGACGACTGGAGGCCCAGTCCCTGCCCGAGCAGTTCCGCCACGGTCGCCCGGGTACCACGGGATCCGCGCTCCAGCGAACGCAGCGCAGCGTCGATCTCGTCGGCACGCAACTCGACCCACTGCCCGCGCACCCGCACCAGGGGGACCTTCAGCTCCGCCAGTCGCCGCAGCTCCACCTCGGAGAGCGTGGCCTCCCCGAGCGCGACCTCGTAGTGGTAGTCGGCCAGACTATGCAGTCCCAGGCGACTCTCGGACGCCGAGCCTCCCGCGCTCGTGGTGCGAGCGCGTACGCGCAGGCCGAGCCGTGGCCGTTGGGAGCGCCACCAGGGCGGGACGAGCACGCCGAAGCCGGCCCCTTCCAGGAGCGGCGCAGTCTCGGCGAGGAAGTGGTGAGCGCCCGCGGTATCGGTCACCAGGGCCGTGGGCTGCGCACCATCGAGCGCCTGCTCGAGCTCGGGATAGAGGCGGCTGGCGTGCCCCAGGTCGGTCAGCAGGTGCTGTCGCGGATCCTCCACCATGCCAGCCAAGACGGCCACGCGCCCGCGCGTTCGCCAGATGCGCTCCGCGGGGACGAGCAAGCTGGGTTCCTCGCGAGACTGGAGCAGGAACTCGATGCGCCAGCGGTCCGTGTCTGGGTCTGAGATCGTCCGCGCGGCATCTGAGGACGACTGCGAGGTGTCGGCAGGCGGCTTCGCGATGTCGGCAGGCGCCGCATCGGTATCGATGTCATCCCGTGGTCCGTCGTCATCCGCGATGGTCGGCGGCACGAGGCGGAACGTCGTTCGAACAGGCCCCAGCTGCCGGATGCCCGAGGCGTGCCATGCCGACAGCGATTCGGCCAGCACCGCGATCTCGCCGGCGTCCCCGGCGACCACCGGGTCCTCCGCCGTCAGGGCGGCTACGAATGTCTCGTTCGTCGAGCGCGGTCGCCGCCGTCGCGCCCGTGCCGGGCGCAGGAGGCCTTGGTCGCGAACCGCGGATCGGGCGACGTGATCGATGATCGCCGAGGCCATCTCCCGGATGAGCTCAGCGGCGTCGCGGCCCGCGACGGTGTCCGCCGCCGAGTTCGCGGGAGCCCCATCATGTGGTGGTCGCCATTCGGCACGGCAAAGCGGCGGCAGCGATCGTGTCAGACGGACGATCCGCTCGACATCATCCTCGTCAGGAGCCGGCAACCAGCGCGCAGTGGGTCGGCCGTGTCCGTCCTGGATGATCCCGGGTAGCAGCCGGCCGCGGGCGGCAAGGTCGAGCGACAGCTCGGCGACCCGAGCAAGTGCCGACACCGATGTCCCCACCACGTCGCCGGCGCTAGGCGGATCACCGGCGAGGGTGAGCAACACGTCGATGGCCCGGTCCGGCCCGAACGCCAGCGACGGTACCCGCCAAGGGGCCAGCTTCGCGGCCGCAGGACGTCCCGTGCGGGAGCGCCGTGACGACGGCATGCTCGGAGAGCGTCCAGGCCGGCCACGGCTCGTCGGCAGGAGCAGCGTCAGGTGGGACTCGATGCCTGCATCGCCGCTGGCTCCGAGCGCTTCGTGCAGGTGGGGGAGGGAAGCGGCGAACGGATGCTTGCCGGGCATCCCTCGCTTGCGTGGCGATGCGCCCCCACCCTTCCCGCGCTCGACCGGCTCGCTGGTGCCTTCGCCGGCCGGAGCGTCGCCGTGCTCAGCCCACAGGTGGAGCGAGTCGGCGGACCAGATGGCATGGACGGCGAGCATTCGGGGCTGTCTCCATGAACGCGAGTATGTAGTCTCGACATAGTACGTAGCGGACCGAGCGGCCGGGCAGGCGAGACGTGCGCCAGGTCAGAGAGTCAGGACCGGGATGTTCATCGCATCTGCCGCAGCTGCCAGTCTCCGGTCGTACGTGGCGAGGGTGGGTCGTTGACCCAGCCCACGCAGGAACTCGATGGATGCCAGGTGGAGCCCATCGAGCGGACGTACCGGTACGGGGAACGGTTCCAGCGTTCGGGCCAGGACTGGCGCCGCCAGCTCCAGTAGGCTGAGTCGCGCCATGAGCCCTCGGGCATCCTCGCCGTGGCTGGCAGCGAGCCCTCTGGCGTGGATGCGGTTCCACATCTCGTACTCCAGGAGTCGACTCGAGACGAGGGAATCATCGTCCCAGAATGATGCTTCCGGACACCGATCTTCTGCCAGCAGCTGCGCGAGCACGACAGAAGTGTCCACGTAGATCACCGATCGGCGCGGTCCGCGTCCAGCTCGGCGAGAAGTGACTCAAGCTGGGCCACCGGCCGCCGCGGTGGCTGCCCAGTCGTGGCGCCGACCGCCGGGGTGAGCCAGCCCTTGCGGACCGCATCCGCAAGGAGCGCGTCTCCGAGCATGCTGGCGCGCCCTTCCCGTGGCGCCGTGAGTTCAGCCACGACTCGCTCACGATCGGTCACCAGGATGGTCTCGCCA
Organism: Candidatus Limnocylindrales bacterium; assembly: GCA_038251965.1. Classification (GTDB taxonomy): domain Bacteria; phylum Chloroflexota; class Limnocylindria; order Limnocylindrales; family CSP1-4; genus JAFMJV01. The sequence continues at coordinate 2,602 of JBBSAV010000058.1, forward strand.
GATGCGGCCAGGCGCACATACTCGCTAAGCCTGTTCTTGAGCACCCGAAGTCCAACGGCACGCATCACCAGTAATGTAGCTTCAAGAAGCTACATCGTCAATATCTCGCTGGCGCGTGGCTGCTCGCTGGCGCGTGGCTGTCGTCGAGGGGGCTTCGTGCGCCGACCGACTCGGGGGCGGCCGCGCGTTTGTCTGCCACGCACGTAACCGACGCCCTCACGGCGCCAGCGGTCGGAGACTTGCGTGCGAGTCCCGATCTCAGCCCGGCGTGCACGTGGCTTGCCTCTCATGCAACGGAGCGACGCGGAAGGCGGTCTCGCCGTCGTTTACGTGACTGGCAGGCAAATCGTGGCGGACCACGGTGGTTGACTGTGGCTAGGGCCCGCTGGTCTGGCGAGTGCGTATCGGCCGCGTGGCAGGGTGAGTCGAGCCGGTCGTGACCGTCTACCTTCACGGTGTGGGGTCGCCCGATCAGGCCCAGTGGTTGACAAGGAGCGGTAACGTTACCACCACAGCCATCCGCCACTAGCACCCCTGCCCATCAGAGAGGAACCGCCCGATGCCCCAGGCCTTCACCGACACCATCCCCGGCACCGACGTCAAGCGAGGCCTGGACAAGGATGACCTGATCGTCATCGCCGGCGCCGGCGGCTTCATCGCCGGGTCGCTGACACGCTACTTCACCGAGCAGGGCTACACCAACATCCGTGCCATCGACCGCAAGCCTTTGCCAGACTGGTACCTGCGGGTGCCCGGTGTGGAGTCGATCTGCGCCGACCTCAGCGTCGAGCAGAACGCCATCGAGGCCGTCAGGGGAGCGACGGAGGTCTACAACCTCGCCGCGGACATGGGCGGCATGGGTTTCATCGAGAACTTCCGCGTGGAGTGCCTGCGCAGCATCCTGGTCAATACGCACCTGACCGAGGCGTCCTATCGCGCCGGTGTCAAACGCTACTTCTTCAGCTCATCGGCCTGTGCCTACAACACCGACCTGCAGAAGTCGCCGGATGTCATCGCGCTCAAGGAATCGGACGCTTATCCGGCCATGGCCGAGCGCGGCTACGGCTGGGAGAAGCTGATCAGCGAGATGTTCTGTCAGGAATACTGGGCCGAGCGCGGCCTGGAGACGCACATCGCCCGCTTCCACAACATCTACGGCCCCAACGGCACCTGGTTCGGCGGCCGGGAAAAGGCGCCGGCAGCGATGTGCCGCAAGGTGCTCGAGGCGCAGGACAGCGGCGACATGCGTATCGAGATCTGGGGTGACGGCGAGCAGACGCGTTCGTTCTGCTACATCGATGACTGCCTCTACGGTATCGACCGCATCATGCACAGCCCCGACCTCATCGCCACGCCCATCAACCTCGGTTCCAGCGAGTTGGTCTCGATCAACGGACTGGTCTCGATGGTCGAGGACATCGCCGGGGTCAAGCTGGAACGCGAGTACAAGCTCGATGCGCCCAAGGGCGTGGCCGGTCGCAACAGTGACAACACCTTCATCGGGGAAGTCCTGGGCTGGGAGCCCAATACGCCGCTGCGAGACGGCATGGCTGAGACCTATGCCTGGATCGCGCAGCAGTTCGCCGATCGCAAGGCCGGCAAGCGCGTCGTCGAGGGCTAGCGCCGATGACCGACGCGGCCGCCGCACCGCTGGCGACGTTACGGAGCGCCATCGGCCGGTTTCCGTATCGACTTCAGATGGCGGGCGGCTGGATCGACCAGCCCTTCGTCTCGGAGCGCAACCCTGAGCCCCCTGGTTCCATGGTGGTGGTCTCGTTGCTGCCCACGGTGCGCTACATGGACCGCAGCGGCATGGCCACCGGCACACGCGTGGTGGCGCGGGAACTGTGGGGCGACGAGCTGCCCGATCGCCCACCGGCCGACCTGGTGCGTGAGCTGTACGCAGCGGAGAACGAGAGCCGTGACGACCCGTCGGGCTCGCAGGACATGTGCGGCATGATCTATCCGGGCGTCAGTCGCCTCGACTATGACGCCGACGTGGAGGGCGGCTGGTTCCCGTCGCACGTAGAGACCACGACCGATCCAGAGGTGGTCGCCTGGCTTGAACGAGTCATCCATCTCGTCCCGGTCGGCGGGCGTCCGCTGGGCTACGACCCGCTGGGGGTCAAGCATCTCGACCCGGCCTGGATCGCCCGACTGGGTGCGAGTGGCCGGGCCTGCTACGACGCCATCGTGGGCATGGACGTGGAGGCGCTGGGCGAGTCGCTCAACGAATGCTCGCGCGCCTGGTCCGCCATCCTGCCCCACGTCTATGATCATCCGGGCATCACCATCGACCTGCGGGGCCTGCTGGCGGGCTACGCCGCGGCCCATGCCGGAGCCATGTATTCGGGCTGCGGCGGCGGCTACGTCATCGTGGCGTCCGATGAACCTCCGCCGGGCTCCTCGCGCATCTCTGTCCGCACATGACGGGTGTGCCGCGCATGACGGATGTGACGCGCGTCGTGGTGCAGGCCAGCCTCGACGATCTCCGCTCCGACGACGTGCGCTTCCTCCAGGAAGCCGCGAGTCTGGGGCCACTCCACGTCCGCGTGCCTTCTGACGAGCTGGTGGTCAAGCTGACTGGCGCGCCACCCGATTTCCCGGCGGTCGAACGGCTGTTCCTGGCCGGTTCGATCCGCTGGGTGGATAGCGCCGCAGTGGTGGACCGGCCGTTGACCGCCGACCTGGACAAGCTGACCGACCCGGCCGACCTGGCCGCGAGCGGCACAACCCTGGTCCTTCGCGAGGAGGATGCGAACGTCGGCCTCCGCGACCGAACACGCGAAGTAGGTGTGGCCTTCGCGGTCGTGTCGCCCGCTGCACGTGCCGGGTTTCCGCTTTGGGATCCGTCGCCGCCGCCGCCTGCTACCCCACGAGTCGTCGTCACGGGTTGCTTCGACTGGCTGCATTCGGGCCACATCCGCTTCTTCATGGACGCAGCAGGATACGGTGCGTTGTACGTGGTCGTCGGCAGCGACCGCAACGTGGCGCTGCTGAAGGGGGCTGGGCATCCGCTGCAGCGCGAAGACGAGCGCCGCTACATGATCGGCGCCATGCGCACGGTCCACACCTGTCTGGTGTCATCCGGCACCGGCTGGATGGACGCCGAGCCGGAGATCGACCAGATCCGGCCGACCTACTACGTCGTCAACGAGGACGGTGACAAGCCGGAGAAGCGTGAGTTCTGTGAGGCGCACGGCATCGAGTACGTCGTCCTGCGACGGATCCCGCACGAGGGCCTGCCACCCCGTTCCAGCACCGACCTGCGCGGCTTCTGACGTGCGGACCGTGCGGGGGTAGCCATCATGCCGACCCTGCGAGATGTCGCCCAGCGGGCAGGTGTCTCACCCATGACGGTGTCCCGCGTGGTGAACGATTCCGGCCCGGTCAGCCCGGCGTTGCGCACCCGAGTCGAACAGGCACTGGCTGAGACCGGCTACGTGCCCAACATCGTGGCCCGCAACCTCCGGGCCAGGCGCACCGACACCATTGCGTTACTGATCCCGGACATGACCAACCCCTTCTTCACGCTGCTGGCACAGGGCGTGGAGACGGCCGCAAGGGAGGCGGGCATCTCCCTGCTGCTTGCCAACAGTGACGAGCGCGAGGACGAGGAGCGGCGCTTGGTGCCCATGCTGTTGCAGCGCCAGGTGGATGGCCTTCTCATCATCCCGGCCGGGGCCTGCGCGGAGACGGTACGGCTCTGCCGCGAGCAAGGTGTGCCGCTGGTGGTCGTGGATCGGCGGCCGGAGATCCCCGGGGTGGACGTGGTACGGGCCGATTCGGAAGCCGGGGCATTCGAGCTCGGTCGATTGCTCCTCAAGCTCGGCCATCGCCACGTGACCGTGCTCAGCGGACCGGCCTCGGTCGCGACGGCAACCGACCGCGTCTCGGGATTTCGCCGCGCATTCAGCGAGGTTGGCCTGCCGACGCCCGATGTCACCTACGGCGCATACACCATCGATAGCGGGCGCGAGATGACGATGGCGGTGATGCGCCGGGAGCCGCGACCGACGGCCATCTTCGCGGCCAACAACTTCATCGCTATCGGCGTGCTGCATGCGCTCCGAGAGCTGGGACTGCAGGTTCCCGATGACGTGGCAGTCGTCGGGTTCGATGACCTGCCGCAGGCCATGATCACGTTCCCCTTCCTGACCGTGGCCTCACAGCCGGCGGTCGAGATGGGGCGCCGCAGCGTGGCCCTGCTCATCGACCGCCTGGCCGATCCCGACGGCGAGGCCAGGCAGATCGTGCTGCCGACCGAGCTCGTCGTGCGGCGCTCCAGCGGCGACCCGCTCCCCATGGCCGGGTAGGTCCGCCACCCCCTGCTGACCAAGCGACTCAGCCGGGGGGCAGGCGATACTGGGCAGCATGCCGGACACGCGCCCCACCACCTACGTGACCCACCTTGAAGCTGCCATCGATGGCACGGTGCTGCCGGCGGGGGTGCTCCAAACGACGCACGCCGGTCGACCGTTGTGGGTGTGCTACGACCTTGACGCGGTGCGTTCCTCGGTGGACCGTGACGCCCTGCGTCAACGTCCCGCGGACATGTGGCGCTACGCCGAGTTGCTGCCGCTGTCCGAGCAGGCCCATCGGATTTCTCTCGGCGAGACGATGACGCCGCTGCTCCGTGCCCCACGATTGGGCGCCCACCTGGGCCTCACCAACCTGCGCATCAAGGATGAATCGCGCCTCCCGACGGGGTCGTTCAAGGCGCGCGGCATCGCCATGGCGGTCTCTATGGCGAAGGAACTCGGCGTCACACGCGTGGCCGCCCCCACTGCGGGCAACGCCGGCGGTGCGCTGGCCGCCTACGCCGCCCGTGCCGGCATGGAGGCGTGGGTCTTCATGCCGGCCGACACGCCAATGGTCAACCGCTATGAAGCGGCGCTCTACGGCGCCCACGCCTACCTCGTGGACGGCCTCATCAACGACTGTGGCGCCATCGTGCGTGACGGGGTCGAGGCCATGGGCTGGTTCGACATGAGCACGCTCAGGGAGCCCTATCGCATCGAGGGCAAGAAAACGATGGGCCTGGAGTTGGCCGACCAGCTCGACTGGCAACTACCGGACGTCATCCTCTACCCGACCGGCGGCGGCACTGGGCTCATCGGCATGTGGAAGGCCTTCGGTGAGCTCAAGGCGCTGGGTTGGCTCGATACCAGCCGCAAGCCACGCTTCTACGCCTGCCAATCGGATGGCTGCGCGCCCATCGCCGATGCCTGGGCGGCCGGCGAACGTTTCGCCGAGCCGGCGGTCGATGCCCACACGCTGGCCGCGGGTATCCGCGTCCCCGCTGCGGTGGGCGACTTCATGATCCTCGATGCGGTGCGCGAGTCGGGCGGAGCGGCCATGGCCGCGGGTGAAGATCGGTTGATCGAGTGGATGCGGCTGGCCAATCGGCTTGAGGGCATCGCGCTGTGTCCCGAATCGGCCGCCTGTCTCGATGTGCTCGACGGACTGGTCAAATCCGGGGGCGTGCGACCCGATGAACAGGTGGTGGTCTTCAACACCGGCGCTGCCCAGAAGTACGTTGAGGCGATCGCCACCGAACTGCCCAGCGTGGAGCCGCCGGTCGACTACGCCTCGCTCAGGGTCCGCGCTTGAGCAGCGTCAGCAGCATCGTCACTGGCGTCCGTGCCACCACGCTGTGGGGCAGGTTGGCCGGCAGGAAGATCCAGGTGCCCGGCCGTCCCTCGACCGCATCGGAACCGAGTGTGATATCCGCTTCGCCTTCGACGATCTCCAGCGTCACCGGCGTGGCGGCCGTGTGATCCGAGAGCTGCTGGCCCGTGGCGAATGAGAACAGCACCACTCGGGCATCGTCGTCATTGTGGATGGCGCGGCTGAGGATGCCGTCGGCAGGGACCTCGACAGCTCCGCGCAGGTCGTGGATGGTGGGTCGGCCGGATTCCATGTGTCCTCCTTCGGTGGCGGTGGCAGTGGCATCCGAGCCTACACCGAGCTGGCTATGCTTTGGGGCAACGAGGAGGGGACATGCTGACGCGATCGATCGAGCTGATCAAGCACGCGCCAAGGGTCCGTGTGCTGGAGGTCCGGCGCATCACCAACCCGGCGCCGCGCTATCGACTGCTCACGCTCGGGGGTGAGGACCTGTCCGACTTCGTGACGCGCAGCCCGACCGACCATGTGGGCATCATCCCGCCGACCGACGGGGAGCTGGTCCTGCCACAGCTTGCGGAGGGTCGCCTCCGCTGGCCGACCCCGCGGCCGCCGATGCGGGAGTACACCGTGCGTCGCTACGACCGCGCCGCCGGCGAGCTGGATGTGCGCTTCCTGATGCACGGCGGCGGCCCCGTCTCGGGCTGGGCTGCCAGCGCCAAACCCGGCGACCGCGTCGCTGTGGTCGGCCCGCTCGTCTCGAAGGTGATGCCCGACGGCTACCCCAACTACCTGCTGGCGGGCGACCTGACCGCGGTGCCGGCCATCTCACGCTGGCTCTCCGAACTGCCCGATGGCGTGACCGCGCAGGTGATCATCGCCGCAGGCAGTGAAGACGATGTCATCGAACTGCGCTGCGCGCAGCCCATCTCCTTGCGCTGGCTGACCGAGGGTGGCTATCCCGAAGCGGACCAGCTGCCATGGGCGCTTGCGACGCTGGGGCTCTACGCACCCGACACGTGGGCGTGGGCCGCGGGAGAGGCGCTCGCTATGCGCGAGGTCCGCCGCGTCCTGCTCGACAAGCCCGGACTCTCCGCCGACACCGTCAAGGTGACCGGGTACTGGCGGCGCGACCGTTCGGACTACGATTACGAGGCACCGCTCGAGGCTGACTGAGGCTCATCCCAGCTCGCGGTCAGTGCCGGCAGGGTCCAGGCAGCTCCAAGCAGGATCGCCACGACCAGGAACGCGAAGATCGCGAGTCTCGTCAGGCGTTTCACTTCGCCCGGTCCTGGTCGAGGTCCTTCTCGAGCCAATGGGTGGCGAAGGGCTCGTCGTTGAACGGCTCCACGTCGCGATAGCCGGCGGAGCGATACATCGCGAGGGCGGCCTCGAGTCGCTCATTGCTGTCGAGTCGCGCGACCGACTTGCCGGCGTCGATGGCGCGCGCCTCCAGCGCTTCCAGCAGGCGCCGGCCGAGACTGCGACCACGAACCCACGGCGCCACCCACATGCGCTTGATCTCAGCGAAGTCTGGCTCTCGCAGTTTGAGCGCGCCACAACCGACGGCCTCGCCATCGGATCGGGCGATGAGCACCAGCCCATGCGGTGGTGTCAGCGCGTCGAGTCCCAAGGGCAGGGCCTCATCGACCACGTAGCCGAAGAGCCGGCCGAGCTCCTGCGCGTACTGGCCGAAGCACCAGCGTACGACAGGGCTGCCCGCGGGCTCCTCGGCGATCACGAACTCGGTCATTCGGCCACCAGTATCGCGTCATCGCGCCGTACCATCGACAGATGAATAGCCCACAGGCACTTCCGTACGGCTCCTGGCCGTCTCCTATCAGCGTCGACATGGCCGTCGGGTCTGCCCGCGGCCTGTCCGAGCCGCATCCGGACGGCGAGGACATCTACTTCCTCGAATCGCGGCCCGATGAAGCCGGCCGCGTGGCGCTGCTGCGGCGCACGCCCGACGGGACGGTGACCGATATGGCGCCCGAATCCAACGTGCGCACGCGGGTCCACGAATACGGTGGCGGCGCCTTCGCGGTCTGTGAGGGCGTCATCGTCCTTTCCGAGTTCGCCGACAACCGGCTGCTGTGGAAACGCGCCCCCGATGCCCCCATCCGCGAGTTGGTGACCGATCCGGCGCTGCGCTTCGCGGAGATGGCCATCGACCGCGCGCGCGATCGCGTCATCGCGGTGCTGGAGGATCAGCGCGAGTCGGCTTTGAAGGCGCGCAATCTGCTGGCCGCGGTCTCCTTCACCGACGGGACACTGACCGAGCTGGCGACGGGGCACGACTTCTACTCCGATCCGGTCCTAAGCCCAGACGACAAGCATCTGGCCTGGGTGACCTGGGACTTCCCGCAGATGCCCTGGGACGGCACCGACCTGTGGATCGCCGCGTTCGAGTCGGATGGCTCGCTGGGCGCTCCGCAGCATGTGGCGGGTGGCAGCACCGAGTCCATCCTGCAGCCCAAGTGGGCGCCCGACGGTTCGTTGCTCTTCATCTCCGATCGCACAGACTGGTGGAACCTCTATCGCTGGCGTGCCGGCGCGGCGGAAACGACGGCCCTGGCAGCGATAGAGTCGGAGATCGGTGGTCCGCAGTGGGTCCTGGGGCTGTCCGACTACGACATCGACCGTGACGGCACGGTCATCGCGTTCGCTAGTGGACCCAGCGGCGCCAAGCTACTGCGGTTCCCCACCGACGAAGAGGCCCTCGTGGTGCCGTTCGATGAGACCGGCCTGGCCTACCTGCGGATCGGGGGCGGCACGCTCACCGCCATCGCCGGCAGCCCGACGCGCCCCACGGCACTGATTCGACTCGATCTCGCAAGCGGTGTCGAGGAGCGTCTCCGCGAGACCGGCCCTCTCGACGTCGATCCGGCATACCTGTCCACGCCGCAGTTCGTGGAGTTTCCGACCTCCGGTGGGCGAAGGGCCTATGCCTGGTACTACTCGCCGACCAACCCTGACGTGGTCGCTCCGTCCGACGAGCTCCCGCCGCTGGTGGTGATGTCGCATGGCGGCCCCACCAGCAAGGCAAGCACCTCGCTCAGCCTGGTGCGACAGGCGTTCACCAGCCGCGGCTTCGCGGTCGTGGATGTCGACTACGGCGGTTCCACTGGCTATGGTCGGGCATTTCGCGACCAGCTGCGCGAGAACTGGGGCGTTGTCGATGTCGATGACTGCACCAACGCTGCGTTGCACCTGGCCGAGCAAGGCCTGGCCGACCCGAAGCGGATGGCCATCCGTGGCGGCAGCGCCGGCGGCTATACCACGCTCGCGGCGCTTTGTTTCAAGGACGTCTTCGCTGCCGGAACCTCGTTCTATGGGCTTGGTGACCTGGCGGGTTTCGGGGCTGTCACCCACAAGTTCGAGTCGCAATACGACCGCTACCTGGTGGGACCCTATCCGGAGGAGGCCGAGCGCTATCGCCAGCGTTCGCCCAACGACCACGCCGACCGGATCTCATGTCCGGTGCTGGTGATGCAGGGCGCGGACGACAAGATCGTGCCGCCCTCGCAGGCGGAGGGCATCGTGGCCGCGCTCCGCAAGAACGGGCTGCCGCACGCCTACATCCTGTTCGAAGGGGAGGGCCACGGCTTTCGCCAGGCTGCCAACCAGCGGCGGGCACTGGAGGCGGAGCTGTCGTTCTACGCGCAGGTCTTCGGCTTCGAGTTGGCCGACGACTTCGCGCCGCTCCAGGTGGACGGTCTCTAACCCCCAAGGCCCTCAGGGCCTCCAGGGTCCACGACCGAATGAAGCGACCGCCGGGAGGGAGATCCGGCGGTCGCGAGAGGGTGGGGGAGGAGTGATCGGTTATGCGGCGGCGGCAGGACTCGCATCGGGAGCGATCGTGGCGTCAGCCGCAGCGCTCGACGCATCGCTCGAAGCCCCGGCCTCATCGGTGGCCGTGGTGGCCGCATCGGCCGCGGGCTGGACCATGATGCGCTGGGCCACGAAGGCACTGCCATCCTCGGAATCCGACCACACGACGACGGATGAGCCGGCCGCGATGTCTGCCAGGGTGATCTCCGTGGGCATCAAGCGTTGACGGCTCCAGCCACCGCGCTCGACGGTCGACTCCTCATACGCCATCACCTGGGTGGTGTCATCGACGGTCACGCTAACGGCCTCGCCGCTGCCCAGCGAGAAATCGAGGCTTGTGTCTCCCACAGTGTCCACGACGGCGTTCTCCACACGCTGGACGCTGACGGCAGCGGCAGTCTGGAGCGTGACCTCACGCCGCTCGAAGCCCGACGGGTCGCCCCCCATGGAACCGCGTGGCCCCATGCCCATCTGGCCCCATTCGCCCATGCCGCGCTCCATACCGCGCTGGCCGGGGCCGAAACCGTGATCGTCGTCACGCGGGCCAGAAGCCGCGACGCTGGCGGTGGCGGCGAGCACGAGCGCGAGCGTCGCGCCGGAGATCGCGGTCAAGCGGGTCTTGTGCGAATGCATCCTAAAGTCACCTCGTTGTGAAGTATCGACGCCGGCTCTGGGCGTCGGCCGTCCTGTCGGCGCGGCGATATGAACGATGAGAGTGCGCGCTACGTCGGGCCAGCGTACGGTGTAAGCGCCGAGTAAGTCGACTTCGATCCGCCCGGCGGCGTGGATCTCGGCGAGGACTTGCATCCTTTGCTATAGTGTTACGGCGAGGTGGAGCAGCGGTAGCTCATCGGGCTCATAACCCGAAGGTCGGCGGTTCGAATCCGTCCCTCGCAACCAACGAACACTGACGTGAGAACCCCGGGTCCCGCCCCCGGGGTTTTCCTTTGTCCGAGCTTCACGATCTCGCGACGGAGATCGACTTCGATGGCCGTCGGCTAGCCGTGCTGCAATGGATCTGCAAGGTGTATCGCACGAGGCGCATGGTCGGTGCGACGCATGGCTGGACCCGGTGTCCGATACTGGTAGGGTGAGTCTTACCACGCTCGACGATTCGCGCGGTCGCGATCGGCACGAGCTGGCAGCAGCCGCCGAGCTGGCGGCGGTGTTGGCCGCCGTCGATGCCGGCGTCCTCGTCACTGATGCCGCCGGCCAAGTGCGTTCCCAGAACGAGGCTGCCGCCCGGATCCTCGGTGGTGACGTGTCCGACCTCCTCGACGTCCTGGGGCCGCTAGGCCGCCGTGAGCCGGCCACGAGTCCGGCCGATGGCCGCGAGACGACCGAGCTACAGGTGCTGCGGCTGCCCGACCGCTGGCTGCAGGTCTCGCGCTTCGCAGGTGACCCGGGATCGCCCGCTTCCGACTCGGTCGGTGAGGTCGTCGTGGTCCGCGATGTCACGCGGGCACGGCAGAGCCAAGGCCTCCGTGAGGCATTCCTCAGCATGCTGTCACACGAGCTGCGGACACCAATCACCAGCATCTACGCGGCTTCTGGCCTGCTGGGGCCTCGCCTGGGCTCGGCGTCTGACGGTGAGTGTGCCGAATTGGTCCATGACATCGCTGATGAGGCGGAACGCCTCCTGCGGCTGGTCGATGACCTGCTCGTCCTGGCACATTTTGATGAAGGCATCGACCTCATCGGGGAGCCCAGCCTGCTGCAGCGCATCATCCCTATCACGGTGGAGCGAGAGCGCCGCCGTTGGCCAGGGATCGAGCTGGGACTGGAGGTCGACAGCGAGCTGCCCGTCGTCAGCGGCGACGAGACCAGCGTGCAACAGGTAGCACGCAATCTCATCTGCAACGCTGCCAAGTACGGCCTGGGTGAGCCGGTCCTGATCCGCATCCAGGCCAGCGAGGACGAGCCAGGCGCCATCGTGCGCGTGCTCGATCGTGGCCCCGGGGTGCCGCCGGCCGAGGGCGAGGCCCTGTTCCGTCCCTTCTATCGTTCGGCCGGAACTGCCCGCGCTCAGGGTGGCGCCGGTATCGGTCTATATGTCTGCCGGCGTCTGGTCGAGGCCATGGGTGGCCGTATGTGGGCGCGTCAGCGTCCCGGCGGCGGGAGCGAGTTCGGCTTCTGGCTGCCCCAGTACGACCTTGAACCCGACGACGGCGCCATCGGCGACATCTCGCCCGATCCCATCACCCCCGCGACCCACTAGGAGGTCCTCTGTGTCCACTGAACCACTCGTACTCGTCGCCGATGACGAGGTCCGCATCACCAAGCTGGTTTCGCTCGCCTTGCGTGACCAGGGGTTCCGTGTGGTCGTGGCCGAGGGTGGTAGGGATGCCCTGCAGAAGGCTGAGGAGTATCGCCCCGACGTGGTCGTCCTCGACATCGTCATGCCCGACCTTGACGGCATCGAGGTCATGCGTGAGCTGCAGGAGCGCCGACCCGTGCCGGTCATCCTGTTGACGGCCCGCGGTTCCACGGCCGACAAGGCGCAGGGCCTTGACCTCGGCGCTGACGACTACGTGGCCAAGCCGTTCCATCCCGATGAGCTGGCGGCTCGCATCCGGGCCGTGCTGCGTCGCGCATCGGGTGTCTCCCCCAGCACGGGCGTGCTGGCATTCGACGATGTCGAGATCGATCTGGAGCGGCGCATCGTGCGCCGCGATGGTGAGATGGTCCAGTTCAGCCGCACCGAGTGGCTGTTGCTACAGCACCTCACGGTCAATGCCGGTAAGGTCGTCTTGCACACCGAGCTGCTGACCAAGGTGTGGGGGCCGGAATACCGCGACGACCTGCAGTACTTGCGGGTGTGGATCAGCCGCGTACGCCGCAAGCTGGGAGCGGCACCCGGCGAGCCCGGACGCATCAAGACGTTGCAGGGCATCGGCTACCTGTTGGACGTGGAGCCGGCCAGCTCGCCCGACGAAGGGTCTCGAGCCGACGTGCCCGCGGCCCCGCCGCTCGAGTCGCAACTGATCAGCTAGCCAAGGAGGAGATGCCAGCGACCGATCGAAACAGCACCCCACTTCCCGGCGACCCGATGTCGCCTCACCCTGAACCGCACCCCGAGGAGCCTATGTCACGAACCGATACTCGTCTGACCAGACGACCCCTCGACCGCCCGGCCCGCGACATCGTGGCCGGCCTGTCCAGCAAGCTCAGTCAGATCCGTGCCTACGACCGCTTCGAGCCCGGCGCCGATGCGCCCGACGAGCATGTCACCGTGCAGGCTCGAAGCCAGGACGCCGGCCACGTCGATCTGCTCCTATCCGCGCTGCGCGAGCACCTGCGGAGGACGCCGGCCGAGCCTGTCGGCCATGACATGTCCAGGCAGGAGGCCACCGATGATGCGTAGCACAGCCAAGGGCGGCCTCCGGCGAGTGAGCGCGACGGCCCTGTTTTCCTCGTTCCTCGCCTTGACCGTAGCGCTACCCGCGGCTGCCGCCTACGAGGCCGCGGCACCGGAGCCGCTGCGAAGCGCGAAGAAGCTCCGGGCGCAGGGCATCACCGCGCGCGGTGATGCCGTCGTGCTCGGCTGGCGTGAGGGCGGCAAGCCTGATCGTCTGTGGATGTCGCTGAGTCGCGATGGTGGCGAGACCTATCAGAAGGGCAGTGGCAAGCTGCGCCGGTTCGGCCTGGTCGGCCTGGCCGGACGTGGGCTCTCGCTGTCGGTGTGCGGGCCGCGTTCGGAGCGCTCCTTCTGGGCCGTGACGGCATATCGGTCGCGAACCGACCGATATGCCGGCGAGTCGGACGTCCTGCTGACCCGCCGGGGCCTTGACCGCCCCGCCAGCAACGCGGTCCAACTCTTCATCACCTCGCCAAGTGCCAAGCGCCAGGTGCGTGACGCGGACGTGGCGTGCGTCGGGGACCACCATCTTGCCATCGCCTGGCTGGAGAAGAAGGATGGCCGAACCAGAGCCCGACTCGCCATCCGGCGTCTGACCGATGCCGGCCGCTCGGAGTCGGTGCGGAAGATCAACCTCGGCCCGGCGATGATGAACGGCGGTATCGCCGTGGCTGCGACGCCCGATGCCATCCACGTCGTTTGGACCAAGAAGGACAAGGGGCACCTTCGCTACGAGCGTTTCCGGGTCAAGAGCAAGAAGAAGTCGCGCTTCGAGCGGGGGCTCGCCCGCGGACTGGCGTGGAGTGACGTCGAGCACCCGGTGCTGACAGCACGTGGGCGCAAGGTGGCCGTCGCCTACAGCGACGCCGGCGCGCTCAAGCTCAGGCTCAGTGGTGACGCCGGCGCCTCGTTCGGCACTGCTGAACGTCTGGCGGATGGGACGAGCCAGAAGCAGTCACGGGCGCGGTCGATCTCCCTGAGCGGGACCAGACTGGTGGTCGAGGCCATCGATCGCAGTGGCGGCGGGCGCGTCCCGGCCCGTTTCGAGTCGACCGATCTGGGTTCAAGCTGGACCGGGCTCGTCTTCGGCAACGACGGCGTTCGTCTCGGCGCGCTGGAGAAGGTCTCCTATGGCGAGTCCCGACTCAAGGAAGTGCTACACGACGATGGCAGTCGCGTTGACACCCTGCGTGCCCGCTACGAGGGCCCCTGACACTCGCCCGCGTGCCTGAACGGCAGATGGTGGTTCGTGCCCTGCGGGGGAACCAAGGCGGTCGTACTCTCTAGGGACGATGAGACGCGCCACCACCATCCTGCTGATCCTGTCTGCCCTGCTCGTCCTCCTGGCTATGCCGATGTCCGCTCAGGATGGCGCCACGCCCGCACCAGCAGCCACCACCGGACCCACGGCGACCTCGGCACCGGCGGCCACGACCGCAGCTGGTGCCGATCCCGTATCGGAGGCTAGTCCGGCGCCGCCCGCGTCGTCGCGTCCGCTGCCCATGACCATACCGGCCGGTGACGGCCCGGCGGTGCAGGCTGTCTTCTACTTCTCGCCCAGTTGTGGGCACTGCCATTACGTCATTACCGAGGTGTTGCCTGGGCTCTTCCTCGACAACGGCGGTGAGTACGTCATCACCTTCGACCAGTCGCTCGAGGATGAGCCACCCTCCTTCTACCTCATGAGCAACGGCCGGCTGCAGCTGCTGATGGTCGATGTCACGCAGGAGGCCGGCAACGCCATGTACGTAGCCGATGTCGAGATGCTCGGGTTCGACCAGCCGCCAGGCGTGCCGCTGCTGCACGTCGGCGATGATTGGTACGTGGGCTCTGGCGATATCCCGGACAACCTGCCCGGCATCGTCAAGACCGGACTCGCTGGTGACGGCGTCGCCTGGCCGCCGGCGCCCGGTATCGATGCCGCCATCGCACCGTTCCTGCTCGACGGTAGTGTCGCGGCGGGCGATCCTCCCGAGGATGACCAGGAGGGCACAGCCCTGGTCCTGCCGGTCGGCGGCGATGACGGACCGCTTGACAAGTTCGGTCGCGACCCGCTCGGCAACAGCATCTCCATCATCGTGTTGCTCGCCCTGCTGGCCAGCCTCGTCGCGGTGCCGCTGCTGGCCGTGCGCGGCTCACTGCCCCTGTTCCCTTCGTGGCTGGTCATCGTGCTGGCGGCTGTCGGCCTTGGTGTGGCGGCGTACCTTGCCAGCATCGAGACCAGCGGCAGCGAGGCGGTGTGTGGACCGGTGGGCGATTGCAATGCTGTCCAGGAGAGCGAGTATGCCGAGCTATTCGGCATCCCCATCGGCGTCCTTGGGGTGATGGGCTACTTGCTCATGGGCGGCTTGTGGCTCATCGCGCGCGTCACTCACGGTGGGCTCGCGGACGGAGCCCGGGTGCTGATGGCCGCGGGTGCGTTCGCAGGAACGCTCTTCTCGGCCTGGCTGACCTTCCTGGAGCCCTTCGTCATCGGCGCCACCTGCATGTGGTGCATCACCTCAGCCATCGTGATGTTGTCGCTGCTGTGGGTCAGCAGTGGTCGGGGCTGGGCCGCCTGGCAGCGCCTGCGAGCCGCCAGGGGCAGTGCCCACTCGGCGACGGCCGCCAGCTCCTGAGCGCGGAAGACCCCCGGGGGATGCGCCGGGGGTCTTCTGTGTGGTCGTCAGCGATCAGGTCGTCAGCGATCAGGTCGTCAGCGATCAGGTCGTGGCTGACGGACCGGGCTCCGCGGAGAGCTTCTTCAGGTCCTCCTCGATCCTGACGAGCTCCTCGCGAAGCGCCTGGGCCCGTGACTGCAGCGAGGCCGCAGTCACCTCCTCCATGGTGCGGTCGTAGGTCGCGCGCCGTCGGCCACGGCCCTGAGCGCGCCGTCGCGGCCACTCCTCTTCATCCTCGAGATCATCGTCGCGGAGGACCACCACCTCGTCGCGATAGCGGCGCGGTCGGTAGCCGTAGCCGTCGTACCAGTCAGCCGGCGGGGCCGGCCAGTCGCAGCCGTGTGGGTAGTGGCGGTGATAGCAACTCATGTCATTCCTCCTGTTGGCGTGTGATGTCCTTGCCGCGATCGAGGAAGTACTCGATCAGGCGTTTCCGTTCGCTCATGACGTCCATCCAGTCCGCGAGCGCACAGGCGCCCACGTCCGTGAGCCGGTACTCGCGGCGCGGCTGGTCGCTCTCCGGCCCCCATGTGGTGGTCACGAGCCCTTCGGCGTCCATGTTCCGCAGCGTGCGATACACCATGCCCGCATCGATCCCCTCCGGCGCCACACCGAGTTCGTTCAGCTCGCCGATGAGCTTGTACCCGTAGGTCGGCCCCTGCGCCACCAGCAGTAGCACGAAGGGCTCGATCCAGCGCCCTCGTCGGGTGCCGTGGTGTGCGCCGTGATGGTGGCCTCGGGTGCTCCAGCCGAGGCGGTCGGGTGCGGGCCTGTCTATCGTCTTCATATGCCAACAGCATATACCTGCTGTC
>JBBSAV010000059.1:0-18780 GCA_038251965.1 Candidatus Limnocylindrales bacterium
CACCGAGCTCGAGGACGGCGCCGATCATCTGCTCTTCCTCGGCCTCGATGGTGCCCTGCTCACTGCCGCGCTCGATGAGGATGCGCAGCTCCTCGCTGCTGATGGCCTCGTCGGCGGCATCGGCCACACCGAGCATGCGAGTCACCAAATGGGTGGTCGTGGTCAGCACCCACACCACCGGGGCGAGGATGACACCCAGCACCTCCACCGGCCGGGCGAAGGCCAGCGCGTAGCGCTCGGCATGTGCCAGGGCCAGCGTCTTGGGCACCAGCTCACCAAAGACGATGGTCACGAGGCTGACCACCAGGGTCACGATCAGCAGCGCCAGCACGTCGGCCGAGGCCGAGAGCGGGCCGACGGCACGGAACCACTCGGCCAGCCCGCCAGCGATGCTGGCACCGGCGAAGGCCGCGGCGAGGAAACCGATGAAGGTGATGCCGAGCTGGATCGTCGCCAGCAGGGCGCCGGGACGCACTGTCATGCGGGCGACCCGCTTGGCCCGCCTGTCACCCTCGTCGCTGAGTTGGCGGATGCGGCTGCGTCGCACCGTCACCAGCGCGATCTCGGCGGCCACGAAGATGCCGTTGAGCGCGATGAGCAACGCGATGACGATGATCTCGAAGAAGGAGCTGCCCATCAGCGGTCCGGCGCGTCCTCCGGGGACCGCTGGTCGTCCGCCCCGCCGTCCTGATCGCCCACCGTACCGTCGGGGTCGCGATCCGATCGAGGGTGACGCTCATAGGGGTGCGCGGGAACACCCAGCACGGTGGCGCCGTCGGGAACATCGTGCGTGACGAGCGATGCCGCGCCGGTGAAGGCGCCTTCGCCGATGGACACCGGGGCACGCATGATGGTGTCGGAGCCGATGAAGGCGCCCCGGCCGATCCGCGTGCGATGCTTGTTCACCCCGTCGTAGTTGGCGGTGATCGATCCGGCGCCGATGTTGACCTTCTCGCCCACGTCGGCGTCGCCGAGATAGCTGAAGTGGTGGCTCTTGGTGCCCGCGCCGATGGTGCTGTTCTTGACCTCGGCGAAGTTGCCCAACTCCACGTTGTGGCCGATGCGAGCATCCTTGCGGACGTGTGAGAAGGGACCGATGGTGACGTCCGACCCGACGAACGAATCCTCCAGCACGCTGGCCCAGATGACCGAGCGCTCACCGATGTGCGATTCGAAGATCTGTGATCCCGAGCGAATGACGGCGTCACGCTCGATCACCGTGGCACCGCGCAAGATGACGTTGGGCTCCAGGGTGACGTCCTCGGCGATGCGCACGCCCGCGTCGATCCACGTGGTGGCGGGGTCCTGCAGGGTCACACCGGCGCGCATGTGGGCCTCGTTGATGCGCAGCCGCATCTCCAGCTCGGCATCGGCCAGCTGTGCCCGGTCATTGATGCCCAGCAACGTGCCGTCGTCCTCGACCTCGAGCGTGGCCACGGGTCGATCGTCCGAGCGAGCCAGCGGGATGAGCTCGGGCAGGTAGAGCTCACCGGTCACCGGAGAAGGCTTGATGTCACCGATGCGGGTCCGCAGCCAGTCAGCATCGAAAGCGTACAGCCCTGAGTTGATCTCGGTGATCTCCAGCTGGTCGGGGGCTGCGTCCTTGTACTCGACCACACCCGTGATACGGCCGTCAGGGCCACGGTCCACGCGGCCGAGCATGGCGGGGTCGTCCATGTCCACGCTGATGAGGGCCACGGCAGCATCATTGTCACGACGTGCCGCGGCCAGCTCGGCTATCAGCGCGGGATCGACCAGCGGCACGTCACCACTGAGCACGATGATCTCGTGCACGTCGTCGGGCAGGGCGGTGAGGGCGGCCGCGATGGCATCGGCGGTACCACGTGGCTCCGCCTGGGTGGCGAAGTCAGCCTCAGCGGCAAAGACCTCAGCGATCTGGCTGACGGGCGGGCTGATGACCACGAGGGGTCGCGAGCCGGTGGCAGCCACGGCGGCATCGAGCACGTACGCGAGCATGGGCCGACCGCAGATGGGGTGCAGCACCTTGGGGGTGCTCGAGCGCATGCGCGTGCCGAGGCCGGCAGCCATCACGACCGCGGTGAGGCGCTGGGGCTGGTGCGTGTTCACGTGGCGGACGGGCCGCCGGTCGGTGATGGGGGCTTGTCGGACATCAGATTGGGTGACTGTAGGCGCGCGCGCGCCAGAGTGTCAAACGGACCGGGACCACGAGACAAGGGAAAAGCAGTGTCCTCTCCCATACCGAGCCAGGGTCTGTCAGTGGAGTGGCGCTGGCAATTGACCAAACCCCAATTGCTCTCGGTTACCCTTGGCTGCCCTTGACCCCCGGAGTAGGATCGCAACTGAAGGGCGCGCCGGTCAGGCTGCGCGTCATGCGCCGTCGCCGGCTCGGCCCACTTTGGGGGTATCGGTGATGGCATCGAGGGCATCACAAAGGGTCGCCCGCTCTGCCTCTATGGCAAGGGCTCGGACGCAAAGGACTGTAGTCTTGAGGTCAAGGATCCGTCGCAGGCGTGCACGGCCGCCGGAATCACCATCAACCACATGGTCCTGATGAACGGGGACGTCGCCGAAGGAGGCGACAGTGGTGGGCCGTGGTACTGGAACAACACGGCGGTCGGCGTGCACCATGGGGCCTGCCACACCGTATTCGGTGACGCCTTCACCCCCGTTGACAACCTGACCAAGTACCACTCCCTGAACGTCAAGGTCATGAGGCAAGAGTAGGTCGGTCCCCACGCGGGTGCGCGCCGCCATGAGAGCGCGTCGGCTCCGGAGGTCTGGCGCACCCCTGCCGCCAGACGCCGAGGCGGTGTCTGGTGATCGTGACGACGGTGGCGCAGACAAGCTGCCCGAGCGGTTGACGCAGCCGAGCGCACAGCCGAACAAGAGCACAGCCGAAGGAGTAACCCATGAACGTAGCCAGCGCCATACGCGCGCTGTTGGGTGCGGCGCTGATCGTCGCCACCATCTCCATTCCCGTCGTCGCGCAAGCGGACGAGCCTACCCCCGAGGGTAAGGATTGGCACTTGGACTCCTACATCGTCGACGGCAAGCGCCACCAAGTGCCCAAGAGCGTGGACGCCACGCTCTGGCTGGAGGCGGGACAGGCCATCGGATCTGCCGGCTGCAACGGGCTCATCGGCGAGTATGAGATCGATGGCGAGTCACTCACCTTCAGCAGGGTCGGGCTGGACACGGAGGTGGGTTGCTCTGACGCGTGGATGGACGTGGAGGCAGGCTAAATGGCGACCCTCCCGATGACCGCGAGCTGGGCCATGGATATCGATACCGGTCCCGGTCCCATCACCAACCACGGCCTGGTCCTCTACGACGCGGACGGCCGCACCATCCTGGAGTTCGTGGAACCGAGCCTCAGCCAGACCTATTCTGCGGTTCAGGAGCTGACCGCCCTGGTCAACGCCCAGCAACGGCAGATCAAGCGCCTCACCAAGCAGGTCGCCGAACTTCGAAAGTAGGTCGGGGTATGGTCGAAGTCCAGGTGATCGGCCTGGGAGTGAACCCTCCCGACTCCACTCACGACATCAGCGCTTCTGGGCGATGACCTCGATCTCGACCAGGATGTCCAGCGGCAGGCGGGCGGCCCCGATGGTGGTGCGGGCCGGATACGGCTCCGGCAGGTATGAGCCGTAGACCTCATTGAAGGCCTTGAAGTCATCCATATCCTTGAGGTAGCACGTCGACTTCACCACATCGCTGAAGTCGAGCCCCATCTCGGCCAGCAACGCCTCGATGTTCTTCATGGTGCGCTCGGTCTGGACGGCCACATCGCCCTCGACGACCGTGTTGGTGGCCGGGTCGACCGGACCCTGGCCCGAGCAGAAGATGAGCGAGTCGGTGACGATGGCCTGGCTGTAGGGGCCTAAGGCGTTGGGGGCATTGGCGGTCTGGATGCGCTGCTTCACGAGTCCCTCCTCAGGGTCCGATGCTGGTCGTGGTCATGATGGCGGCACCCTCGAGCTCAGCGGGGCGCGCGGTCTGTAGCGTGATCGCGGCACGCGTCGCGGCCGCTTCGGAAGGATAGACCGCGAACAGGGTCGGTCCGGAACCGGTGAGCAGCACCGCGCGGCCCAGGGTACGTGCGGCAGCATCGCGGGCTGCGGCCAAGCCGGGCGACAGTCGGCTCGCCGCCGCCCACAGGTCATTGGCATCGCGCAACATGGCCGTGGTAGCCGCGAGTGTCAGACCGTCGATGTCCTCGCGCAGCAGGTCGGCCACTTCAGTCACGCGGTCCCCCGCGTGCGTCGTCCCGGAAGGGTGACGGTCCAGCTCGGCGAACACCTCCGCGGTCGAGAGCCGCTGCTCCGGTGTGATCAGCACGATCCCGACGGGTGGCTGTGGAACCCGAAGGGGCGACAGATGCTCCCCGATGCCCTCGACCAGGGCGGCTCCGTGGCCCGAGGCGAAGAACGGCACGTCGGCACCGAGGCGCAGCGCGACCTCCAGCCGCTGGGCCGGATGCAAGCGGAGACCCCAGGCGTTGAGCGCGAGGTCGATGGCGGCGGCGGCGTCCGAGCTGCCTCCACCGAGCCCCGCCGACACCGGGATGCGCTTGACGAGTCGGAAGTGAAGGGCCGGCAGGGATGGGTCCATGGCCGCGCGGAGCTGCGCCGCTGCCCGCAACACCAGGTTGTCCTCGCTGGCCGCGATGGCGCCGTCGATGCTGAGCGAATCGGCCGCGGCCGCGGGGTCCGGCTCCACCTCCAGCACGTCGTGCAGTGCGAGGCGCAGGAACACCGAGCGCAGTAGGTGGTAGCTATCCTCACGCACGCCGGTGACCGCCAAGGCGAGGTTGATCTTGGCCGGCGCCTCAGCGCGAAGGACCATCACGGCAGCACCGTCATGGCAACGGTGTCAGCGCTTCGCGCAGGGCCAGCCACTCATCCACCGACAGCGTCTGGGGCCGTCGCTCGGGGGTGATGCCACAGGCGGCCAGCCCGGCATCGACCCGCGCCCGATCCAGCCCGGGGAGCTGCCGCGCCAGCACGTTGTGGATCATCTTGCGGCGCTCGCGGAAGCATGCCTGCACCAGGCGCCAGAGCTCGTCCTCCTCGTCCGGACCCAGGCGCCGCGGTCGTGTCCGTCCCACCAGGATGGCCGAATCGACAGCAGGCGCCGGCTCGAAGGCAGCCGAGGGCACGCCGAACGCGACCTCCACATCGGCGTGGTACTGGACGAAGACCGAGAGGTAGCTCATGCCGCCCGGCGGCGAGGCGATACGCTCGGCGACCTCCCGCTGCACCATCATGACGAAGCGCGTCGGCCGCGACTCAGTCCCCAGCACGTGGTGCAGGATGGGGCTGGTGATGTGGTAGGGCACGTTGGCGACGAGCGCCCACGGCTCCGAGGTGACCGACACGACCGACGCGATCTCCACATCGAGGAAGTCCGCCTCAACTAGCGTGAGACCAGCCTCACCCTCGAAACGCGAGCGCAGGTGCTCGACGAGGCGGCTGTCCAGCTCGACGGCGGTGACGACGGCGCCGGCCGCGAGCAGCTGGGCGGTCAGGATGCCGATCCCCGGCCCCACCTCCACGATCTGCTCGCCCGACTGCACCGCGGCGATGTCCATGATGTGTTCCAGCACGATCCCATCGGCGAGATGGTTCTGCGACAACGACTTGCGCGCCCCCAGCCAGTTGCGCCGCAGGTAGCGTTCGACCGTTTCCGGGCTCAGGTGCGCGGGATCGAGCTCATCCACGTCCCGCGGCACGCTCAGACCGCCAGCTTCAACGAGGGCCGGGCATCAAGTGCGCGATCGGCCCGCGTACCCGCGTGATAGCGGAGATAGCCGGCCGCCCCGATCATGGCGGCGTTGTCCGTGCACAGCCCGGGGCGCGGGACGACGAGCGGCACACCGAGGCCGCGTGCGCCCTCGGCGATGCGGTCACGCAGCACACCGTTGGCCGCCACACCGCCACCCATGATGATGGTCCGGGCACCCAGCTCGCGGGCCGCGCGCAACGTCTTGGTAGCAAGCACATCGACGACCGATTCCTGGAAGGCCCACGCGAGCTCAGCGACCTCCGCCTCCGGCAGGTCGGCACCGTCGAGGTCGCGCGCATTCGGCGGCAAGCCCAGCGCTTCCCCGACCGCGTGCCGGGCGGCGGTCTTCAGGCCGCTGAACGAGAAGTCGTACGAGTCGCCCATCCACGCTCGCGGGAAGCGCCGGTCGTGCGCGGTCGCCCCCGTGGCCGCCTGCATGATAGCCGGGCCACCCGGATACGAGAGTCCCAACAGTCGGCCGACCTTGTCGAACGCTTCGCCGGCGGCATCATCGACGGTCTGGCCCAGCAGGCGATAGCTGAGGTGGTCGGCCATCTCGACGATGAAGGTGTGGCCGCCACTGACCACCAACGCGACCAGCGGGAACTGCGGCGCAGGTCGCTCGTCCTCATCGGGATCCAGCAGCCAGGCGGCGTAGATGTGGCCTTCCAGATGGTTCACTGGCACGAGCGGCAGGCCCACGCTCCAGGCCAGCGTCTTGGCCATGGTGATGCCGACCAGCAGCGAACCTGCCAAGCCCGGCCCCTCGGTGACGGCCACCGCATCCAGCTCGCTCCAGTCGCCGATGCCGGCTCGCTCGCGGGCCTCGTCGAGCACCGGGATCATCCAGCGCAGGTGGGCACGCGCGGCCACCTCAGGCACGATGCCGCCGGTGGCGGAATGCAGCTGCACCTGGCTGGCCACCACGCTGGTGACGATGCGCCGGCCACCCTCGACGACCGCGACGGCGGTCTCGTCACAGGACGATTCGACAGCCAGGATGCGACCGCTGCTCATTGGTCGAGCGCCTCGGAAGGGTCATCGGGGTCAGGCTCGTAGCCGGGGTCCTCGGGCAGGACGTCACTGGCGAAGCGCGCCGTCATGCGCGACAGCAGCCGCTCCATCTCGGGCGATCCGAGGGGTTCGGTGGTCATGACTAGGGCGTCCTCATTGTTGTCGGAGTAGTAGTGCGGGCGCATACCGACCGGTCGGAAGCCGAATGACCCGTAGAGCTTGCGCGCCGCAGCATTGCTGAGACGGACCTCCAGGGTCACCACGGCGGCGCCGATGGCCGCTGACATGGCCATCAGCTCACACAGCAGGAGCCCCCCGATACCGCGGCGGCGGTAGGCGGGCAACACCGCGAAGGTCGTCACGTGGGCCTCATCGACCATCAGCCAGATGCCGGCATAAGCGATCACGCGATCGCCGGCGCGGACCACGATGTAGCGCGCCATGCGGTTGGTCTCAAGCTCCTGGCGGAAGGCGTACGGCGGCCAGGGCGTAGGGAACGAGGCACTCTCGATGGCGTGCACGGCGGGGATATCGTCGGTGCCCATGGGCTGCACCGTGAGCCTCACCGGAGGTCGGGCGACCATCCCAGTTCCTCAGCCGCGCGCGCCACACCGCGGGGCAAGGCCACGTAGGCCGGTGTCATGGCCGCGGCGTCGTCGATGTCACCATCGTCCAGGCGGTCTCGCGCGATGGACAACAACGCCTGAGGCAGGCCATCCAGCGCTAGCGCACCCCAACGCGCGGCGTCTGCGCCGAGGATCGCTTCGTCCACGTCGATCGCGATGGCCACCCGATCGCCGATTGCGTCGGAGAGCCCGCCGGGAGCGACCAGCACGGGGTCTTCAGCAGGTAGCGCCAGGTAGTGATCGTGCGCCCCGGCCGGCAGCACCACCGCGGCATCGCCGGGTGCCCCGGCACTGGTGGCGGCCCGGCGCAGCGCGTCCAACGACATCACACCCACCAGCGGAAGCCTTCGCGCATAGGCGATGGTCTTGGCCGTAGCCAGCCCGACCCGCAAACCGGTGAACGATCCGGGCCCGGTGCCGACGACCAGCGCGGTCACGTCATCGAGTGTGGCACCCGCCTCGACGAGGGCCTCATCGATCTGCTCAAGCAGGTGCGAACCATGCCGATGCCGGACCTCACGTCGGCTGACCGCCAGCAGCGAGTCATGACCCAGCATCACCAGGCTGCGACGTGTCGAGGTGTCGAGCGCGAGGATGAGGTCGGGTCGGGCAGCCGGGGTCACGTCCCCCCACCTCCGCCCGACGACCAACCCTGAGCGATGCCAAGGTAACGCTGAGCGATCTCGCCACGGCCGCTGATCTCGATCTCACGTCGGTCCTCATCGCCGGGTTCGATGGCCACCGTCAAACGCGCCGGGTCGATCTGGTCATCGAGTCGGTCGGCCCATTCGCAGAGCGTGACACCCTCATCCTGGCGCTCATCGAGCAGGCCACCGGCGATGATCTCGTCAGCCCCGGCGAGGCGGTAGAGGTCCTGGTGGAACAACCGTAGTCGGCCCTCGTACTCGGCCATCAGCGTGAAGCTGGGGCTGTTGACGACATCATCGATGCCCAGACCCACGGCGAAGCCCTTGGCGAACTGTGTCTTGCCGGCACCCAGGGGCCCCACCAACGCCAGGCGATCACCCGGCCGGGCGACCGGGGCCAGCGCCGCGGCGAAGGCACGGGTCTCCTCGGTGGAAGACGTGCTCACGCGCAGCGCCACGACGGGCGGCAGGAGGTCGGGCGTCGTCATCGCGGGAGCCTAGCCGAGTCGCTCCATGGCGGTCAGCGGCACGCAATGACGTTCGGCGCGGCCATCCGTACCGGCCAGCTCCACGAAGCCACCCGGCGTATACGCGCCCCCGTCCCAGCGACGCGGACCCGACAGGCCCACCAGCAGGCCCTCATGATCTCGATGCGCCCCGCTGATGACCCGGACCGTGCCGGGTGGGCGAGATGCAGCGTCGATGAGCGGCCCCGGATCACCAGCGATGATGAGGGAGCGACCGGCGGGCAGGATGCCGGCGTCGCGACCCTCGGCAGCCAACAACAGGTCCCAGAGCTGCGCCGGGATGGGCACACGGCCGTAGCCGCCGAGCGCCAGGAGCCCGAACGGTGCCGCCGCATGGAGGGCGGCCTGCTGGCGCGCTTCGGACGAAGTCATCTGCCGCAGGTCGTGGCTGGCGACCCCACCGGAGATGACCGCGGCGACGCCGATGGCCCGCGCGCGCGACATGGCCTCGATGTCGATGCGCGTCCCGACCACGAGGATGGCACCAGCGGCAGCGACATCGATGCGCGACGCCTGGATCTCCGCGTCGGGCCGGTCCACGGCGATGTGGATGCGCCCCCACGAAGGGCGGCCCCAGCCGACGAGCGCATCCACCGCCAGTCCGTCGGCACGTAGATCGAGGCGGCCGGGCGTGACGGCTTCGATGACACCGGTAGCAGGCGCGTTGATGGTGATGCTGTTGCTACCCGCGACGAGGCGCGTGATGCCGTCCCGGCCGTGCTCCAGAACACGGGTGCGATGGGTCGTCGCAACCGACTTCCGCCCGAGGCGGCCCGTGTGGGACACCGGCACGTTGTCGAGGATGTCCCCGGGTCGCAGCCGGATCAGCTGGGCGCTGGTGGGGATCTCGATGGCCTCCTGGTCGCGGAAGTGCTCGATGACCGGCTGCCCCAGCTCCACACGCTGGCCGGCCGCCACCAACGGACGATCGGCCAGACCCAAGGGCAGACGCAGCAGCCGCTGGCGCTCGGGCAGTGCGGCCGGGACGACGAAGCGGGCGGGATCGAGCAGGGTCATCAGTCGCTGCCCACCCAGGCGTGGGCCTCCCATGCCGCCAGGGCTGCACGCCGCCCCTCACCGCTCTCGGGCAGATCGAGCGGGATGCCACGAGTGTCGATGAGCAGGCCGGCCAGGCCACCGCGGACCTCCATGGTGAGGTGACGCCCCTGCACGCCGAGGACGCTTCCCTCCCCGGGATCGATATCGAGGCGAGCACTGATGCCTGGCGGCAGGTCGACCAGCTGCAGCAGCCCTGGCTCCAGGCGCATGCGCTCATCGCCCAGCGCGCTTTCGACGCGCAGCGAGCCACTACCGGCCTCCGCCTTGCCCTCTTTGCCCCCTTTGCCCAACGAGCCGGTGACGAGCGCGCTCCCGAGCGGCAACAAGCAGTCACCCATGAGGTCCGACAGCAAGCGTCGCCGATCTTCCTCCACGGGCAACGCACCGAGGGGGGCGAGGACGCCGGCATGGTCGTGCAGGATGGTCACGGCACCAGCTCGGCGGATGCCATCGACGACGGCCAGCGCGGCATCCGTGGGCGGTATCGTCGCAAATCCACCGCCGGCCAGCACCAGCACATCGGCGCCATCGACCACCCCGGCAGCATCGGTCGCAGCGGTGCTCCACATCGCGGTGAGACGCTCAAGGGCCGCGCGCACGGACGCCGATCGCAGGTGAATGCCCTCGTCGTCTGTGCGCGTCCAAGGTTGGAGCGTCAGCTCACGCAGTGCATCGAGCCGTGCGGCCGGATCGCCCGAGAGCGTGGACCAGCGCAGCAGCGAGTCAGCCACCGCCTCGTCGTCGAGCAGCTCTGCGGGTAACAGGCCCGCCCCCGCCAGGATCGCGTGCCGCGATCGGCCATCGGGTGTGGCGAGCGTGCGCGAGCCGGCCGCCATGCCGATCTCGACGCCGTCGATACGGTTGCCGAGTATGGACGCCAAGGAGGCGATAGAGGCACGCAGCGCCGTGCGGCTGTCCGCGACGAGGGGCTCACCGCGGTTGGCGAGGTGGACACCGACCTGCTGTGCGGCTCCGCGCAGCGGCGAATCCGCGGTCGACGGCACGGCATCGGGCGCCGGCAACGAGAAGAGCCGCGTATCGGGGATGCCCTCGGGTCGCTCGGCGAACGGACCACAGGCGATGACCGCCAGATCGTCGCGAAAGCGGGCCAGTGAACCGGTGCGCGACCAGAGCCGATGGGCCGCCTCCTGCTCAGACTCCTCGACGCCGTCGCGGCCACCCATGATGACCGCGTCCACACGCGGGTCCAGGCACGCCTCACCCATGGCCACCACATCGGGACCTGGTCCGAAGAACCGCGCTGCCACAGCCCAACCGGCGCCACTGAGGGCACGCTCGAGCAGATCGCCGGTCAGGGGCGAGGCCGCCACCAGCACGCCACGGGGTGCACGAGCGCTGCGGACCTCCAGGCGCGACCAATCACGCCAGCCCTCCATCGACCCGGCCAGGCTGGCATCGGTGCGGGCCACACGCCAGGCGAGGTCCTCAAGGATGGATACGGGGTCGATCGCCTGGGGCGCAGCGCCTGCCGCGAGCATGCGGTAACGGCCATCGACGGGGGCGATGAGCGCTGCGGCCGTGCTTACCGTGCCACGGTCGAGCGTGAAGAAGGCGGGCGTATCCTGGGTCACGCGACAGATGGTAGCCGGGCGAGGCTATCGGGGTGCCCGATCAGGCGTGCAGGTGCGCTTCGGCGTCGAGCTCTTCAAGCCGCTCGATGAGACGCTCGATGTCGTCATCATCGGCCAGCAGGTTGCTGGCACCGGGGTCATCACCACCGAAGATACCGCGCAGGACGGGGTCGAAGAAGAGCATACCGAGCCCATCGAGGGGGGCGACGCCACGGCTGGCTTCCAGGAACAGGACGGCCGGGATGGTCGCGCCACGCAGCTGGATCTCACGTGCCAAGGCTTCGACATCGTCGCCACCGAAGGCGCCGAAATCACGCGTAACGGTGTACGGCTCAGTCGTCTCAGGCGGTCGTAACAAGCCCGTTTCACCCTCCTTCGAGACATGCCGAACCGGCAAGGCTACGAGGTCAGGCCCCTCTCGACCCGGGTCCGCGCGGCCAGTCCTGTCATGTCTGCGCCGGTGCCAGTGCTGTCGATCCCTGGGGGGACGGCATCAGCCATCGGATAGTACACCCGGTCCACCCTTTGAGCCATGCTTGTGAGCACCTCCCAAGCGATCGTGTTGCGCCGACGCGCCAGTTCCCCGGCCGTGATCGATTCGGCGCCCTGGCGGCCCATCAACACGAACTCCTCGCCATAGCCCAGGCCGTCCACGTCGGTGACATCGACCGTCACCGCATCCATCGAGACACGACCCACGATGGGGACGCGCCGGCCGCGTACCAGGGCGACGGCGCCGGGCTGCGATGCGCGCAGGTAGCCATCTCCGTAGCCGACCGGCAGCACGGCGATACGCGACGGCCGCTCGGCTCGCCAGGTGCCGCCGTAGCCGACGGTTCCGCCGACGGGGACCTCGCTGAACGCCGTCGGACGGGCTTTGAGCGACATCGCCGGGCGCAGTCGCCCCGCTGCCGCGACAGCATCGGGGGCGATGGGCAGGTCGACATCGAGCACGCCATACACGGCGATCCCGGGTCGTACCAGGTCCAGCGAGGGCTCGTCGTGGGTGAAGATGCCGCCCGATGCTGCGATATGGCGCGATGGGATGGGGATGCCGGCCTCGTGGATCGCGGCCACGGCGGCTTCGAAGCGCAGGATCTGCGCATCCGACGAGGGTGGGTCCTCTGGGCTGTGGAGATGCGACCACACGCCAGCCAGCTCGATACGCGGATCGCGAGCCGCCGCCGCGGCCACCGCAACTACCGCGTCAGGCAGCAGGCCACCGCGGGCCATGCCGGTCTCGACGCCGAGGTGGACCCTGACCCGGCGACTCCCTGGCCCGGCAGCAGCGCGGATGGCGTCCAGATCAGCCGTGGACATGACCGCCAGCTCGATGTTCGCGGCCACCGCATCTGCAGCAGCCGCGGCGGACACCGGATACAGCAATAGGATGCGACCCGCCACCCGGGAGCGCAGCGCGATGGCTTCGTCCAGGGTGGCGACACAGAGCGCCTCCACGTGCGGCGCCAGCGCCGGCCCCACGGCTACCACGCCGTGGCCGTAGGCGTCAGCCTTCACTACCGGAGCCACTGCGGACGACCCCACCACCGAACGGATGATGCCGATGTTGTGGCGCATGGCGTCAAGGTCGATCTCCAGCCAGGCGCCACGGTTGGGCGGCGGGGAGAAGCTGCTGCTCATGATCGCCCAGCCTCCGCAGCTTGGCGCGCGGACTCGGCAAGCGCCTGGCGGACCCGCGGGATGACCGCCAGCAGGTCTGTCGCCATGAGCCCGGCATCGCCCAGGTCGGCGCTGACCAGCTCGCCGGCACGGGCGTGCAGGTAGACGCCCAACGCCGCCGCCTCGAACGGCGCCAGGCCCTGGCCCACCAGCGACGCGATGACACCGGCCAGGATGTCACCGGTGCCACCTGATCCGAGCGCCGGCACCTCGAACGGCGCCATGAAGCCGCGCCCCTCCCCGTCGGCGATGACGGTGTGGGCACCCTTGAGCACGACTACCACTCCCCACTCGCGTGCGGCCGTGACCGCCGCGTCCCAGCGGGACTCGTCGGACAGACCGGCATCGCGGCCGAGCCGAGCGAACTCGCCCGGATGCGGCGTGAGGATGCTGGGCCGGCCCAGGCGCGTCCACCAGAGCGGGACCTGCGAAAGCACCGTGAGCGCGCCGGCATCGACGACCGCCGCGGGGCCACCAGCGGCGAGCAGCGACTGCAACAGGCGCGAAGTGCCGGGGCCCGGCTCAAGGCCCGGGCCGATGAGCAGCGCGTCGGCATCCATGGCCGACACATCGGCCGCGGCGGACGCAGCATCCACCTCGAAGGGTGCCGCCTCCGGCAGTCCGCGCGTGATCAGCTCGGGGACGCGCCCGGCGATGTGCGGCTGCAGCGACGCGGGCACGCAGACCATCACCAAGCCACCACCGGCGCGGAGCGCGGCAGCACCGGCCATCAGCGCGGCCCCGGCATAGTCGAGCGAGCCGGCCACCGCCACGACGGTGCCGTGGGTGCCCTTGTGGCCGCGCGGGTCACGTACCGGCAGCAGTTGCGCGGCAGCCGCCTCGTCCAACAGCACGGGCGCACCCCGCGTCAATGCGACTCCCATTCTTCGTCGGATACGGCCGGCTGAGCCAGTGCCGGCTCGCCCAGCGCCGCCTCGCCCGGTGCCGCCTCAGCGGCTTCGACCCCAGCCTGCAGCTCCTGAAGGGCGCGCATCCGCGTCAGCAGCTGCTTCTCGCGATCGTCCAGCCTCGCCTCTGTGTCCACCGGAAAGACGTACTCACCGCCCTGCCTGCGGACCCCGAAGGCGACCGCAACCGCATACTCGCGCTCGTGGCTGATCGACACCGCCACACGCTCCATGCCCAATTGGTTGGCACGCTGAAGGGCCCGATCGTGCAGCCGGCACACGGGTGCGCCAGTAGGCAATCGGATGATCTCGATCTCACGCCAGCCGACGCCGCGCACGCCGAGGCCCAACACCTTGGACACCGCCTCCTTGGCGGCCCAGCGACCGGCGAAGTTCTCCGGGCGATCACGCACATAGGCGTCTTCGTGGTCGGTCAGCACACGCTTGGCGAAGCGGCGACCGTGCTTGGCGATGGCCTTCTCGATGCGCTCGACCTTGATGATGTCGATGCCCAGCTCGGTGGTGCCGGGAGGCGGGGTCGGGAGGGCGGTCATTCCACCGTCACGGACTTGGCCAGGTTGCGCGGCTGGTCGACGTCGGTGCCCCGCACGACGGCGGTGTGATAGGCGAACAGCTGCAGCGGGATGATGGCCAGGACGGGGCTCAACATCTCCACCGTCGCGGGCACCCACAAGATGTCATCCGCCACGGCCTTCATGCGCACGTCGCCCTCGGTGACCACGGCGAGGACGCGGGCGTCACGGGCACGACCCTCCATGAGGTTGCTGACGAGCTTGTCATGCACTGCCGTACGCGTGGCCACCGCCACCAGCGGCACCTCGGCGTCGAGGAGCGAGATGGGACCGTGCTTCAGCTCCCCGGCAGCGTAGCCCTCGGCGTGGACGTAGCTCACCTCCTTGAGTTTGAGCGCCCCCTCCAAGGCGACCGGATAGGTGATGCCGCGGCCGACATACATGAAACCGCGCGACTTAGCGTACCCCCTGGCCATGACCGCCGCCGGTTCATCGTTCATCTCGAGCGTGCGCTCCGCCTGCGCCGGAAGTGCTCGGAGCCCTTCCACCAACGCCTTCTCGTAGAGCGGATCCAGGCCGCCACGGATCTTGGCGATCTGGGCCGCCACCAGCAGCAGCGTCAGGACCTGGGTGACGTAGGTCTTGGTGGCCACGACGGCGATCTCGGGCCCGGCCTGCAGGAACAGCACCGCGTCAGCCTCGCGGGTGATGGCCGAACCGACGGTATTGGTCACCGCCACCACCGGACAGCCGCGTTCACGCGCCATGCGGGTCGGCGCGAGCGTGTCGGCGGTCTCGCCCGACTGGGTGACGGCGATGACCAGCGTCTTCTGGTCCAGCGGCGGTGGATCGTAGCGGAACTCGGAGCCGATGTTCCAGCGTGCCGGCAGGCCCGTCCACGCTTGCAGCGCATTGGCGGCCACGGCCGAGGCGTAGGCCGCCGTGCCACAAGCCACCAGCTCGATGCGCTCGATGTAGGGCAGGATGGCCCGCAGCGGCTCCAACTCGGGCACGCGCACCTCATCCTCGTGGATGCGTCCGGCGATAGCGGCGCGGATGGCCTCCGGCTGCTCGTGGATCTCCTTCTTCATGTAATGCTCGTAGCCACCCTTCTCGGCGGCTTCCAGGTCCCAGTCGATGTGATGGACCGGACGCTCCTGGACGCGACCGACGAGGTCGGTGATGGCCACGCCGTCGGGGCGGATGTCGGCGACGTCACCCTCCTCGAGGAAGATGACCCGGCGCGTGTGAGCCAACACCGCGGCCACATCGGAAGCGAGGAAGGCCTCACCCTCACCGAGCCCGACGATGAGGGGCACGTTCATCTTGGCGCCGATGATGCGATCGGGCTCACCCTTGTGGATGACAGCGAGGGCGTATGCGCCGTGGGCTCGCTGCAGGGCGATACGCACCGCAGCAGAGAGATCGCCGTGGTAGGCCTCTTCGACGAGATGGGCGATGGCCTCCGTATCGGTCTCCGAGGCGAAGACGTGCCCCGCCGCCTCCAGCTCCGCTCGCAGCTCGATGAAGTTCTCGATGATGCCGTTGTGGATGACGGTCAGCTCGCCAGTGCAGTCGATGTGTGGGTGCGCATTGAGGTCGTTGGGTCGGCCGTGCGTCGCCCAGCGGGTGTGGCCCAGGCCCGCCGTAGCGGGCGGCGTGCCATCCGCCAGCGCATCGCGCAGACCGGCGACCTTGCCGGCCCGCTTCCTGATGAAGAGATCGCCATCCGATGTGACCAGGGCGATGCCGGCCGAGTCATAGCCGCGGTACTCGAGGCGGGCGAGGCCATCGAGCAGCAGCGGTGCCGCCTGGCTGTGGCCGACGTAACCGACGATGCCACACATGGCGCTACCGGTCCTGGTTGAGGCGGTCGGCCGCCAGGGCTGCCAGGTCGTCGGCCAGCCGCAGCACACGGGCCGCATCGCGACCCTCGACCATGACGCGCAGCGCCGGCTCGGTGCCCGAGGGGCGGACGACGACGCGCCCCTCCTCTGCCAGCTCCGCCTCGGCAGCTGCCACGGCATCGCTGAGGGCGCGGTCGGCACGCCATTCCTTGGTGCGGACGCGGATGGTGCGCTGCTCCTGGGGGTCCAGCGGGATGGCCGCTGCCAACTCGGAGAGTGGCTGTCCACTCCGCGCCAGGATGTCCAGGATCTCCAGCGCCGTGACGATGCCATCGCCGGTGGTGGTGTGCTCGCGGATGATGACGTGGCCGCTCTTCTCGCCACCAAGGCCGGCGTCCGAAAGGAGCATGGAGTCGACGATGTGTCGGTCACCCACCTTGGTGCGCAGGACGCGACCACCGGCCGCCTCCACCGCGCGCGCCAAACCTCCGTTGGAGAGGACGCTGACCACGATGGTGTCCTCAGTAAGGGCGCCGCGGGCGAGACGGTCGAGCGCGATGATACCCAGCAGCTGGTCGCCATCGACGACCTCGCCACGCTCGTCGACAGCGACGCAGCGGTCGGCGTCGCCATCGAGGCTGAATCCGACATCACCGCCATGTGCGGCCACGATGGCCGCCAACGCGGCGGGGGCGGTGGCGCCACAGTCGAGGTTGATGTTGCAGCCATCGGGGGCGTCGAAGTGCGACGTCACCGAGGCACCCGAGGCCGCCAGGATCTCTGCCGCCACGGCCGATGCCGAGCCGTGGGCGCAGTCGACGTGCACACGCAAACTGGAGCCGATGCGGCGGGCCATGCCCATGCGGTGCTCCATGTAGTGCCGCAGCTCGCCACGAGCGTCGACGACGCGGCCGAGTTCGTCGTTGCGCGGGGATCCCAGCTCTTCCGAGCGGATGATGAGCGTCTCCAGCTCGTCCTCCATCTCATCATCGAGCTTGAGGCCCTTGCCGCTGAGCACCTTGAGGCCGTTGTCCTCGGCGGGATTGTGGGAGGCGCTGACCATCACGCCCGCGGCAAAGTCGCCGACCGCGGTGACGTGCGCCAGCGCCGGCGTGGGACAGACGCCCAGGACGTGGACATGGGCGCCGGCCGAGGTGACGCCCGACATCAGTGCCGCCACCAGCATGTCACCCGAGCGACGCGTGTCCTGGCCCACCAGGATGTGGCCGCCGGGGCCAGCCAAGCGGGTGGCGATGGCTCGCCCCAGCGCGTGCGCCAGGGTGGGCTTGAGGTCCTCGTTGGCAACGCCACGAATACCGTCGGTACCAAAGAGGTTGCTCACGAGGCAGGGGTGACCGTGACGCGCACGGTCACAGGAGTGGTGCGCACGACGCTCGTGCCGCGAGGGGTTCGGACGATCGGCATGACGTCATTGTCACCTATCGGCAGGCCGTCGACAGGAACCTCGACACTGAGCTGGTCGATGGCCAGCTTGTCCAGCTCGCTCACGGGGCCTGAGATGATGACGCTGGCGGACGACTCGTGCAGGCGATACGAGAAGTCGGGCTGGGCGCCGACGAGCACGGTGCCGACCTCGAACGTGCGCGATCCGATCGACGCGGTGAAAGTCACCAGCACCGTGACGACCTCATCGCCAGTGCTCGTCACCTCGTCGGGCAGGACCAGCCTGGTCTCCTCCAGCAGCTCCACCGACTGGCCGCTGATGTCGACCGGCTCGGTGGTGATGAACTCAAGCTGGCGGATCGCGGGGCTCTCACCGCTGACGGTGACGGTGGCGGGCACCACCGAGACGTTGTCGACGCGTGAACCGCGAGCCGGTTCTCCGGTGAGCTGGGGGATGACCACCAGGGTGGCATAGGCCAGCTGGCGCGCCACGTCCGCCTGCACGCGCACCGTGGACGGCTCGACATCGATGCCGGGAACGATGGCGCCCACGTCGTCGAACGCTTCCACCGTCACCTCTTCATCGATATTGATACCACTGGCATCGACCACGAAGTGGCCCTCCACGCTGCGCACGTTCTGGAGGCGCGAGGAGGCGCCGCTGACGGTGGCTCGGTTAGGCTCGACATCGACCGGTCCCAGTTGGATCCCCTCGGGCAAGGGACCGTGGTCGACCTGGATCGGCATCACCCTTGAGACCACCTCGTCAACGCGCACGACCACGCCCGTGGGCTCGTACCCGACGATATGGACGCGCGGGTCGACCGGGAAGACCTGGACGGGCACTTCCACGGTGGCGACACCGACACGCGGCTGGACAGATGACAGGTCGATGCTGGCACGGAAGCTGTCACTGCTGATCTGGGCGGCGATGTCGTCCGGGGCGCGATACTCGATCCGGTCGATGGCTCCGGGATCATCCAGCAGGGCGCCGCCGGATGGCGCGTTGAGCACCTCGATGGGCACCGGCCCGGTCCAGCTGCGGGTCGATTCAGAGATAGCAAGCCCGGCATAGAGCACGATGGCCAGACCGAGCGCAGTGAGCTTGAGCGGCCAGTTGGAGAAGAGCCAGCGACCCACGCTGCTCATGGCTCCTCACCCGTCTCGGTCGATGCGG
>JBBSAV010000060.1:0-17900 GCA_038251965.1 Candidatus Limnocylindrales bacterium
GAGCATCCTGTGGATCCGCGACAACCAGCCTGGCGTGTGGGCAGCGGCGGCGAAGTTCGGCCACACCAACACGTATGTGACCAAGCGGCTCACCGGTGAGTGGGCCATCGACCCATCCACCACGTCGATCACGGGACTGTACGCGACGGCACGCCACGACCTGACGTGGAACGACGACGTGCTTGAGGCCGCGCAGATCGATCCGGTGCGCCTCCCTCCCCTGATGCGCTCGTTCGACCCGGTCGGCCGGATCCTGCCCGCGGTGGCCGACAGCTTGGGGCTGCCGCGCCAAGCCATCGTGCTGTGCGGTGGCAACGACGCGGCGTTGGCGGCCTACTCGGGCGGACTCATCGAACCGGGCGATGCCAACATCATCAGCGGCACCTGCGATATCGCCAACGTCTGCACCGACCGTCCGCTCGCCTCGCGGGACTTCAACGTCCGCGCCCACGTGATCCCCGACCGATGGCTGACGTTCTTCGTGCTCAACGCCGGCGGCGTAGCGCTCGATTGGTTCGCCCAGACCTTCTGCCGGGAGATGAACGTAGACGACTTCTACGGTGAGTACCTTCCCGGGGTGCTCGATGGGTTCCTGCAGGCTGCTGACGGCAAGGAATGGGAGGGGCGGCTACCCGACTACAGCCCATACCTCGGCGGCGACCGCTACACCCTCGCGACACGAACGGCCACGTTCAGCGGGGTCTCGCTGCAGACTCCTCGCGAAGACCTGTTGCTCGCGATCGTGCGAGGCAACCTGCGCTACCTGGGCGACCACCTGACCAACGTGGCGGACTTCGTGCCAGTCAATCGCCGAGTCGGCATCTCGGGTGGGGCCGCCCGCATCAAGGGCATGCTCGCCGCTCGCCGACGCTGGACCGGCGACTTCGACTATTCGTTCCAGGACCAGTCATCGATGCTGGGTGCGGCGATGCTCGGCCGCCTCTACCAATCGGGCGCATCGAAGTGAGCCGATCCGCATCTACGCGCTCGCGAAGGAGGTTGCATGCCTAGGGTCGCCACCATGGAGATCGTCCACGAGGCCATGTCTGGCGGCTACGCCGTGCCGGCCATCAACGTCGTCAACGACCTGACGCTCGACGCCGTCCTCGCGGCGGCCGAGCAGGCACGGGCACCCATGATCGTGCAGACCTCGGTCAAGACGGTCCGCGTCATGGGCGTCGAGGTACTGTGGTCCATGTGGGAGTCGATGTCAGCCCGGGTATCTGTCCCCGTGGCGCTGCACCTCGACCACTGCCCCGACCGCGGCGTCATCAGCGACTGCCTGGCCGCCGGCTGGAGCTCGGTGCTCTTCGATGCGCACGAGCTTTCGGTGGAGGAGAACGCGCGTCAATGCATCGAGGTGGTCGCCGAAGCTCGTCGCTACGGCGCGGACGTCGAGGGTGAGATCGAAGGCATCCGCGGTGTCGAGGATGGCATCGGCTCCGACGAGGAGAGCCCGGTGCAGACGCTGGAGGTCGCCGTCGACTTCATCGAGCGCACCGGGGTGGACATCTTCGCCCCGGCCATCGGCAATGCGCACGGCATGTATGCCGCGGCGCCGGTGCTCGACCATGAGCGCATCAGCGACCTCGTCGAGGCGACCGGCATCCCCATGGCGCTGCACGGCGGGACCGGGCTCGCGCCCGAGCAGTTCGCCGACCTCATCAGCCGCGGCTGCGCCAAGGTCAACGTCTCGACGGCGCTGAAGATCACCTACATGGACGCCAACCGACGCTACCTGGCCGAACACCCTGACGCAGCCGATCCGCCGGCGCTCTTCGCGTCCGTGCGTGGGGCGGTCATGGCGATGACGGCTGCGCACATCCGCCTGTTCGGCGCCGAGGGCCGCGCATGAGGGCGCTCATCTTCGATTGCGACGGCGTGCTGGCCGACACCGAACGGTTCGGTCATCTGCCGGCGTTCAACGCGACGTTCGCCGAGTTCGGCCTGCCGGCGTGCTGGTCGGAGGACGAGTACGGCGCGGCGCTCCGTATCGGTGGTGGCAAGGAGCGCATGGCCTCGCTGCTGACACCCGGGTTCGTGGCCGCAGCAGGGCTTCCCGCCGATCGGGCGGGGCAGCTCGCCGAGGTGGCCAGGTGGCACGGGCGCAAGACGCAGCGGTACATCGAGATGGTCGAAGCGGGTAGGCTCCCAGCGCGACCCGGCATCAAGCGCATCGTGGCTGAGGCCCATGCCGCGGGCTGGCAGCTGGCGGTCTGCTCGACCTCGGCTGAGGCATCCGTGCGGGCCATCCTCGAGCACGCGGTGGGAGCCCTGGCCGCGGAGCGGTTCGTGGTCCTGGCCGGGGATGTCGTCGCACACAAGAAGCCGGCGCCGGACATCTACCTTCTGGCGACCGAGCGGCTCGGGATCGACCCGCGCGATACCGTCGTCGTCGAGGATTCACGCAACGGGCTTCTGGCCGCTCGCGCCGCGGGCATGGCCACGCTCGTGACCACCAGCGCCTACACCATCGATGAGGACTTCAGCGAAGCCGCGCTCGTGGTCAGCTCACTGGGCGACCCCGATGGCGAAGTGACGCAGGTCCTGGCTGATCCAAAGGACATCAGGCCCGTCGGCTATGTGACCTTGGCCGACATCGAGGCATGCGCCGCCTGAGCTATCGTCAGTGAACCGATCAGACCGATCCAACGGAGGGCGGCTCACGCCCAGAACCACACCGGGGAGATCCACAGATGACACCACGTGAACGTATCCTCGCCGCCCTCGACCACAAGGAGAGCGACCGCATCCCGGTCGACCTCGGCTCATCGATCGTGACGTCGATCACCAAGGCGGCCTACGAGCCTCTGCGCGAGTACCTCGGCCTGCCCGAGGAAGAGATCGTCGTCTACGACGAGGTCCAGCAGTTGCCCTACGTGGGCGAGGACGTGCTGACCCGCTTCGGCGTGGACACGCGCATGGTGCAACTGCCGCCGACCCACGTCCAGGGCGTGGAGATCGTCGACGACGGTGAGTACTGGGCCATGTGGGACCGCTGGGGCAGCAAGATGCGCATGCCCAAGGACAAGCCGCTGTACTACGACTGGGTCGACTTCCCCATCAAGGAGTTCACCCTTGAAGCACTTGACGCGTACCAGTGGCCCGAGCCTGATTCGCCCGAGCTCATCGCCGGGCTCAAGGCCCGCGCGGCGCATCTGCGTGCGACCACCGACTACGCACTGGTCGGCTCCGGTGTCATCGGCGGTGGCATCTTCGAGCAGCCCTGTCGCACGGTGGGCATGGAACAGTTCATGATGTCGATGTTGACCGCGCCCGAGTTCAGCGCCAGGCTGGTCGATGGCATCACCGATATCTACATCGAATCGGTCGACCGCTACCTCTCCCAGGTCGGCGACCTCATCGACGTCTTCACCTTCTGGGATGACGTGGCCACCCAGCAGGGCTGGATGATCAACCCACAGAGTTACATCGACGTCATCAAGCCGCGCCAGAAGCGACTCTTCGACGCCATCAAGGCACGCACGGACGCCAAGATCTTCTACCACGGCTGCGGTGCGGTCTACGACCTCATCCCGCACCTCATCGAGATCGGCGTGGACATCGTCAACCCGGTGCAGGTCAGTGCTGAGGGCATGGATTCCGCTCGCCTGAAGAAGGCCTACGGCAACGACGTCGTCTTCTGGGGCGGCGGCGTGGACACCCAGAAGGTGCTGCCCTTCGGCACGCCCGATGAGGTCCGTGACGAGGTCAAGCGCCGCATCGACGACCTCGCGCCCGGTGGTGGCTACGTCTTCGCCACGGTGCACAACATCCAGGCCTTCGTGCCACCGGAGAACATCGAAGCCGCCTTCGACACGGCGCTGACCTACGGGATGGGCGTGCCGGCGTAGTGAGCAACGGCGGTCGACGGCCATGACGGTCGGTCGCGCCTATCTGCTGCTGATCGGCCTGGTCGTCATCTGGGGCAGCCACTGGGTGGTGGTCAAGGTCGGTCTGGAGACCATCCCGCCGTTCACCTACGGCGTGCTACGGCTACTGGGCGGCATGGTGGTGCTGGCAGCCCTGATGGCCGCCACCGGTCGACTCAAGCGGCCAGCGCGAGCCGATTGGCCCATCGTCATCTCGTACGGGCTCCTCGCGGTCGGGCTCGGGATCACGATGATGAACCTGGCCCTGCCGTACATCCCCGCTGGCCGCTCGTCGATCCTGGCCTACACCATCCCCCTATGGGTCGTGCCGGTCATGTTCGTCGTCGCGCGCGTCCTGCCTACCCGCGCCGAGGTCGTCGGACTCCTGCTGGGCCTGGCCGGCCTGGTGCTGCTACTCAATCCGACAGCCATCGAATGGGGCTCATCGGGCGCATTGCTGGGCAGCCTGTTGCTGGTGCTCGGTGCCTTCGGTGGCGCGGTCGCATTGGTGCACGTGCGCCGGCATCCCTGGAAAGGCACGCCGTTCGACACGCAGATCTGGCAGCTGCTGGTGGCACTGGTGCCCATGCTGCTGCTGATGCTGTGGCTGGAGCGCGACAAGTTGGAAACGGTGCAGTGGGACTTGCCGACTGCACTGGCCGTCCTGTACAGCGGTCCGTTGGCCACGGCCTTCGCCTTCTGGGCCTCGCAGATGATCGTGCGCACACTGGGTCCGCTGACCACCGGCGTTGGCTACCTGGGTGCGCCCGTGGTCGGCGTCATCGCCGGCATCATCGTGCTGGGCGAGACGCTTACCCTCCTGGACCTGGCCGGCGTCCTGGTCACCGGCGTGGGCATCATCATCGTACTGTTGGCACAGCGGCCCCGCTCAGGCGGGAAGGCCGGCGCGGCGGCCGACGATGGCCCCTCCGACATGACCGAGGTCACGCTGCCCGATGGCGCGGAAATGCCTGAGGCAACCCGGTCACGATAGTCCGCGAGAGTCCCACCGCCCGAACCGAACGCCCCACGTTTGCCTCCCACGCCCCGCTTGTCTCCCACGTTTGTCTCCCACGTTTGTCTCGCCCCGCTTGTCTCCCACGTTTGTCTCGCCCCGCTTGTCTCCCACGTTTGTCTCGCCCCGCTTGTCTCCCACGCACGTAACTGACGAATGCCGCGACCAAACGGCACGGGGTTTGCGTGACACTCCCGATCTGGTCCCGATACGTAGCTGGTTTGCCCACCAGGCAAGTCACGGACATCCAACCAGCACTCGCCGTCAGTTACGTGACTCCCACGCAACCGGAGGTCACTGGCGGCCGCCGACCGCCAGCTCAACAGGCTCCGGGCGGCACGCTCCGTCGCGGCCCTTCGGCACTCGCACCCCGCGTGACGCTGTCGGATACTGCTGACCGAAGGAGGGAACATGGAACCCACCAGTCGAACGAACTTGCCCGAGACTCACACCAGCTTGCCCGAAGTCCACACGAGCGAGGCGCTCCAGCGCATCGACGCGGCCTACCGTCACGCGGACCTCGACCGGCCACCGGTGCTGATCGGGGACGCCAACTACTGGATCAGCGGCGAGGACCCCGACCGCATCCCGGCCGACTACTTCGACGAGGGCGGCTACGCCTCGCAACTGTCCTTCCAGCAGGCCAACATCGCAGGCCATCGCGCGCGCACGCCCGATGACATCTACATCCCCTACCTCTTGCCGTGGTACGGCACTGTCGTGGTGCCCTCCGCGATGGGCTGCCGCATCCTCTACCAGCACGGCGAGGAGCCGGCGGTCGAGGGCCCGGTCATCGAGGACCCCGCGGAGGTTGCCCGACTGGAGCTGCCAGATCCGGAGCACGACGGCCTGATGCCTCGGGTCCTTGCCTGCATCGACCACTTCCGCGCCAACTCGTCCCTGCCCATCAGCTTCACCGATAACCAGGGTCCGCTGAACATCGCACTCAACCTCGTTGGCCTTGAGCGTCTCATCATCTGGATGTTCGAGCACCCCACCGTCGTCCATGAGCTGATGGACTTCTGCACCACCGCACTCGTCGACTGGGTCAGGCTGCAGAAGGCGCGGGCCGGTGCGCCAATCGACAGTGGCGCATTCCCGCACATGATCGCCATCCCGGCCGGCTTCGGTGGCGTCTGGCTTTCCGAAGACGACAGCACGGTGCTGTCGCCCGACCTCTATCGGAAGTTCGTGGTGCCCTACAACGGGCGGGTCTTCGAGGCCTTCGGCGGCGGCACGCTGCACTATTGCGGCAACGCCCGCCACCAGTTGGAGAACTACCTGGCCACGCCGGGTTTGGTCGGCGTGAACGCCTGGTGCATGGGCGAGTTCGAGCAGATCTTCGAGGCCCAGCGGATCATCGGCGATCGAGCGGTGATCATGGTCTGCGACTACACGCCCACGGACATGGAGGCCTACTTCAGTGACCTCTTCGCGGGATTGCAGACGCGTGGCACGATCGTGGCTACCTACCCGGCTGCCACGACGGCGTTGAACTACGGTACGGCGCAGGTGGTGCCGGTCAAGCGTGACCCTGCGGCCGTCGCCGTCGAGGCCTGGGAGACCATCGAGCGGATCAGTGGAAGAAGCGGCCGATGACCACGAGGCAGGGGTGGATGACGGGTCGGGAACGGTTCGGGGCCGTCTTCCGCGGCGAGATGCCCGATCGCGTGCCGGTGACGCTCTTCATCCAGGACCAGGGCCACTTCATCAACCAGCTCCATCCGCAGATCGACCCTTGGGACTCGCTGACGCTGCAGCTCAAGACCATCGAGTTCCAGCGCGAGCTGGGCGTGGACATCATGGCCCGGCTCCTCTTCGGCACGCTCGGTGAATTCCAGTGGATGCTCCTCGGAGGTTTGGACGTGAGCCGTTCGACCGACGACTGGCAGGTCGAGACGGCCGAGCGCAAGGACGGCCGAACCACGGTCCGAAGCTCGGTCATCCGCACCCCCGATGGTGTCCTCGCGCAGGAGTATTCCATCGACGAGATCCACCCGGGCACGCTGATGTACGCCTGCACCGAGAAGCCAGTGCACAGCCGCGCGGACCTGGAGCTGGTGGCTGCCTACGAACCTCGGATGCTGCCCGACTATCCCGCCCGTGTGGCGGCGATGGTGGCTCCGATCCGCGCCGCCGTCGGCGATGATGGCTGGGTCGGCATGTGGGCGCCACATGGTCCCTTCAACATGGCCTCACTGCTCGTGACCGAAGACGTCCTGTATTCCCTGTTCTACGAGGATCCGGCGTACTACGCGCGGCTGATGGAGGTGTCCCTGTCGCGCGTGCACGACTACACCCGGGCCCTCGATGCCCCCGGCGTAGACATCCTCTTCATCGGCGGCAACGTGCCCGGTGGCTTCATGGGCCGAGCCAACTACGAGAAGCATGTGCTCGAGTGGGAAGCTCGCCACATCGCTTGGGCACAGCAGAATGGCACACCCGCGGCCTACCACAACTGTGGTCAGATCCAGGTGCTGCTGGAGGCGTACAAAGGTCTCGGCGTGGCCGCTGTGGAACCGTTCTCGCCACCACCCAAGCTGGGCGATGCCGACCTCGTGTCTGCCAAGGAGGTGGTCGGTGACGACTACGTCATCATCGCCGGCATCGACCAGGTCGATGCTATCCAGAAGGGCACGGTCGATGACGTGCGACGCGCCACGGCCGAAACGATGCGTATCGGCAAGCCGGGCGGGCGCTTCATCCTCCAGAATGCCGACTTCCTGGAGTACGGCACGCCCGTGGAGAACGTCGAGGCCTTCGTGAAGACGGCCCTCGAGGGCGCCTGGTACTGAGCCCCGGGCTGGACAGCAGACTCGGCGGGCTTTAGCGGCCGCTCTCCAGCCGACGCTGCGCAGCCGAAACTCAGCAGCAGACCCTCCACAGCCGCCGGGCACTCAGTCGCTGGCACTCAGCCGCTGGGCGCTCAGCCGCTGGGCACTCACCCGCCGACCTCGTTTGCTTCTCAAGCACGTAACTGACGAAGGCGAGCCGGAACCCGTCCCGCATTTGCGTGCCACTCCGTTTCCTTGCCGGTCGGGTCTGAGAATCGACCACCACGCAACGGAGCGTCCGCCGACTGGTTCGACTCGGCAGTTGGTTGACTACCAGGAACGCCGGGACGGTCCGCCTGCAGCACCGGCTCTTGCGCCCCCTTGCGCCCCCCTTCTGCTGGCACTCACACGTACCGCGAATCCGGCGCGAGGTGGCCATCACCGACCCCAGCAACGCTGATCCGAGTGCCACGTAAGTGCGCGTGAAGTCGGCGGCGCCATCGTGCCGGCATGACGCACCGAGAACGCCACCGAGACCGTGGAGCGCGGCGAGCTCGTACGAGCCTGGCCGAGATCGGCCGCGAGCTGCGGGAGGGGCGCCGTTCTGCTGGCCTGCGGCAGCGTGATGTGGCGCGAGCGGCCGGGATCTCGACGTCGTGGGTAAGCCGGGTCGAGCGCGGGTTGGCCAAGGAGGTCGGCTTGCGCCGGCTATCGGTCATGCTCGCGGTCGTTGGCCTGGACCTCAACATGCGGGCATACCCTGGGGCCCAGCCGCTACGGGACGA
Source organism: Candidatus Limnocylindrales bacterium (assembly GCA_038251965.1). Taxonomy (GTDB): domain Bacteria; phylum Chloroflexota; class Limnocylindria; order Limnocylindrales; family CSP1-4; genus JAFMJV01. The sequence goes on from JBBSAV010000060.1 coordinate 8,447, forward strand.
AGGCCACCGCCAAGTCTTGACCCGTATCCGTGTACTGCTTCCGGATGGCGCACCTTGGCAAACAGAGGTGGCGCTGCCAAGAGCGGGCGACGCTCGAGCCTGGGATGCTGTGACCCGCCTCTGGGGGCTGCGAGTAGCCATCGAGGCAGAGCTTCGACCAAGTGACCTGCAGGCACTCGAGCGACGCTTGGCGCTGAAACTCCGCGATGGCGGGGTCGACCGAATGATCCTGGCCATGGCCGACACGCGGTACAACCGTGCCCTGCTGCGTCTGGCCGGCGACGACCTACGGGCCATGTTCCCGCTTCAAGGTCGGGCGGCGTTGGCCACGATACGGTCCGACAAGGATCCGGGCTGCAACCTGCTCATCCTGGTGTAGCACCACCATCACGGGCCACGGGAACGAGCGCTTCCCTGCCACCGCCGCAAATCCCGGCAAGCGTTGGTGGCCAGCAAACCCCTGGTGGACGATCCCGTGGCAGGCGGTCGACCACCACCTCCTACAGGTTGCTTGCCACGAACGTAACTGACCGGTGCACCAGGGAACATGTCCAGGATTTGCCTGCCACTTCTCTTCTGCGACTGCCTTGCTCGAGACTTGCGCTCCAGGCAACTGGGAGGCCACGATGGAGACTGAGGCGTCGGTTACGTGACTGCCAGGCAAACCGGTCCCGGGTGAGCCGGCGCGAGTCCAGCCTGGGGCGGCAGGACCGACGCGAGTCCAGCCTGGGGCGGCAGGACCGGCGCGAGTCCCAGCCGGCGCGAGTCCCAGCCGGCGCGAGTCCAGCCGGCGCGAGTCCAGCCGGCGCTACCCGGCTAAGTGCCGCTCGACAAGTCCCGCCACGACATCCACGACCCGCGGCAGGGCCCCTTCAACGGCCGGCGAGAGCCCCTCCCCCAGCTCAGTGTCGGCGACGCCGATGCCAACGTGGACCGCGTCGGGGCGATGCCCCGTCAGCTCTGTCGCCAGCGCCACGAGCTCACCACCTCCCACGTGGTGCGACGATGCCCCCGGTTCCGCTCGGGCATCAGCATCAGAACGAGCCGCGTCAACACCGATAGGCCGGACCTCGATCGACCCAGGTAGCCCGCGCAGGTCGGCATCGACCAGCACCACCAGCGAGGCGGCACCGAAGTCGAGCGCCATCTCAGGCAGCAGTTGATAGGCCGCCTGCACTTCGACGCCCTCGACTTCCAGACGCGGATCCGCCTCCAGCAGTTCCGCCGCCCGCACGCCCACGCCGTCGTCGCGCCGCAGTGTGTTGCCAAAGCCGATCACCAGCACGCGCCGCGGCGAGACACCACCCGACCGCGACGAAGCGCCACCACCATCGCTGGCAGCGGCGCTCACAGTGTCAGGACTCACGCCCGGGCCTGAACCCCTATCGCTTGACGCGATCGAGGATCTCCCCGTCGGCCGAGAGCAGCTGGATGTCCAGCGCCATGTCGCCCAAGGCATGCGTAGAGCAACTCAAGCAGGGGTCGTAACAGCGGATGACCGCCTCGACCCGGTTGAGCATGGGCTCCTGGATCTCGTCGCCCTTGACGTGATGACGTGCCACCTGCAGCACCGAGCGGTTCATGGCCATGTTGTTGTGGCCGGTGGCGATGACCAGATTGGCCCACTCCACGAGACCGTTGTCATCCACCCTGTAGTGGTGCATGAGCGTGCCACGAGGGGCCTCCGACACACCGATGCCCTCGTTGCGGTTGATGCCCGCGGTGGCCTTGACGTGTGTGGAGAGGATGTCCGGACTGCGCAGGATCTGCTCGATCTTCTCGACCGCGTGAAGCGTGTCGATGAGCCGTGCGTAGTGATAGTGGAAGGACGAGCCGGCCACCCGGCCCACGCGCCAACGGAACTTCTGCAGCTCCTCGTCGGCTCGCGGGGTCCCCGTCGCCTCGGCCACGTTGAGTCGCGCCAACGGTCCCACACGGTAGATGCCGTCGGGGTAGCCCATCGGCTTGTAGTAGGTGGACTTGAGGTAGGACCAAGGCTCCACGGCCTCGCCGATGTACTTGTTGATGTCCTTGGGATCGACACGGTCCACCAGCGCCTTGCCGTCAGCATCGACGATGCGCAGGTCACCACCGTAGTGGTCGACGTTGCCCTTCTCATCGACCAGGCCCATGAAGGCGGAGCGGAAGTTGCCGAAGGTCGAGGCCTCCTCTTCCCACTTCATCATGTCCGTCTTGTACCAGGCGATGGCACGCTGGAGCTGGGCGATGGCCTCCGGCACACCGGCCAGGATCTGGTCGCGCACCTCTACCGTGAGAGGGTCGGCCACACCGCCCGGAACGATGCCGCCCGGGTGGATGCGCTTGCCGCCAAGCAGGGCGATGATCTCCTGGCCCCACTTGCGCAGGCCGATGCCGTCCTTGGCCAGCTGCGGGTTCTCCTGCGCCACCCCGAGGATGTTGCGCTTGGAGGGATCGGCATCGAAGCCGAACAGCAGGTCCGGCGAGGAGAGGTGGAAGAACGACAACGCGTTCGACTGGACGATCTGGCCCAGGTTGATGAGCCGGCGCAGGTCGGCGCCCGTCGGCGGCGGATCGACTGCCAGGATGTCGTCAACGGCCTTGGCCGAGGCCACCAGGTGGCTGACGGGGCAGATGCCGCAGATGCGGGCCATGATGGCGGGCATCTCGTGGACCGGACGGCCCTGCACGATGCGCTCGAAGCCGCGGAACTGGGTGACGTGGAAGTGGGCATCCGTGACCTCACCCTGCTCGTCGAGCTGGATGGTGATCTTGGAGTGGCCCTCGATCCGGGTGACCGGATCGATGGTGATCGTTCTGCTCATGGGTGGGGGCTCCCTTATCGACCGAACCGGGACCCGGCCGTCTCAGGGACGCGACCGGAAAGCAGGTCATCGAGCAACGTGTAGATGAGGTCCGCCGATGGTGGACAGCCGGGCAGGAAGACATCGACGTCGATGATCTTGTGCACCGGGACCGACATCGGCAACAGAGCCGGCACCACCTGCAATGGCATCTGTGCGTTGATGGTCACATTCTCGCGATAGGCGCGGTCCAGCAGCGGCTCGACGCCGATGGGATTGCGCATGCCGGGCACGTTGGAGGTCACTGCGCAGTCGCCGAAAGCGACAACGGTCTTGGTGCGTGCGCGGACCAGCTTGATCTTGTGCAGATCATCCTCGCTCGACACCGCACCCTCGACCAGGCAGACATCCACCTCGTCGGGGTACTCCTTGTAGTCGACGAGCGGGCTGTACACCAGGTCGGCCCGGCTGAAGATATCGAGGATGCGCTCATCCATATCGATCATCGACATGTGGCATCCGGAGCAGCCGTCCAGCCAGACGGTCGCGACTCTTGGCTTGCTCACAGACCACGCTCCTCTCGGACCACCTTGAGCCACGGCAGGAACGGGCGGGGGTCCTTGCTACCGGCTGCGACCGGACGACCCTTCTCGAAGAGCGCGCCAGTGGGACAGACCTGGACGCACTTGCCACAGCTGGTGCAGGTCGTGGACTAGCCCCAGGGGGCGCCCATGTCCGTCTGGACACGGGTCTCGAGGCCGCGGTGCATGACATCCCAGGTGTGCGCACCCTCGATCTCATCGCAGACCCGTACGCAGCGAAGGCACAGGATGCAGCGGTTGTGATCGATGGCAAAGAACTTGTGACTGGCATCGATATCGACGGCAGGGTTGATACGGGGCAACTCGAAGTGCTTGATCCCAAGCTCGTCGGCCATATCCTGGAGCTCGCAATGGTTGTTGGCGACGCACACGGCGCAGACGTGGTTGCGCTCCATGAACATCATCTCGGTGATGGCCTGGCGATACTCCAGGAGCTTGTCCGAGTGGGCGGTGATCTCCATGCCCTCGGAGATCTTGGTCATGCAGGCCGATGCGAGCTTGGGAGAGCCCGCGATCTCGACCATGCACAGGCGACAGGCAGCACGATCGGTGATGCCCTCAAGGTGGCACAGACTGGGGATGTCGATGCCGTTCTCTTCGGCCACCTCCATCACGGTCTGGCCTTCGTTACCGGCGACGTCCTTGCCGTCGATGGTCAGGGTGAAGACATCACTCATGCCACTACCTCGGCTGGCTGCTGGATCTGACAGACGCCCGCGGGACAAGTCTTGTCCACGATGTGAGCCATGTACTCATCGCGGAAGTAGCGCAGCGTGCTGAAGATGGGGTTGGGGGCGCCCTGGCCCAGGCCGCAGAGCGACATCTTCTGGACGATGCCGGCCAGCCGTTCGAGCTGGGCCAGATCATCCTCGGTGGCGAGGCCCTTGGCGATGAGGTCGAGGAGCATCCACATCTGGGTGGTGCCGACACGACAAGGCGTGCATTTGCCGCACGACTCGTCTCGGCAGAAGTCCTGGAAGTAGCGGGCGACATCCACCATGCAGGAGGTGTCGTCCATGACGATCATGCCGCCTGAGCCCATGAACGAGCCCAGCTCGATGAGCGACTCGTAGCTGACGGGCGTGTCAAGATTTTCGGCCGGGATACAACCGCCCGAAGGGCCACCGGTCTGCACCGCCTTGAAGGGTCGGCCATCGATGATGCCGCCGCCGATGTCGTAGATGATCTCCCGCAGGGTCATGCCCATAGGCACCTCGACCATGCCGGTGTTGACGATGCGGCCGGCCAGTGCGAACACCTTGGTGCCCTTCGACTTGTCGGTGCCGATGGCCGCGTACTTCTCCGGTCCCTCGCGCAGGATGGCCGGGATGCTGGCCAGCGATTCCACGTTGTTGATGAGTGTGTGACTGCCCCACAGGCCAGCCACCGCGGGATATGGCGGACGTGGCCGCGGCGTGCCGCGCCGGCCTTCGACCGAGGCGATGAGCGCGGTCTCCTCGCCACACACGAAAGCACCGGCACCCAGCCGGACCTGCACGTTGAAGGCGAAGGAGGTGTCCATGATGTTGTCGCCGAGATAGCCGGCTCGTTGAGCCAGCCGGATGGCCGTTTGCAGGCGCTTCACCGCCAGCGGGTACTCGGCACGGCAATAGACGTAGCCCTCGTTGGCGTGGACGGCGAAAGCCGCGATGGCCATACCCTCCAGCACCCGGAACGGGTCGCTCTCCAGCACGCTGCGATCCATGAACGCGCCGGGGTCACCCTCGTCGGCGTTGCAGATGACGTACTTCTTGTCACCGGTGGCCTTGGCCACGGTGGTCCACTTGAGACCAGTGGGGAAACCGGCGCCGCCACGACCGCGCAGGCCGCTCGCGGAGACCTCGTCGCGGACCTCGGACGAGCTCATCTCGGAGAGCACGCGGCGCAGGGCCTGGAAGCCGCCTTCCGCGATGTAGTCCTCGAGCGACTCAGGGTCCACCTTGCCGAAGTTCTCCGTGGCCACCCGGACCTGCTTCTCGAAGAAGGGACCCTGGGGCTGGCGCTTGGCATCGCGCTTGACCTTGCCCAGAGCGGCGATGAGAGGATCGACGTTGTCCGGGCTGACGTGCTCGAACATCTGACCGGTCTCGGCGATCTCGACGAGCGGGCCGGCGGCGCACAGCCCCAGGCAGCCGACGCGCTTGATGACGATGTCATCCTTGCCCTCGGTCAGCTCACGCAGGCGCGTGGTGATCTCGGTGGCGTTGCCGGAAACGCAGCTGGCAGCCTCGCAGACGCGGGCCGTCGCGCGCGTCGGGCCGGCGCTCTCGCCGATGTTGATGGTGCGGTGGCGCTTGGGGCGCTCCGCGGCTGCGGTGTCGGTCACATCGCCCCCAATTCAGCCATGAGCTGGTCGGTCTTGGCCTTGCCTCGCATAACGCCATCGACGACGACCGCGGGAGCCAGGCTGCAGGCGCCGATGCAGCGCGCGGTCAGCAGCGAGAGCTTGCCGTTCGCTGTGGTGCCCTTGGGCTTCACGCCGAGGTTCGATTCGAAGGCGCCCAGGATGTCACCGGCGCCGTTGATGTAGCAGGCGGTACCGGTGCAGACGACACAGGTGTGATCGCCCTGCGGCTTGAGCGTGAAGAACGAGTAGAAGGTGGCGACGCCGAAGACGCGGGAGTGCGGGACACCCAGCGTGTCACCGACGAACTCCAGGGCATCATCGTCGAGATAGCCGAAGGCTTCCTGCGCGGCGTGGAGGGCCTCGATGAGCGCTTCGGGTCGGTCGCCCAGGCGTCGCATGCGCGTGGCGACGATCTTCCAACGCTTGTCATCGTTGGGCGGTGCTGGTTTGGTATACGGGATCGGCATACGCCCCTTTCGGGTTCGCTATCGGACGAACTTCGCCCGTGGCCCAGCCGCATACAAGGGAACCTGGCGGGGGGCCTACAGGTCGTGCCCATCAATGATACGGAAACAGCTCGGCCGATTTGGGTGCCGTGCGGCCCATTTCGGACGGGCCGCGTGTCCAGAGCGGTCGCGTCAGCGGCGGCGAGTCAGTCACACACCAACCCGGGTGGTCCAAGGTCGACAGTACAGCCGACGGGCGGACCGGGCCCGAGGCCGAGGCGGGTTGGTCGCACGACGCGGCTGACACATTCCCGTGAGGCGGGACAACGCGACCACCCGAGCCGCCGGATCGCGGGTTTCTCCCGTCACGCGGGACGGACTGCCACGTAGTCACGAGCAGCGGGAAGAACCGGTTCGTCAGTGCCGCTGTCGGTCCGACTGTCCCACTGCGCGGGAACCGGCCGCGAACGTTGTCCCCGCAGTCGTCAGCTGTAGTGCGTCTCGCGGATGGTGTCGATCATGGCCCAGAAGTTCTCCGGCGGCGTGTCCAGCTGGACGTGGTGGGTGGGGCCAAGGATGAGCCCGCCGCCGGCACCGATGGTGGCGACCCGGCGGCAGATCTCCGCACGCATGTCGTCGGGCGTGCCAAAGGGCAGCGTCTTCTGCTCATCGATCGAGCCCCAGAAGAGCAGCCGGTCTCCGTAGTTGCGCTTGAGCTCGGCCGGGTCCATGCAGGCCGGCTGCACCGGGTTCAGGATGTCGATGCCGATCTCGATGAGTTCGGGGATGACGTCACGCACGTCACCATCGGTGTGATAGGCGACCTTGACGTCGGGATTGATGGCCTTGACTCGGCGCACCAGCTCAGCCATGCGCGGCTTCAGGAAGCGGCGCCAGGTGGCGGGTGCGAAGAGCATGCCCTTCTGTGAGCCGATGTCGTCACCGGTCCAGATCATGTCCACGCCCATCGAGGTCAGCTTCTCGGCCGCCGCGAGGTGGTAGCGGAATGGGATCTCCAGGATGCGGTCGGCCAGCTCTGGGTTCATCACGAGGTCCATCAGCAACCGCTCGTAACCACGCAGGGCCCAGGCCGTCTCGAAGATGGTGGTGACGGTCACACCGACGATCCAATACTCGTCGCCGTACTCGCGGATGACGCGCTCCGAGTCGAGGTAGAGCTCCGGACGCGAGGGGTCGGGCGGGACGTACGAGTCGATGGCCGAGTCTTCCGCCAAGGGGAAGCCCACCATCTCCGTGTAGTGACCGGTCCCGAATCGGGTCTGGTAGGGGTGCTCCTGCCACGTCACGCCCCACTCGTCGGTGTAGGTGCCATGGCCGGCGTAGTAGTTGTTGGCCCAGCCGACCGAGGTCAGGATGAGGTCGGAGTCGATGGCCCGCTCGAGCTCGTACGTATTGCCGCCACCGTGGGGGTTGTGCTCACCCCCACGCGCCACGTTGAGTTCACCCGAGGATGTCCCAAGCAGGCCGCGGGCGACCATATCCGCCCGCAGCCGATCGGCGAACTCCGGCGTGAAGCTGATCTGCATGGGGCAGCGATCGGGCTCCTCGCGAGCGAGGGCCATCGCCACCCGGTCACGGTGGCGCATGCCTACTTCGCCGCTGCCAGCAGTTCCTGGGCCACGTTGGCAGCGGTGGCGGCATCCTTGGCGAAGCCATCGGCCCCGATCTCGGCCGCGAACTCGTCGGTCACCGGAGCGCCACCGACGAGAATCTTGGCCTTCGGGTCGACCGCGCGGAGGGCCGCGACCGCGTCCTTCATGCCCACCATGGTGGTGGTCAGCAGGGCGCTGATGCCGACGATGGCGGCACCATGCTCCTTCGTGGCATCGGCGAAGGCCTGGGGGCTGACGTTGGTACCCAGGTCGACGATGGCGAAGTTGGCACCTTTCAGCATCATGCCCACGAGGTTCTTGCCGATGTCGTGGAGGTCACCCTGCACGGTACCGATGACGGCGGTGTACTCGGGCTTGTGGCCACCCGCCACGAGGAGCGGCTCGAGCAGCTCGCTGCCGGCCTTCATGGCGTGGGCGCTGATGAGCATCTCGGGCACATACACACCGTCGTTGCAGGCGAAGCGGCGGCCGATCTCGGTCATGGCCGTGGTCATGGCGTCGAGGATCTCGGTCGGTTCGGTGCCGTCGTCGATGGCAGCCTGGGTCAGGGCCACCGCGTCGGCGCGGTTGCCGGCCTCGACGGCGGCGGTCAGTGCAGCTAGGTCAGCCATGAATCGTGCTCCTCCTATGATTGGGCTTGGTACCCGCCGGTTCAAGTGATATGGTCATCGTATGTCAATCGGCTATCAGTCGAATAGCAGACGGCGCAGGCGGTGCTGGGAGGTGAGGCCGGGATGAACATCCACGACATCTCTATGACTGTCTCCCCGGACATGCTGTATTGGCCCGGAACGACCGTTCCGGGCGTGGAGTGGGAGATGCTGATGTCCCGTGGCCACATCGGTGACGTCAGCCGTTGGACGCTTGGCGCCCACAACGGGACCCACCTCGATGCACCCTCCCACTTCCTCCCGGATGCTCCCGGCCTCGACAGCGTGCCGCTGGAGTCGCTTGTGGGTCCGGCGATGGTCGTCGAGTTGCCGGATAGCGTGCTATCGATCCGCCCCGAGGACCTTCCGTGGACGGAGATCGCCTCGGCCGAGCGTCTCCTCTTCCAGACTTCGAACTCCAGGCACAGGCTTGCCAGTTCGGTCTTCGATGAGGACTACGTCGGTATCGAGCCTGAGGCCGCAAGAGCGATGGTGTCGGCTGGGGTGCGGCCGGTCGGGATCGACTACCTCTCGGTCGAGCCCTTTTGGCGCGAGGTTTTCGAGACCCATCAGGTGCTCCTCGGAGCGGGGGTGGCAGTGGTCGAAGGCTTGGACTTGCGCGACATCAGACCGGGTTCATATCGGCTGACCATCCTGCCGCTGCGTCTCGCCAGCGCCGAGGCCGCCCCGGCCCGCGCGATCCTGGAAGAGCTGGACGCGTGATGCGCGCAGTGCGGTGGCACGGTCGCGGCGATGTCCGGCTTGATCACATTCCCGACGCTCCGATGCCGGGGCCGGGCCAAGTCCGGCTGCGCGTGGATTGGTGTGGCATCTGCGGCACCGATCGCGAAGAGTGGCGCGCGGGACCGCTGTTCATCCCGACGCACGAGCCGCATCCGATGACGGGAACCGCGGCCCCGCTCACGCTCGGGCACGAGGTGTCGGGTACGGTCACCGACGTCGGTGAGGGTGTCAGCGGACTTGCACCGGGC
>JBBSAV010000061.1:0-17540 GCA_038251965.1 Candidatus Limnocylindrales bacterium
GCAGCGGTCCAGCGCGCCGACGAACGCTACCGCCGCGGCTGACGCAACGTCCACCGGCGGCCACCGGTGGGTGGCTGGGGCAGCACATCCCTCGGGGTCGGGCGACGGGGTCAGCCCAGGGAGCGGCGTTCGTTACCCCGCTTGTAGTTACCGGTGAGTCGCGCCATCAGCTCCTGTGGGTCTCGTTGGCCCGACTGCGAGAGGAAGTCGTGCGCCTTGGCTCCGCGAAGGGTGGTCGCGTGGCGGCCGTGGTGCGTGATCACGACGTCGCCGTTCTTCCGCATCGTGAAAGCGAACCCGGTCGGATCGGACATGGCCCGATTCTCGCATCGTATCGAACCCCACTGCACGCGGCCGTCGCTTGGCGCAAGGCAGCCATGTTGGCCGGGTCGAGCACGAACACCGCCCGACGGGCCAGTGGCGCAGATGCGCCACCCCGCAAGTCCGGATCTACCCAACGCATATCGCTCAACGCGTAGTAGACGCTGATTTCCCTACGCAGAACGCGCAGACGATGCGCAGACGTCGGTCCTCCGTCGTGCTTCGCGGACGTACGGATCCTCCCTACACATATTGCGCACTGGAATCGTCTCCAGCGCACAAGTCGTCTCCAGCGCACTTGACGGATTGCTCATCTTGATGATAATCACGTTCGTGACCATAACTATCTCCCCGGATCGGTCTCACGATGCCTGAAGATGACCTCGTCGAGCAGATCATCGACGAGGCGCAGCCGCTGTTCAACGCGCAGCGACACATCATCGCCAAGGTCTGGCAGGACCGCTCCATCAGCAAGCTGAACCTGCACCTGCTCATGCTCCTGGAGGTCCATGGGCCGCAGCCCATGAGCCAACTCGCCGCGCTGGGAGATGTGGCGCTGCCCAACCTGACCGGCATTATCGACCGCATGGAAGGGCGCGGTCTGGTGAGGCGAGTGCGCGACAAGGATGACCGGCGTGTCATCGTCGTCCATGCCACCACACATGGGCACGATTGCCTGGCCGAGCTGGAAACCGTGCGCCGAGAGGAGTTGCGGCGCATCCTGCGCAAGCTCGGGCCGGACGAGCAACGACTCTGCCTCAAGGCGATGCAAGCCATCGCGCGCGCAGCGACCGACCTGGAGCCATCAACTACAGCCCCCTGACCGGCCCGACACCACCATCACACAGAGCGAGGAACACGAACCGCCCGCCATGACGACCCCCCACGTGCCAAGCCTGTCCGAGCTCGATCCCGCGCTCGCACTGCCACAGCGCCGCAAGATGGAGATCCTCTTCGCGGTCCTGCTGGTCATCTTCCTTTCTGCCCTCGACCAGACCATCGTGGGCGTGGCCCTGCCGCGCATCGTCGGTGAACTGGGCGGCACCAACGAGCTCTACACCTGGGTCATCACCAGCTACCTGCTGACTGCCACCATCACGGGCGTCTTCTACGGCAAGCTGTCGGATATCTTCGGCCGCCGGCTGATGCTGCTCTTCGGCGTCAGCGTCTTCCTCATCGGCTCCGCACTCTCCGGCCTCTCCTGGTCGATGGAGAGCCTCATCATCTTCCGCGGGGTCCAGGGTGTCGGCGCCGGCGCGATCTTCCCGGTCTCGCTGGCCGTCATCGGCGACCTCTTCAGCCCGCGCGAGCGCGGTCGCTACCAGGGCCTCTTCGGTGCGGTCTTCGGGGTCGCGTCCATCCTCGGACCCCTGCTGGGCGGCTGGCTGACCGACAACCTCAGCTGGCATTGGATCTTCTTCGTCAACCTGCCCATCGGCGCGGTGGCCCTGTACATCGTCTACCGCTACCTGCCCTCGGTCCACGGAGAGCCAGCCACACGCAAGCTCGACTACGTCGGCGCGTTCGTCTTCGCCATCGGAGTCGTGTTCCTGTTGCTAGGCCTGACCAACAAGCAAAGCGCCGATTGGGCCTCGTTCGAGGTGGGCGGCTATCTCATCATCGCGGCCCTCCTGACACCCGTCTTCCTGTTCATCGAATCGCGCGCCGCGGAGCCGATCGTGCCGCTGGACCTGTTCAAGATCCGCAACTACGCGGTCACCATCCTGGCCACGTTCCTGGCCTCCATCGGCTTCTTCGGCCTGGTCATCTTCCTGCCACGCTGGTTCCAGTTCGTGCGGGGCGCGAGCCCAACACAGTCCGGCCTGGAGATCCTGCCGCTGCTGGTCGGCGTCATCGTCAGCTCGATCGTGGCGGGCATCCTGGTCAGCAAGTCGGGACGCTACAAGTGGATCGTCTCCGGCTCGCTAGCGCTGATGACCGTGGGCATCCTCCTCTTCACGTTCCTCAACGCCACCACCGACCTGACGATGCTGTGGTTTTGGATGCTCCTCGCTGGCTTGGGCGTCGGCCCGACGCTGTCGGTGTTCACCATCGTCATCCAATCGTCGGTGCCGTTCAGCCGGCTGGGTGTGGCGACCGGCAACCTCACCTTCTTCCGCCAGATCGGCGGTTCGGTGGGCCTGGCGATCGTGGGCACCATCTTCGCCGAGTCGTTCACCACACGGCTGGAGCCTTCGTTGATCGACGCCGGTGTCTCCGCTGAGCAAGCCGGCATGGTCAGCCAGTTCGCCAGCAGCGGCAACGACCTGACGCAGGTCGGCGGTCTGAGCCTGCCAGATCAGCTGGCACAGGTGCCGCAGCTCCAGGGCATCGTGGACCAGGTCGTGTCCGGAATCTACGGGGCCTTCTCGCTGGCCATCGCTGACACCTTCTGGTTCGGGCTGGCAGCGACGGTCATCGCCCTGGTGGTGGTGACGCTGGCCCTGAAGGACCAGACGCTGCGCAGCGATGATGTGGCCGAGGAGGCAGACGAGACCAAACCGGTGGGATCCCCCGCCAAGGCACTTTGACGTGCGAAAGGGAACAAGCATGAAGGTCGGACTACTGGCGCCACAGGGATGGAAGGGCGAATACGACGGCTGGGATCCGGGCGAAGCCTGGGCACGCACGGTCGAGTTGGCGGTGCAAGCAGAAGATTTGGGCTTCGAGTCCTTGTGGGCCTTCGACCACTTCCACACGGTTCCCGAACCGACCGATGAGATGACCCTGGAGTCGTTCTCCGTGCTCTCAGCGCTGGCCATGGCCACGAACAGGGTGCGCCTGGGCCACATGGTCATCTGCACCGCGTTCCGCAACCCCGCCTTGACGGCCAAGCTGGCCTCCACCATCGATGTCATCAGCGGCGGCCGCTTCGAGGTCGGCATCGGTGCCGGCTGGAAGAAGGACGAGTGGCTGGCATACGGGTACGGCTTCCCGCCCATCGGCGAGCGCATCAGCACCTTCGAGGAACACCTGGAGGTCATCACCCGCATGTTGGCGCCCGGTCATGCCAGCTACGAGGGCCAGCGCGTCCACGTGCGTGATGCCATCAACGAGCCTCGCAGCATCCAGGAGCACATCCCGCTCATCGTCGGCGGCAACGGTCGAGTCCGCACCGCCGGGCTGGCGGTGAAGTTCGCCGATGAGCTCAACCTCGTCTTCCTGCAGCCGGACGAAGTGGCCCGTCGCATGACCGAGGTGCGGGCCATGTGCGAGGCAGCCGGTCGTGATCCGGCATCGCTGCGGTTCTCCGTCTACACGCTCGACGAGGACTTCACCGAGGCAGGTCAGAAGCGCGTCGATCTGGTAGGCGCTTTCAGCGAGATCGGGGTCGACCGGATCGTCTGTTTCCCCACCAAGCGGGAGCCCACGACGGAGTCGCAAGCCAGCTTCGCCCAGGACGTGCTGGCTGCCGGCGTGGCACTGGACGGCCCGGCTTGAGCGACCGATGAGCACACTGCCCGGCCAGCGCATCGCGAGGAGGCTTAGCGTCGGGCTGTCCGCCGCGTTGGTCGCCGGCCTGGTCGCCGCCGGCATGACCGTACCGGCCTCAGCCGCCGATGTCGAAGGGCCGAGCGTGGTCGTCGTGTCACCTGACGATCCGGATGTCATGGTCGCGGCTCGCTTCCCGGTCGGCTGGCGCGCTGAAGCGGCGACCGAGGATCCCGCGCGCCGAGCCGTCAACTACCTGTGGGGCGATGAGCGCTGCGAGCTGGCGACCCGGGAGTCGGAGTTCGCCGACCCCGCGTCGGACGTGGATGACTTCGTGGTCGGGTTGGGACCCGGCTCAGGCTTCCAGCTCTTCGAGCGGCAACCGGTGACCCTGCCTGCCGGACCCGCTGAACGGGTCGACCTTGCCGCGGACGACGGCGGCGCGTGGTCGGTCTACATCCTGCCCGATGGGCGCCACATGCACGAGCTGTGGTGCCGGGGCGATGAGCTTCCCGAGGGCCGCTGGCTCGCCATCGCCGAAACGATGGAGGTGGGACCGGAGCTCAGCATCACGGACTCCGGGTTCGACGGCGATATCCAGTTGCCGGAGCAAGGCGTGGCGCTCACGTTCCCTGGCGCCTGGACGGTCCGGGGCAGCTCAGCCAAGCTGGGCGTGCTGTATGCCGCGGGCGACACGGCCATCTGCACCTTGAGCGACTACTCGACGCTCGCTGCTGATGCCGGCTGGCAGTCGATCGATGAGCTCCACGACCAATACCTGACGAATGCCGGGGAGAATGTCGCCATCAGTGTCGAAGAGTCGAGCTACCTGGATCTGGCCGCGGGCCGCACCGGCTTCGCCGAGCTTTCGTGGGAGGACGGCGCCCGCGCGGTCCGCTACTCGTTCGCGCTGGACGACCGTTGGTTGGGACTCTTCTGCGTCGGTGACCCGGTTCCCTACGATCGCTGGCTGTCACTTGCCGAATCGCTGGAGTGGCTCCCGAGCGACCCGAGCTAGGCCTTCGGCATCCGCCAGACCAGCCCGGGGAACCGTCCGAAATCCGCGTCGAACGAGATGAGTTCGGCGGCGTACTCGATGGCGAGCCCGGCCAGGTGGGCATCGCTGACCAAGTTGCCGGCCGTGCCTGCCGACACGAGCAGGCCAGCCAGCACGTCGAGGTGACGGGCGCTCGGTTCGACCAACGTGGCCGACGGCTGTGACAACCAGGTTCGCATGGTGGCGACCGCCTCGTCCGGTGTCAGCGGGCGCTTGAACAGCCCGCGGTGTGTGCTGATCCGAAGGAATGCCAGGATGACGCTCCAACTGAACCCGACGGTCGTCGGACGCGCGAGCGCATGGTCGAGCCACTCACGCGCGGCAACGTGGTGGACTGCGTCCTCGTTCACCGCATAGAGCAGCACATTGGCATCGACGATATGCACCGGCTACTTCCGCAGTGCCAGTTTTCGCACGATCTCCTCGTCCTCAAGGCCCGCCGCCAGGCGGAGAGCCTTGTCGAGGGACATCGCTGGCTCACCCATCCGGACCGTCGGCGTCCGGAAACGTGACGCGGCGGGGCTGGGCCTGAGACCTGCGCGAATGGTCTCATTCACAGCCTGCTTGAAGCTCAGCCTGCGCTCCCGCATCAGCTTCCGGATGGCCGCGTCCACATCCGGATCAAGCGTGATGGTCGTCCTCACGGAGACATCATAGCATCACCATGATGAGCATCATGGCATCATCGCAGGCGGAGGGGTCGGCAGGCGGCCTCAGGGCCCCTTAAGGTCGATGTCGACGGTCGGGCCGACCGTGCTGCTCCGCTCCAGATCGATGAGGGACAGCCCCCGTTCGGCGTCGTAGGTGCGGCGAAGATGCGCCGGTGACTCGGTCACCACGAGCTCGAACGTCGGCCGCACCCACGCCTCCAGCAGGTGCCCACCGGTGGTTCGTCCATCGGCGCCCGCGATCACCATGTGGGCATGGACCTTCGGCTGCGACTCATCATCGTGGGCGCCAGTGATATCGCCCAGGAACGCCACGATCTCCGATTGCTCCTCGACCCGGATGGTCCGATAGTCCCGGATCTCGAGGTCGAAGAAGCCGAGCTTGGCGGCCCGCACGGCACCGACGGCGCTGAAACTGGCTGCGTCGATGTCCATCCGCCGAGCGAAGGCGTCGAGTCCAGCTGCGATCTCCTCGCCTTCTTCCATGATCACCACGAAGACCTTCTGTGGCCGGTCGGCGATGGGTGTGACATGCATGGTCGGCTCCTTACTCCCCGCCGAACGCCGGCGGCTCCTCATCGAACTGCCGGTAGTGCGCGGCAAGGTGGTCGTAGACCCGGCGCTTGTCAGCTTCGGGGATATCGACGCCGCCGCGGCCACCGTTGATCACGCTCATGGCCGCGACGACACCACGCCAGACCACTCGCAGGCGCCCGTCGATGACTTCATGATGCGGCAACTTGTAAGCGCCCTTCTTCTGGGGCGGGTCATGCTCAGGATCCTCGTCAAGGTCGAACCAGGCGTGCGCCGTGGCCGCACCGTCCCAGCCAGCGTGATCGAGGACTGCGTCGAAGGCACGAGTATCCGACCAGTCCCAGCTGCGTTCACGTGGCGCCTTGGGGCTCTCGTGGGTTGCTGGTATCTGACCCAAGGCCTTCCCCTTTCGTCGATCGGGCAGCGAACCGAACACGGTGGAACCGCGCGCGATCATGAACGCTCGCGGATCGCCTCCACCAGCTCCGCCTTGTGCATGCTGCTGCGACCACTGATATCGAGCTCACGGGCACGGTTGTACAGATCGTCACGGGTGCGCGACTCCAGGGACGAATTCGGGTTTCCCGTCCCGGATGTGCGGCGCTGCGGGGTCCGGCCTTCCTCGCGACGCTGTTTGTTGACGGTCCTGGCCGCGACTTCCTGCGCACGATCCTCCGAGCGCCCACGCTCCATGCTGCTCTTCTTCACGTGCTCATACTGACGCTCGTCCTTGTCGCTCCACTCAGGCATCCGCGGCCTCCTCACCGGTCGGTGGCGGGGTCATGCCCTCGCCTGCCGCCCGCTCCAGTTCCAGCAGCTCGAGCCGCCTCGCCTCAGCGCGCTTCAGCTCGTCGGGTGGCATCTCGGGAGCTGCCGGTTCGGTTCGCCTCTCATCCTCGGTCTCGGAAGGTGGGTGTTCTGGGGTCAGCTGCGCAAGGCTCATGGATCCTCCTGCACGTGTGGTCGATGGAAGTCGCAGCTCGAATACTCATCGGACGCCCACTACGTCGACAACAACGGGGAACCTCCACCGCGTTACATCCACGTCGCAGCCGCCCCGTCTCAGCATCGCAGTTTCCAGCCGGGGCTCTGATCGCCTGACGCAACGCATCCGCAATGCCCGGGGCCGGCAGCAGCAGCGCGGACGTCACGACGCCACCCCTAGCGTTGAGGTGTGACTGCCACGGGCTCGCCCATTCACACCGGGAGCCCGTGGTGGTCCGCCAGATAGGCGCGACGACCGAGGCATCGCGCTCATTCATTGAGGAGAGAACCATGTTGGGTTTGGCAGGACTGTTCCTGATCATCGCGATCGTCGCCGGACTGACCGGATTCACGGGCGTGGCCGGCGACCTCGCATCCATCGCGTGGCTGCTCTTCGTGGTCTTCATCGTCTTGTTCATCATCAGCGCAGTCGCGAACATGCTCCGCGGCCGCTCCACCACGGCTCGCTGACCGGTCGCTCGACCGCGAACGGATCCCTGAAACGACTGGATGACCTGGATGACCGCGCTCTCAAGCATGCGAGACCACATGGCCGATGCCATCGAAGCCGGCCCCGTCGGCGGGCTTCGGCGCGTCCTGGTTTCCGTGCTGCGGGAGTTCCTCGCCGACGATGTGCTGGGGCTGTCAGCCGAGCTCGCCTACCGCTGGCTGCTTTCCATCTTCCCGCTGGCCATCATGACTGCAGCCATCTCCGGCTTCGCCGCACAGAGTTGGGCGTGCAGGACCCCACCGGCCAGCTCCTTGATGCTGCCGGTTCCTCATTGCCTCCGGAGGCTGCCGCCACCATCCGGCCGCAGCTGGAACAGATCCTGGATCACCAGGATGGCGCACTCCTATCACTCGGGTTGCTGCTGACGATCTATGCGGCGTCGTCGGGCATGAAGGCCCTCATGAAGGGCCTCAACCGCGCCTATGACGTGAAGGAGGCCCGACCGTTCTTGCGCCAGATGGTCATCGCCCTGGCACTGACGCTGATCCTTGGCACGGCGGTGGTGGTGTCGTTCATCCTGATGGTGAGCGGTCAAGTGGCAGCCCAAGGCATCGCCACCTCGCTCGGTCTCGGCGAGGCAGCTGCCTGGTTCTTCGAGATCGCGCCCTACCCGCTGGCGATCTTCGCCCTCGGTGTCGCGTCCGCGTTCCTCTACTGGGCGGCACCAGCGAAGCACCCCAGTTGGAAGTCGGTTCTGCCGGGGGTGGTCGTCTTCGTGCCCGGGTGGATCCTGGCCACGATCCTGTTCTCCTTCTATGTCGCCAACTTCGCCTCCTACGACAACACCTACGGAGCGCTCGGCGGCGTCATCATCCTGCTGCTCTGGTTCTATCTGACGGCGCTCATCCTGTTGTTCGGCGGCGAGTTGAATGCGGCCATCGAACGCGAGTTCAGCCACGGCCGGCAAGCCGCAGCGACGGATGGCGCAGATGCTGCCGCCGGAGAGCCTCTGGCGCATCGGGCAGCGCCCTCGGATGACTGAGCGGAGCCAGCTCTGGCTCTGGTCGGTGCGCGGATTCGGACTGGGCCTTGGCCTGCTCGCCGTCCTCCTCCTGGCGCTAGCGGCGCAGGCCGCCGTCGACGTGATCGTATTAGTGGTGTTCGCGGTGCTGTTGGCCTCGGGGCTGGACCCCGTTGTCGACTGGGTCCGGAACCGCTTGGGCCTGTCGCGCGTGAAGGCCATCACATCGATCTATGTAGTGCTCATCGTCGTCGCCACGCTCCTGGTGGTACTGCTGGTTCCGGCAGCGGTGTCCGAGCTGAACATGCTGTCGCAGCGTCTGCCAGGGCTCATCCGCGAAGCGCGCACCTGGGCGGAGCAGCTGGAGCCGGCCGTCCTCGGCAGCACCATCGGGCGTCTGATCGACACGCTGGACTCCAGCCTGATGCGTAGCGGGGTCACCAGCCCGGAGCCCGATACCATCGTCGAATTCGGTCTGACCGCGGCCGACGCCGTAATCGCAGTCCTCAGCGTCCTGACGATGATCTTCTTCTGGCTCATCAGCCGCGAGATCATCCAGCGCTTCGTCCTGGCCATGATCCCCCTTCCGCAGCGGGGTGACGTTCGTGCGGCCTGGAACGAGGTCGAAAACCGGATCGGCAATTGGTTCCGCGGACAGTTGGCGATGATGACGCTGATCGGCGTGGCCAACACGATCGCCTATCTCGTGTTGGGCCTGCCCAATGCCCTGCTCCTGGGTGTTTTCGCCGGCCTGACCGAGATCATCCCCATCGTCGGTCCCGCCATCGGCGTCATCCCGGCCCTGATCTCTGCACTGGTCCTGGGTGGGCCCGAGCTAGCGCTGCTGGTGCTGGGCGTCTACGTCGTCATCCAGGTGGTGGAGGGCAACGTCCTGGTCCCGATCGTGATGAAGAACGCGGTAGGACTGCCGCCGTTCGTGGTCATCGTCAGCCTGCTGGTCGGTAGTGCGGTTGCCGGCATCATCGGAGCCCTGCTGGCCATTCCCGTCGCTGCCGCCGCTGCCGCGATCCTCGAGAATGCGCAAGCGCGCACGCATGCGGTCGCACTCGACACCATCGACGTGGCCGATCCGGAGGACGATGATGAGCCTGACGACCGAACCCCGAGCCTGGTCGAGGAGCCGGAGCCATCTTGATGGTCAGCCAGCCGGAGGCACTGGTGCCCGGCTGTCTTCCGCTGGGAGCGGCGTCCTTATGCTGCTCGGCCCCTTCGACGCATCGGACAGCTGATGGGTGACATGGCGATCGACGAGCCTGGCCCGCGGTCCGGGACCCCGCGCGATACGGCAGGCCACTTGTCATCGGTAGATACTGTCATTCCCAGTTCGCATCCCAGAGGTCAGGAAGGGCATCGATGGTGTCGTCGTGGCGATCCGTCCATTCCATGGCCGCTCTCAGGTGGCCGGTATGACCACGGACGAGGGGTCGGTGCCAGTGGGTCGGTCCGCGCCCTGGCCAGAAGGGATCGGCGGTCGACTTCGTGCCGGGTTGGAGACCGCCGGCGTGGGCTTGTGGCACATCGACGGCGCGTCCGGAGTGGTGCATCTGTCAGCGCGGATGCAACGATTGCTGGGGACGGGCACAGCCTCGGGGACAGTGGGCATCAAAGACCTCTTTGGCCTGCTTGACGCCGACGATCGCGCCCGCGTGCGAGAGGGTGTCGCGGAGGCGTTGCGAACGGACGGCTCCGTCTCTCTTGACCTCCGCATACGGCAGTTCGACGGTGGCAGATACTGGTTTCAGATCTCCGGTGCCATCGAGCGCGATGCGGACACCGGCGCCATCCGTGGTGAGGGCATCGCTGTCGATATCACCGAGCGCAAAGGTACCGAGCAGCGCCTGTCGTTGGCCGAGGCCGTGTCTCGCGTCATGGCCCGGGCAGATACGCTTGACGAGGCGTTTCCCGAGGTGCTCGCCGCCATCGCCTCGGGCACAGACATGGACCTGGCGTTGCTGTGGCTACCCGGCGGCCAGCCGGACGCGCTCCACTGTGCGTACACACACGTAGAGCATCTCCCCGAGGCGCGCTTCGAGCACTTCCTTGGCCAGGTCAGGGATGCTCGCTTCGAGCTGGGGAAGTGGTTGCCAGGCAGCGTGTGGCAGCAACGGAAGGCTGTATGGGTCGAATCGGTCACCGCAGAGCCCCGCTTCGAACGGCTGCCAGCAGCCAGCGCAGACGGTCTTGTCAGCGGCATCGCCATCCCACTCCTGGTCGGATCGGTATCGGTCGGCGTCATCGAGGCCTTCACCACCCGCCACACGGCGCCGGACGATGGCCTGCTCGAAACTCTCACGGGTCTGGGCCAGGAACTCGGGCAGTTCATCCTGCGAGCGCGCGCTGAGGACCGGCTTCGCCAGAGCGATGCACGTCAGCGCCTGCTCGTGGAGATCCTGCAGTCACAGCGCGAGGCTGAGGATCCGGACGAGGTGATGCGGGTCGCCACTGAAGCGCTGGCGCGGCACCTAGCGGTCCAACGGGTGGGCTTCCTGGACGTGAGGGGCGCCCGCATCGTGCTCCAGCCAGGCTGGGTGGCGCCGGACGTGGAACCGCTGGAGCGAGTGTGGCCGGCCAGCGTGACGAACGAGGCCTACCGCGATCTTGTGCGCCAGGGTCGGTCAGTCGTGATCGATGACGTGGCCAGCAACCCGTTGGCGGCGGGAGTCGGGCTGGAGGCCGTGGGTGTCCACGCAGCCATCAGCATCCCCATCATGCGGAGCGGCCGTCGCAGCGCCGGGATGTACATCCACAGCGCGACCGCCCGGCACTGGGGGCCAGCTGAGGTCTCCCTCGCACGCGAGGTGGCCGACCACACCTGGGATGCGGTCGAGCGGCTACGTGCTGAGGCGGCCAGACGTGAAGGCGAGGCACTCGCCCAAACCATCTCCGACAACTCGACGCAGGCGCTGGTGCTCATGGACCACCGCGGCTACGTGCGATACGCCAACGCGGCCTGCCTGGAGATGACCGGCTTCGAAGGCGAGGAGATCCGGTCACGGCCAGTCCACGACCTCCTGCATCACCACTATCCAGATGGTCGTCCCTATCCGAGCGCCGAGTGCCCCATCGAGGAGGCAAGGGCAGCGCGCGCGATCGTCCGTGAGCACGAGGACGTGTTCTTCCGCAAGGACGGCAGCGCATTCCCCGTGGTGTGTGCCGTCAGCCCGCTGGTGCGACCGGGACGCCCCGACGCCACCATCATCGAGATCCGCGATGTCTCCGCCACCCGGGCGGCCGCGCGGGCGCTGGAGATCAGTGAACGGCGCTTTCGCAATACCTTCGAGAACGCCGCTGTGGGGGTCGCAAACGTCGCCGAAGATGGGCGCTGGCTGCGCGTGAACCGCCGGCTCTGCGAGATCACCGGCTATGGCGAGGACGAGCTGCTGGGTCGATCGTTCCAGGACATCACGCATCCCGACGATCTTGAGGCCGACATGGCACAGGTTGACGAGGTGCTGAGCGGAAGATCGAACACCTATACGCTGGAGAAGCGCTACATGCGCAAGGACGGCCGATCCGTCTGGGTCGAGCTGACCGTCTCGGTAGGGCACGATGGCGAGGATGCACCTCCGTACTTCATCGCCATCGTCAACGATGTCGAGGCGCGCAAGCTGGCGGAGTCGCGGATGCAGACCGCCCTGGCAGTGAAGGAGGAGTTCCTGGGCCTGGTCTCGCACGAGCTGCGCACGCCCATGACCGTGATCCTGGGCATGAGCCAGGTCCTGGCCAGGGAAAGCATCGACCTCGACCGGGCCAGGGCGATCGCCGCCGATATCGCTGAAAGCGCCCACGAGCTCAACGAGCTGATCGAATCGATGCTCTTGCTGGCTCGCCTCGACCAGGACGAGGAGGTCATGCGCGAGCCGGCCGTCCTTGGTCGGGTCGCCGCCGAATCGATCGAACGGCTGCGGGCGCGGGGCCAGGGGCGCCGCTATCTGCTGGATGCCCCTGCCAGCGTCATCGTCGATGCCAACCCCGGTCTGCTCGACCGGGTGATCACGAACCTGCTGGTGAACGCCGCCAAGTACTCGAATGCAGGCGAGGACATCCGCCTGGTCATCGTGGCTCACGACGGCGAGGTGCAGTTGCACGTGCTTGACGCTGGACCTGGGCTCGACGATGCGGAGCTGGCGCGCGTCTTCGAGCCGTTCTATCGCGCCTCTGGATCGAAGGGCGCACCGGGTGCCGGTCTGGGGCTGTCGGTCGCCAGCCGTATCATCGAGTCATTGGGTGGCCACGTATGGGCATCCCGCCGCGACGGCGGAAGCGATTTCGGCTTCGGGCTTCCGCTGCTCGAGCCGGACGACGAGGAGTAGCGGCCGCTCCCCGCCAACGAGCGACGGTGGCCCCGCGGCCAAGACACGACGGCTGCCCACTGCCAAGGCACGGTGGTACGCTCGGAAGCGTGGGCACGACCGTCGAAACCAGGCAGATCTGATGGCCGCCCGGAGTTCCCCGGTCACCTTCCTTGAGACACGGTTGCGCGATGTCCTCGGCGACCGGCTCCACGCCGATCTCGGCGCACGGGCGCTGTTCACCTCTGATGCGTCCCTGTACCGCGCGCTTCCCGCGCTGGTGGCGGAACCTGCCAACGTGGACGAGTTGGCCGCGGTCGTCCGCGACTGCGGCACGACCGGTACACCATTGACCATGCGCGGCGCCGGCACCAGCATCGCCGGCAATGCGCTCGGCAACGGCGTGCTCGTCACCACACGACTACTCGACCGCATCCTGGAACTGAACGCCGACG
Source organism: Candidatus Limnocylindrales bacterium (assembly GCA_038251965.1). Taxonomy (GTDB): domain Bacteria; phylum Chloroflexota; class Limnocylindria; order Limnocylindrales; family CSP1-4; genus JAFMJV01. The sequence continues at coordinate 13,237 of JBBSAV010000061.1, forward strand.
AGGGCTACGCGGTGGTCGAGCCGGGCGTCGTGCTCGACGACCTCAGTGCCGCAGCCGCCGTCCACGGGCTGCGGGTCGGTCCCGACCCCTCCACACACAGCCGCTGCACGATCGGCGGCATGATCGCCAACAACGCCTGCGGGTCTCACTCGGTCAGGTGGGGCACCACGGCACAGAACGTGCTCGGCCTGGACATCATCCGCTCCGACGGTTCGCGTGTCCGGCTGACCAGCCCCGGTGCTCCCGAACGACCGCCCGATCCGGACTGGCCCACGCTCGAAGGCCCGATGGCGAAGGAGCTGGCGGCGTTCACCGAGGCGGAAGCCGAGCTCATCCGCGGCGAGCTGCCGCCCTGGCCGCGGCGCGTCTCGGGATATGCCCTCGACTGGCTGCTGCCCGAACACGGGCCTGATCTACCCAAGGCCCTGGTCGGGACCGAGGGCACGTGCGCCATCGTCGCTCGTGCGGTGGTGCGCCTGGTCCGGCCGCTTCCAACGCGCTCGCTGCTGGTGCTCGGCTTCGCCGATGACATCGAAGGGGCCGGCAGCGTCCCCGAATTGCTCAAGGCGGAGCCATACACCGTGGAATCGCTTTCGGCTGAGCTGCTCGCCTTGGCACACACGAAGGCCGCGGACGTAGGCCTTCCCGCCGGCGGTGCGTGGCTCATGGTCGAGTCTCGCGGCGTGGACGCGTTGGCTGCGCGTGCGCATGCAGAACGACTTGCCGGTGCCGTCGGGCGCACCCTCACCGCCCCGGACGTCGCGTTCATCGAGGATGCCCGCGCCCAGGCTGCGCTGTGGACGATCCGTGAGGATGGCGCCGGCCACACGGCTCGACTGGCGGACGGCACTCGCGCCTGGCCCGGCTTCGAGGACTCGGCCGTACCACCCGAGCGCCTGGGTCCCTACCTCGCGGAGCTGCGCGCCCTGCTCGATCGACATCAGATGCCGGCCATCTCGTACGGCCACTACGGTGAGGGCTGTGTCCACCTGCGCGTCGGCTTCGGCCTGGACTCACCGGACGGGTTGGCGCGCTTCGAGCGCTTCATGACCGATGCGGCCGACCTCGTCGTCAGCCACGGAGGCACGCTCTCGGGAGAGCACGGCGACGGCCGGTCGCGGGGTCCGCTGCTGGCTCGCCAGTTCAGCCCTGAGATGATCACGGCGTTCAGCGACTTTCGTCGGCTCTGGGATCCTATGGGGACGCTCAACCCGTCGGTCATCGTCGACCCAGCGCCGATCACCCAAGATCTACGGGCCACCTCACCGACGTTGCTGGACCTCAGACCCAAGCAGGCCTTCAGCGAGGACGGCGGTGATCTGCGCTCGGCCGTGGAGCGCTGCATCGGCGTCGGCCGCTGTGTGTCCACGCAGGGATCTGCGCTCATGTGCCCCAGTTTCCGCGCCACGCGGGACGAGCAGCACTCCACGCGCGGTCGAGCCCGGCTGCTGCAGGAGATGGCCGCCGGAAGCCTGGCGGACGAGGGCTGGGGTTCACATGCGGTCCGAGACGCACTGGACCTTTGCCTGGCCTGTCGGGGCTGCGTGTCAGAGTGCCCCACCGGTGTGGACATGGCCACCTACAAAGCCGAGTTCCTCGACCACCACTATCGGCGTCGCCTGCGTCCCTTGTCCCACTACTCGCTGGGCTGGTTGCCGCTGTGGCTGAAGCTCACCTCGCGCGTGCCATGGTTGGTGAACGCCTTGACACGCTCACGACTGACCGGCCGCCTGTTCACACGGGCTGCCGGCATCGCCGCCGGTCGTGGCATCCCGTCCATCGCGCCACGCACCTTCAGGCGTGAACATCGCCCCCGAGCGCGCGGGGCAACCACGCACGGACGGGTGGTGTTGTGGCCGGATACCTTCAACGACCATCTCACACCACAGGTTGTACATGATGCGGTCAGGGTCGTCGAGGCCGCCGGCTTCGAGGTCATCGTGCCCAGCCGTTCGGTCTGCTGTGGGCTGACCTGGCATACCACCGGCCAGCTTGGCATGGCCAAGCGCGTCCTGCGCCGGTCGCTGCGGGCGCCGGAGCTGGCTGGCGACGAGCCGGTGTTGGTGCTGGAACCGTCGTGCGCCACCATGCTGCGGTCGGACCTGCCCGAGCTATTGCCCAATGAACCGCGTGCCCACGCCCTGGCCGGTCGCATCACCACGCTGGCGGAGCTACTCGATCGTGTCGAGTACGTGGCCCCGCCGGCGACCACTGGTGCGGTCGTGCGCGCCGCGATCGCGCAGCCACACTGTCACCAGCAGGCCGTGCTGGGCCTGGACGCCGATCGCCGCGTCTGTGAGCGCAACGGCATCGCCGTGGGCGTGGAGCTGCAAGGCTGCTGTGGCCTGGCCGGCAACTTCGGCGCAGAAGCCGGTCACGAGGAGATCGCACAGCTCGTCGCCGAACTGGAACTCATCCCGGCCCTTGAGGCCGCGCCCGACGCGCCCCTGCTGGCCGACGGCTTCAGCTGCCGCACCCAGATCGAGTCCGTCTCCGGCCGCCGAGCCCGCCATCTCGCCGAGGTCCTCGCCGAGCGCCTCGGGCGCAACGAGGTCGGGTAGCTGCTCTTCGCGGAACGTCGGCCCGCCGGCAGCATCCCGCGGCCGGCCGCGCCTCCGTCATCCCTCCGTTCGCTCGCGTTTGACCACCACGCACGTAATCGTCAAGGTCGCTGCGCACCTCGTCCATGGTTTGCCTGAGAGACCCGATTCCGCCCAGGGGAGACCGTGGTTTGCGTGCGGGGCAACAGGGCGACAGGCAACGAGGCTCGGACGTCACTTAGAGGCTGTCACGATATAACAGGCTCCTCGGGGAGCCGGAGACGAGGGATCAGCGTGTAGTTCCATTCGCCGTGGAAGGCGTCCCGACGAAGGTGGAGCTTCTGCATATCGGTGTCGCGCACCTTGACGCCGATGGGGTAGGCGTTGGTGTCCAGTCCACTCCGGACGCGCAGTCCGGTGCGGGTCGAGGTCGCGCCGATGAGCCCCACGACGACCTCGTGGCTCACGAGCGGCCTGCCGCGCCAGTTCGCGGTGATGGCGCTGAAGAGGCGGTGCTCGATCCTGTTCCACTTGCTGGTGCCCGGTGGGAAGTGGCAGACGGCGATCTCGAGGCCGGTCTCGTCCGCCAGCTTCTGCAGTTCCACCTTCCAGAGGCGGAGACGAGCGCCGTTGCTGCCGCCGGCGTCCGCGGTGACCAGCAGGCGCGTCGCGCCGGAGTGGAGCGCCTCGCCCATGGTGTGCCACCAGCGGCGGATGCTCTCGACCGCGAAGGCGGCGGTGTCGTGGTCGGTGCCCACGCTCACCCAGGCCTCGTTGGCGGCGAGGTCGTAGACGCCGTACGGACTCACCCGGCCGAGCTCGGGGATGCGGAAGTCGTGCATCAGGACGGGCTCGGGGTCCCCCTTCGGACGCAACTCCTTACCGCCGTTGCGGAAGGGCCCCACCAGTTCCTTCTTCTTGGTGTCCACGCTGATGACCGGCTCACCGAGGGAGAGCTGCAGCTGGACGGCCGCATGGATGTGGCGGAACTGGGCGTCGCGGTCGGGGTGCTCGGTGCCTTCGAGGGTCTTCCGGTTGGCCTGGAGGCTGTAGCCCATCTCGTGGAGCAGCTCACCGACGACCCGGTGGCTGACCGGATGGCCCTGCCGTCCGAGCTCCGCCGCCAGGTTCCGCAGGCTCAGGGTAGTCCAGCGCAGGGGGCTCTCCGGGTCGCCCCGCGTGGTCGGCTCGATGAGCCGGTCGAGCGCGTCGCGCAGGGCGGGGTCCAGCTCGACGGCGCGTTTGCGGCCGCCACCGGGTCGGCGGACGCGGCCCGGGGCCGGTCGCCCGTCGGGGTCCGCCAGTTCCGCCATGCCCCGCCGCACCGTCCCCGGGGACGCACCGGTGGCCCGTGCCACCGCCGCCTGGCCGCCGGGACCGGCCGCCGCCGCCTCCGCGCCGAGGATCAGTCGGCGCACCCGCTCGTCGACCGCGGGTGAGAGGGCTAGGTAGCGGTCCCGGATGGCGCCTTCGTCGAGCACCACTGCAGCGTAGCGGGCGGGTGGTCCGATGTCAAGTTATTCCGTTCCAGTTACTTACGTGAGTGACACGCAAAGGTGGACACCAGCAGGGAGCCCGCGATGCCGACGCCCGGACGCGCGGAATCGCCTTCGCCCTGCTGGGCATCTGTGTCGGCATCGCCGCGGCCGTGGTCGGCGGTACGAGTTTGCGAGGCGGCAGCGGCACGCTGCAGGGCGCGTTCATCGGCGCCATCTTCTTCACACTCATCAGCAATGCACTCAACATGTACAACGTCGAGGCGTA
>JBBSAV010000062.1:0-17504 GCA_038251965.1 Candidatus Limnocylindrales bacterium
AGCTCATTGCCCGAACGCATCATCGGGCTCGAGAAGGGTGCCGACGACTATCTACCCAAGCCCTTCAGCCCGGCCGAACTGGTGGTGCGCGTGAAGGCCATCCTGCGTCGCATCGACAAGCCGGGCGGCGCCGCGATGACCAGGCCGACCACTCCCACGCTGACCCAGCACGACCTGGTCATCGACACCGAGCGCTATGAGGTCCGCCGCGGCGATCAGCTGGTGCCGCTCACCCCGGTCGAGTTCAAGCTGCTGGTGACCCTGGTGGCAGCTGATGGCCGCGCCCTCACGCGCGACCAGCTGCTCGACGCGGTCTACGGCTCCGACGACAGCGACGTGCTCGATCGCACCATCGACGTCCACATCGGCCGTCTACGCGAGAAGCTGGGCGACGACGCCGAGCAGCCGCGCTACGTCATGACCGTTCGCGGCGTGGGCTATCGAGCCGCCCCACCCATCACTGATGCGTAGCGCTGGCATGATCCAGAAGCCCCCGAAGCTCTCGGAGCCTTCGACGACCCATCGTCGCCCGGCCTTCGGTCGTGGCTTGGCCTGGCGCATCGCCCTCGTCGGCATCGGCTCCGCACTGGTCGCGGTCGGCATCATCACCGCCGGCGTGCTCATCGTGGGCAGCGAGGCCATGGCGCACCTGATGATGGAGCATGGCGAGACCGCTGAGGCTGCCTACGCCATGTTCGACGAGACCATCCGCGAGGTGCTGGTGGTCGCCACCGCGGTGGCCGTGGTAGCCGGCGTGGCTCTCGCCATCGCGCTCTCGCGCATGATCGCCCGACCCCTCGCCGATGTCGGCGCCGCGGCCCGTCGCGTGGCTGACGGCGACCTCAGCATCCGCGTGCCCCGTGCCGCACCCGATGAGCTGGCCAGCCTGGCTGACTCATTCAACCAGATGGCCGCGGAGCTCGAGGAGAGCGAGCGACAGCGCCGCGACATCATCGCCAACACCGCCCACGAGCTGCGCACGCCGCTGACCAATCTGGAGGGCTATCTCGAGGCCATCCGCGACGGCGTCATCGTGCCCGATCAAGGCACCTACGAGTCGCTGCTCGAGGAGACCGAGCGACTCGTTCGGCTGGCGCGTTCGCTCGACGACCTGGCCCTCGGTGACGCGGCCCACAAGACCGCCCGCCCGGTCGAGGTCGACCTGGCCACGCTGCTGTCGGCGGCGGCCGAGCTGACACGCCCGACCTTCGAAGCTCGCCGATTGACACTCGAGCGCCGCTGGAGCCAGCCGCTGCCGGCGCGAGCCGATCCGGACCAGTTCGCGCAGGTGCTGGTCAACCTGCTGCAGAACGCCGCCCGATATGCGCCCGATGGTGGAACCGTCACGCTCATGGCCGAGGGCCGCGACGACACCGTCCTGGTCAGCCTCTCGAACAGTGGTGAGGGCATCCCGGCACAGGATCTGCCGCACGTCTTCGAGCGCTTCTATCGCGTGGAGAAGTCGCGTGACCGCGCCCTCGGTGGCGCCGGCATCGGCCTGGCCATCGTGAAGCAGCTGGTGGAGGGCTGGGGCGGCCGTGTAGGCGCAGAATCAGCGGCCGGACGAACGCGCTTCTGGTTCAGCCTGCCCCAGAGTCGGCCCACCTCACACAGCGGCCCACGCTGATCGAACGCGTGGGTCAGTCGCGCTGATCAGTCCTCGCGTGCGGCCTCGGCACGGCGCTTGATGCCCAGCATCTGGCTCCGCATCAGGGTGAAGGCCGCCATCCCCAGGAGCGGCATGGCGCGGCGCTGACCGCCACTCAGGGCATCGATGCGGACGCGCAGGCGCTCGATGAGCTTCGTCCGTCCACCGGGCGCGTCCTCCAGGATGAATGCCCAGCTCACCGTGTACGGCGGCATGTCCATATCTTCGAGGGCATCGGCCACCTCGTCGGGCGCGTCGGCCATCGACTCGGTCAGTTGCTCGCGGGCCATGGCGTCGTCAAGATAGAGCACCAGCGCCTCGCCGGGATCCAGATGACGGACCGCGAAGCCACCATCGTCATGGATCGGCACGAGATCACCAACGGCGAGCTCCTGGAACTCCTCCAGGATGGTGTCCGCGCTGTGGGCCACGGCACCCCCGCTGGGACTCCAGGGCCGATCGAGCGCACCGTAGCCGTACCAGCCACCGCGGCCGTAGCCCAGTTGGACGAGCCAAGGCCAGACCTGCTCGCGTGTGGCCTCGATCTCGACCGCGCGCGTCTCGACGACATCGGCCTTCGACACCAAGTCGTCACCCGCGAGGCTGCGCGCCTTGCCGCCACCGAGCAAGCCCCACGAGCGGTATTGCTCGCGCAGGTGCAGGGCGAACGCGGTGCTCATGCCGACGCCGAAGGCGAGGAGCAGCAGCCGCAAGCGGAAGACCAGCTTGAAGGTGAACTTGAGCAATCGGAACATGGAATGGCCTCCTAGGGTGGCGTCGGGTGACCCGATGCTACTCCCAACCGCCAACATCAGGCACCAAGGGCCGAGTGCCAAGCCCGGAGGTATACTTCGGCCGCTGCCGAGTGGCCGCGCGCCACGTCATCGGGGATGTAGCTCAGCTGGAAGAGCGCTGCGTTCGCATCGCAGAGGTCAGGGGTTCGAGTCCCCTCATCTCCACCACCCCACTCTCCTTGGGCGTGTCAGGGCTCACTGCGACCCGGCCCGCGCTTCAGCCTTCGGTCAGCGGCCCGTCGAGGAACCACAGCTCGACGACGCCCTTGCCCAGGCGCTCCCTGACGGCTCTGCGGATCGACTTCTCGGCATCGGGGTCCGAGAGCCGGATGAACGCCGTAGGCTTCTGCGTCAGGTCGAAGTTGACCTGGAGCTCGTCGGTGTCGAGCCCGTGGTCGGAGAGGATGTCTGCGAGCGCCTCCCGGAGCTTCTGGACCTCCGCGAGCGTGAGGTCGATCTCCTCGCCGCGGATCTCGGAGACGTCGGAGCCCAGGAGCACCGGGACGCTGTACTCCGAGAGCTTCTCGATCGCCTTCGTTGGGACGCTGTCACGCGCGAACAGCAGGACGGCCGCGCCGTCTCGGGATCCGGTGATGCCCACGAAACGTGGGTCCCCGGTGACCTCGCTGAGGAGCGCATCGAATGCCTCCCACCGGTCGTACGTCTCGACGACAGCTTCGACGTCGAGGCCCGCGGGCTCACCAGTGCCCAGGTCGGATGGATCGCCGATGAGCGCGCCCTTCGCGGGCTACCACTCGGCACCATCCGGCATCTCGCTGGACCAGCGCAGGGCGACCGGTTGGGCCGGCAGGCTCTCGAGCAACGCATCGAGCGTGCTGTCGGTGAAAGCGAGGTCGATCCCGTCACCGAGCCACTCCGCCGATAGCGTCCCCTCGACCGGGCGGACGAGGGCCGGGTCGGCGGACAGGATGGTCGCGCTGATCCGCTCGGTCTCGGGGTGGAGGGTGAGGACGAAGTCGTCGATCCCGAGATCGTGGAGGCGCATCGCTACCCCGATCGCTGGCCATTCCAGGTCCTCGCCGGCACGGGCCAGCACCGCCAGCGGCGTCTGCACGCTGAGAGCAGCGGAGACCAGACACCCACGGACCTCGTCGAGGAAGAGCTCGACGGGCATGGCGCCCGAGATGACGGCCGCGACCAGGGCCTGCGCCTCGCCCCGGGGTGAAGCCACCGGCGCCGCCGGAGACCTGCACTCGACCACCGAAGCGGGTGGCCCGGTTGGCAGGTGCAGACAGGATCTCGCCGTCGAGGACGATGGCGAACTGGTCGCCGCAGTGCTCCTCGGCGTACTCATCGAAGAGACGGGCGCCGGTGTCCTTGAGGCGCAGATCGATGACGAACTCGCCGGTCATGTCATCAGTGACGACGGCGGCGCTGTCGATCTCGACACCCGTGAAGAGCGACTCCATGTCCGCCATGCCCTCGGGCAGCGGGCCCTCCCTGACCGCGCCCTGCAGCTCCGGCGGCACGGGCATGAACCACAACTCCCCCGTCGCACCGAGACCGGCCGCGAGGTCCGACGCGGCCGCGAGATCGGCCGGGCCGGGCTTGAGCTGCACATCGATGATCCCGGCGTCATGATCGGCGACTGCGTCGCCTGCGATCTCCATGGAACCGAGCCGGTCATCGAGGATGGTCGCCGCGGCTTCGAGGGTCTGGTGGGATGTATCGGCGGGTGCTCGATAGCTGAGGCAGTAGCCCTCGATCGCAGGTGCGGCGGCCACGGCGGCGCCGAGCGCGATGACCGCCGACAGGGCGGTGACGGTGGCGAGGATGGGATGGCGATGCATCGCGACATCGTAGGAGCCTTCTGAGGCATCGGCATCACGTGCTTGCACCACTGGTCAGGCCTGACACTCGGGCGCTGGAACCTGCCGACTCAGCCATGGCACTTGTCCGGCCAATTGACGCGGTCCTGCGTCGCCCAACATGGCACCCGAAACGGGCCACCAGGAATGACCGGATCAGCCCTGCGTCAGACAAGGCACCAGCGTGCATGCGGTCAGAGTGGTGGACGAACCCCGGCCATCACGGTTGCTGCCTGACGGGCCGCGCTCTATCCGCCGGTTCCCGTGTCGCCCGTGCACCTGTCGCCTTCGCGATAGCGGACGGTGCTGGTAGTGTCGAGGATCTCCAACTCCGGACTGAAGCGGGCCTGCCATCCATCGGGCCACGTGAGGGACATGCGCCGACGACCGTGCTGCAGCCACACCAGCGCCGGATCACGCGGGTCGCCGCGCACTCGCCAGGTAGTCCCGGGCTTGGCAACGACGTAACATTCCTCACCGCCCCAGAGACTGACCCCCTCGCCCGTCGGCAGTGCGTAGGTCCGCTTGGGCAGCTTTGGCTCGAAGCTCCACACCTCGGTCTCCATGCTGCCGTCCGGCTTCCTGCCACCGAAGACCCACAGCGTCCCGTCGTCCCACCATGCGGTCGCCCCGGCGGGAGGACCGAACCGGGCCGAACGGTGCCGGGGTGGCAACGAGAGCCATTCCTGCGCCACGAGGTCGTAGGCCGCCATCGCCTCGGGACTGATGAGGTGGCGTGGCGAGAGGACGAGGGCGGGGTCGGCGCCGACACCTTCGGGAGCCGGTGCCGTCAGTGACCACTCATCCGACGGTCGATCCAGAGACACCAGCACCCCGAACGACCCGGTCTCGTCGCTGCCTGGCCAGGGCGCATCCGAGCTTCCGGCCCACGCCGCGAGGTCCTCTTCCGTTGCACGTCCGACTGCCGGGTCAGCCGCCGGGAGCGGTGGCACCGGCACCTCGCCCAGCTGGGTCCACCCATCCCCGACTCCGCTCACCGCTCGCACGGAGCCGATGTCCCAGGCAGCAGCGGTGGCGAACCCGTCTGACGTCCGTCCCACGATGGTCAGATCGCTCGGGTTCCATTCGCAGCACCCGACCACGTCGTAGCGGTCAGCGACCGGCAGCGGCACGTCCACCACGAGTCCCCAGCTGCTGTACTCGTCGAGCGGGACGGCGATCGATGCCACCTTGGCGGTGCTGGTCTCCGGGTCGGTGACGACGACCCAGAGTCGATCATCGACCACGGCCATGGAGGCGGGCCCGGGCGGCAGTGGGCTCTCCGGCATGAGCGTCCAGTCGGCTCCATATTCGGCACCATCGCTCAGGGGTTGGCCAACTGCGTCCACGCCGCCCCAGGCATAGACGCGGTCGTACTGGCTGGCCCAACCGAATTCGCGGCGTGGGCTGAGCGGTGCTGCTGGCGTCACGCGCGAGCGGACCTGCGAGCCTCTGGTGTCGATAAGCACGCCGTCATTCAGGAGGCGGCCGTCGGCCGCGACACCGCCCCAGACGATGGCTTCACCGCCCGTCCACGGGATCAGCGCCACAGCCGCTCCCGTTCGGGGTTCGATCGGGAGTTCCCCCTCGCTGTTCCAGCGACCGCGCCAGCGGGGCAGGTCGGTGGCCTGGGCCGTGGCTCCTTCTGCCGGGACCGACGCCGCTGGCGCTGGAGACGGATCAGCGGCCGTCGCCGACGACCCCATCGGCAGCAGCACGGCCACGACGGCCACCGAGATGAGGGCGCGGCACGCTCCTCTGCCCCATAGCAACGCATCTCCGATCATCGCCAACCCCTGTCGTCTCTCTCGCACATGCCGCTGCGCGTGACTATGCCTCTGGCCACGGTCCCTGCCGGCAGTTCTTGCCGACCGGGCCGTCGATGATGCTGGAGACCTCCGCACTATCCGGGTCGACGAGCGCCGCTTTCCAGTAGCCCTTCTGCCCATCGAAACGGCCGCAAACGCCGACCACCCAGGCGTGGTGCTCGATGTCGAACCGGATGACCTCGTCGTTGCGTTTGCCGATCTCCACGGGATCGATGAGGTCGCGGAATGCCGGGTCAGCCAGGGCGGCATCGACCGCTTCCATCGGCTGCACGCGGCCTGGCTCAAGGCCACCGGTGAGCGGGACGTCGAGCGTGACCTCGATCGGCTTCCGGTTCGGCCCGCCGATGCGTCCAGGCGTGAAGGAGCCGCTGATCCGAGCCATGCCGTCAGGCGGAGGCCCCAGCCGATGCGCGGCCAGCCCGTCCCAGCGCAACCGCTGCTTGACGGTGCCACCGGGCGGGATCCGATGGGTGATGCCGACCATGTCACAGGCCATGACCTCGCGCCCGATCGCCCACTTGAGCCGGAACTCCAGGTGGATCGTCTCATCACCCACGTTCGACCAGTTGGCAGCACGCCACTTGAAGTCCTCGAATGGCTCGCGGCCCTGGGCCTCGATGGCTGCTTCATCGACCGGGACACCCGGCCACCATGTCTGGTCGACCATCTGACCGCCGAACGGGACACTGATCTCGCAGCCGTCCGTCGTGTAGAAGACCGGCCTGTCGCGCGTGTTCTTCACCTTGGTGCGCACCCAGATCGGTTCGCCGGCGACCAGGTGGTTGTCGTCGATGGTGATGCGGACCCGGATACCGTTGCGGTTCGTCACCGCGGTCAGCCGTCGGTCGGGCTCGGGGCCGGTGTAGCCGCCCTCGCTCCAGACCACGCGGACCTTGTCGCCGTACTCGGCGAGGGCCTCACGAGCGGGTGGCAGCGAGCCGAAGACCCCCACTCGCACGTGATTGCCGATGACATCGACCCCGACCTCGCGGATGTCGATGCCGTCGAGCTTGAGCTCGTTAAGACGATCGAAGATCTCATCCTGGACCGCCCACAGCTCCGCGAACGGGTAAGTGGCTGGCCCGATCGCGAACTTCGAAGCGTCGCCGTAGTGGTCGAGGAGCTCCGCCGCGGCGCCCTCTGCATCGCCGACGAAGAGGTACGTGGCCAGCCCGCCACGTTCGCGGTCCTTGTAGAAACCCGCGAAATCGTCTCGTGCCTCGATGGCCTTGAGGCTCGGCGGGACCGCTCGCGTCACCGCTGGCGTCGTCCCCAGTATCAAGAGGACGGTGATGGCGAGCATCACCAAGACCGAGATCCTATGCATGGCTACCCCCTGCAGCGTGCGGACATGCTCCGTCAGGGTGGAATCTACCGAGCTTCCTGGACGCCATGCACCACCATCGTCGATGGTCGGGCCGAGTGTTGCGGATTCTTCTTCATCGACACACCGTCGGGACGACTTCGCGCCGCAGGGAGTCCGCGGGGTCGACCCCTCTTCATGACACCACCGCGTCCGATGGATTTAGCGAGACTGCTGAGTGGCGCCGAAGCAGGGTCACACCGACGACGATCCAGCCGAGGCCGTACAACGCACCGCTGATCGGGATGCCGCTTGAGTAGCGCAACGCGTTGAGCATGTCCGTCGCGCCGATCACGAGCAGGAAGGCAGCATTCAGCAGCGAGCCGGCAAGTAGCAAGACCACGGCCTTCCGGGGCAACGCGCGCGCCCCCAGCAGCACAAGCGCGAACGCGAATGTCCCGGTCACGAGGATGAACATGCCGACGACCCACAGCTCGGGAAAGCCCCAGCCACCGAGGAGATGCCGGTCCGGCCGAATGAGGTTCAGGAATAGCTTGGCCGTCATCACGAAGGCTCCGAACGCCGAAAGTAGCACTGGTATCCGCGCCCGCAATCGGTCTGCCGTCGAAGACCGCATGATGTCCCACTGTGCGATGACCAGGAGGACCGGTGCGACCAGAAGGCCCATCAGCCAGCCTTGGCCTTCAGAGGCTGCGATCCCATGGTTCATCGACGTGTAGACGAGCGCGTGGAGATAGACACCGACGTAGGCTAGGAACCACAGCAGCCCTCCCACGACGGCAGACCGTCCGGCTCGGTGAAGGGACTCGGGAACGCCAGATCCAGGAAGGATCGGCTGGACCTTCGAAATAGGATGAAGGTGCGCGTCGACGGCGCCACGGATCATGTCGGGAGCATCGGCAAAGCGCGAGCCACGCTGCTCCAGGACGGCCATCACCTCAGCTTCGTAGCGCACGCGCCACGCATTCGGGTAAAGGCGCAGCAGGGTCTTCATCGGGAGTGCTCCGCGAGCCGTCGCAGCCCCGTCTCACTGAAGTGCGACAGTTGCCGCAGTTGCGTCGCCAGCAGCCGTGTCCCCGAACCGGTGACCTCGTAGGGACGACGTCGATCCTCAGCCTCGAGCGCTCGGATGAGCCCACGCGATTCCAGACGCGCCAGCGCGGCATAGAGCGTGCCCGGACCGAGCGCGCGACCGGTCCGGGCTTCGATATCCGTCATCAGCGCATAGCCATGCTTGGGGCCAGCGATGAGACTGTCGAGGATGAGCAGCGACGGCTCAGCGTACTGCCCGAGCCCAATGTCCTCGGATGTGGTCATATCCCACCTCACCTACGATGCGCGGTATATCGTCAGTCGTAATATAAGCTGGCGCAACAGGACTGGCAACCACTTGTTGGTGCGTGCGGCGACGTGCGCATGGCTCGGAGAGCTCCGGCCAAGCGATTTGCCCATCGCTCGCAGTTGGTTCGGTCCGATCGGTAGCGCTACCCTCTTGACCCCGAACGGCTGTTTGCAGATAATCAAGACAACCAAGGCCTCTGAATAGCCGATTATCCGAGACAAGCCGATGCGCAGCTTCGTAGACCTCGACCACACGTTCCGTTCCCAACCAGTGCGTTTAGGGGCGCGCCTGGCGCGGATCGACGTCGGTCGTGGGCGTGAGGGCCTCTATCGCGACCAGCTCCCGCAGCTGCTCGATGCCCTCGCCGAGACGACCCGCGTCGAGTCCATCACAGCCTCCAACGCGATCGAGGGAGTGACGGTCGACAAGGGCCGCATCGCGGGCCTACTGGCGGCGGACAGGCAAACACGACGCTACCGCAACCGCAACGAACGCGAGTTCGCGGGGTATCGGGATGCGATCGATGAGATCGCGCGGGCGATCGAACTCGAGCCGGTTTCGGTCCCCTACGCGCTCCACCTTCACCGCCTGCTCTTCGACCGCACCGATGGCGGCGGTGGAAGGCTCAAGACCGACCAGAACCTCATCGTCTCGTACGAGGCTGGCCACCGTCAGGTGCTCTTCACGCCCCCTTCACCAAGGGAGACCGAGTCCCAGTTGCCTGATCTGCTCGATCGATATCGTGACGCGGTCGCCGATTCGGCTGCTCACCCGATCCTCCTCATCGGTGCACTCGTGCTGGACTTCCTGTCGATCCACCCGGTGGCGGACGGCAACGGACGTCTCGCGAGGCTCCTCACCACGCATACCTTGCTTGCCCAGGGATACGAAGTCGCGCGATACGTGAGCATCGAGCAGCGGATCCTCGAGACCAAACACGCTTACTACGACGCGTTGTTTGCCTCCCAGCGTCGTTGGCATGAAGGCGAACACGACGTCTGGCCCTGGATCGACTACCTCGTGGAGGTACTCGTCGCGGCCTATGACGACTTCGAGGCGCGTGTCGCCGTCAGACGAGCACTCCACGTCGGGTCCAAGCAGGAACAGGTCCGCCGGTACATCCTCGATCATGCGCCCGAGGTGTTCCGGGTTCGCGATGTGCGGATGGCGCTCCCGGGGATCAGTGACCCGACGATCAAGCTGGTCCTGTCCGATCTACGCCGTGACGGTTACATCGAGCTGGTCGATGGAGCCGCAGGTCGCGCGTCCGCTTGGAGACATCGGCCGGGAGCGGCGAGCTGACCACCCGACGGAGGTGACTCCCGCACACATGTGAGCGTGGATATACTCCGGCTCTATCGCGTTCCAGCAGAGGTGCAGGGTGAGTGAGGCGGCCCGGTCATCGAACGGGTCTACTGCTGCTTCCGACTCGGTCGCCCTCGAGGCCATCGGCCTGTCGAAACGCTATCGCCGAAGCGGGCAGTGGGCACTGCTGGATGTCGACCTCGCAGTGCCTCGCGGAACCGTCACGGCGCTGGTCGGCCCCAACGGTGCCGGCAAGTCCACGCTGATCAGGACGTGGATGGGCTTCGAGCGCCCGACTCGTGGCGGCGTCCGCGTCGGTGGCATCGACCCGCAGGACGACCGAGCGGGCACGCTCAGGCAGCTGGGCTACGTGTCGCAATCAACCGCGCTCTACCGCGGACTCCCGGTCGTCGACCACCTGCATCTGGCCGCGGGACTTCGCGCCGACTTCGATACCGACGGGGCTCGGCTCCGACTCGAGCAGTTGGGCATCCCGCTCTCGCAGAAAGCCGGCTCCCTGTCAGGTGGACAGGCGGCCCAAGTGGCTCTCTGCCTGGCACTCGGCACCGGCGCGCCCGTCCTTCTCCTCGATGAACCCCTTGCCGCCCTCGATCCGTTGGCGCGCCACGACTTCCTGAACATCGTGCTCTCGACGGTGCGCGAGGGTGGCGCCACGGTCTTGCTCTCCTCACACATCGTCAGCGATGTGGAAGCTGTCTGCGATCAACTGGTGGTGGTCGGCCAAGGAAGGGTGACGCTCCAATCCCCGATCAGCGATGCGGTCGCGGGCCATCGGCTGATGCCGGCCGGATCGGCTCCCTCGGAGCAGGTGGTGGCAACCTTCGCCCGACCGGGTGGCGCCCCGACGATGCTCGTCCGATCGACCGACCCCGACCTGCCGATCCCCTCGCTCGAGGAGTTGGTGATGGGCTACCTCGCGGCGGCACGGCCAAGCAACGGCACTAACACGAGTGGGGGCGCCAGATGATCCGCGCCGCGTGGCTCACGTATCGGATGCACCGCTTCGAGGTGCTTTTCTCAGTGGTGCTGCTAGCGGTGTTCGCGGTCTGGGTCTGGTTCATCAGCTCGCAGATGCTGGACCTCGACATCCCGGGTACGTGCTGGCCGCGAGACGTGAACGGCGACTGGGCACAGCCGGGATGCAACGATCTGATGAAGGAGTTCTGGGCCATTTCCAACGGAGCCGGCTTTCCGCGCACAGGCCTTGCGCTTCTCGCACCCATCGTCGGGCTGATCCTCGGCGTGCCGGTCGTAGCCCAAGAGATCGAGATGCGCACGACCGAACTGGCCTGGTCGCTCGCGCTCCGCCGCAGCCGCTGGCTCCTGGCACGGCTGCTCCCCATGCTGGCGCTGGCGATCGTCGGCTTCGTCGTCCTGGGCTGGCTCGGCGACCGCTTGTTCAATGCATTGGACGTCGGCCGTCAGTCGCCCGGTCTGACCGAGGTCGCCTCGCGGGGACCGACCCTCGTGGCGCGTGGCTTACTGGCGCTCGGCATCGGGCTGCTCACCGGCGCGATCGTCGGCCGGACGCTCCCTGCTCTGGTCCTCGCCGCCATCGTAGTGCTCATCTGGAGCTTGATCGCGGTGCCGACCGTCCAGGGCCAGATGTACGATGGGCGCGCCGTCTGGGTCAGCGACACCGACTCAGGCTGGCGCGAAGGAGCACCTCCGATCGCCTACCTCGGTGGGGGCTACTTCCACACGTCACAGCCGGGCATCGGGGGCGAGCCAGGCGTGCGGGTGCCCGAGGATGAGAGCCTCGAGCCGCTCATCGAGGCAGCGTGCGGGCCCTACCCCGAGGTGTACGACGAGTCACCAGAGGTGATGGCCTACGAGGACTGCAACCAGCAGTTCTGGGGCGACATCCAGTGGAGCCACGTGGTGCCGGCCTCCACCTATGGGGATTTCAAGCTCGTTGACATGGTCCTGAGTTTGACCGTCGGTGGTATCGCCATCCTGCTGACGTTCGTTGTGGTGGCGCGGCGACGGCCGAGCTGACGACTCGCCGGCCGGCCGGCTGAGCCGGGTGTAGGCTGACGGTTCGGCGGCGGCTCTGCCCTGACGATGACGATGGGGCGACTCCAGCCGCTGGACGGAGGACGCGATGATGACGCTCGACCGACGAACCACCGGCAGTCTGGCGACTCCCCTACCGCGCGTCGTACGGGCCTTGACCGCAGCCTTCCTGGTCCTCGCCATCGCCGGCGCGCCGGCCGCGGCCGGCAACCCCAAGGACGGCAGCTTTGGCCGGAACGGCATCGCACGCGTCGACTTCGGCGGTGCCGACAAGGCCGTGAGTGGCTTCCTGCTCCCGAGCGGCAAGTACCTCGTGGTGGGTCAATCGAAGGCCGCCGGCGGCACGGTTCGGATCGCCCTCGCCCGGGTGGGCTCAGATGGCGACCTGGAT
The DNA here is from genome assembly GCA_038251965.1 of Candidatus Limnocylindrales bacterium. Classification (GTDB taxonomy): domain Bacteria; phylum Chloroflexota; class Limnocylindria; order Limnocylindrales; family CSP1-4; genus JAFMJV01. The sequence goes on from JBBSAV010000062.1 coordinate 12,500, forward strand.
CCGAGTTTCGGGGACGATGGCCGGGCGCTGGTCGCGCCACTCGACATCGGTGGCGTAGAAGCCGGCGCGCGCACGCCCGACGGAAGGGTCGTCGTGCTCGTGCATGACACCAAGGACCGGCATGCGCTCGTCGGGCTGGATCGCGACGGCAGCGTGGATCGCTCGTTCGGGGACGACGGCGTCGTTCGCACGGACAGTCGATCCTACGGCTGGGGCTCCATCCTGGCGCTGCCGAACGGCGATGTCTTGGTGGCCACCGACGACCTTGTGCGCTACACCGCGGCGGGCCGGCTCGATCGTTCCTTCGGCCGGGACGGCAGCGCCGATCTCGGGTCCATCGGCGCTGGGCTGATGCGCGAGAAGGACGGGGACATCCTTGTCTTCGGACCGGGCGGCGCCTCGGTACACGGCCGTCGCTACGACGCCCAGGGACATCGCGACCGCTCGTTCGGGCGAGCCATCGACTCGAACGCCTTCGTCTCCGTCTATCCAAGGTACTTCCTCACCGGACTGCCGATGGTCGGCGCCATCAGCGCTCGAGGTCGCATCTTCCTCGGCAGCCTGGCCGGGCAACGACCGGCGACGCGACGAGCTCGATGGACTGGCCGTGGCATTCACGCGGAAGGGCAAGCCGGCCCGCGGGTTCCATCGGGACGGCTGGCGCACGGTGGACTTCGGCGGCTACGAATGGTTCAGCGGCATCCTCGCCCTGCCCGATGGGCGCGTGCTGCTGGCGGGGACGAGAAGCCCACGCCATAAGGCTCCCAGCGACGCCATCGTCCTGACGATGCTGAACGCTGACGGTTCGCTGCGCTACCGCTTCGGAAGCCGCGGTCGGGCATTCATCAAGGCTGTACCCGGACGTGCGGCACCCGCGGCGCTCGGCCTATTCGCTGATGGTGGACGCGCGGTGGTCGTCGGCGAGGGCGGCGGTGACTTCCTGCTGGCTCGGTATCGCCTGGACGCGTGATCCAGCAGTTCCCACCAAGCATGCGCACACGGGAGGACACGATGCGACAACCCGGCAGGATGCTCGCGATCGTGCTGTCGTTGACGTTGTTGGCGACGATCATGGCGGCACTGCCGGCAGTCGCGGCCTCGGACCCCGAGGCGTACCCGGACCGGAGTCACGGCATCCCACTCACGCTCGACGAGGCGGCCGACCTCGACCGTCGCCAGGAAGACCCGATCACCGCGCGCGGCGCGGTCCCGGACCGAGTCCGAGGCAAGTGGCGTCCGTTGCCCAAGGCCCCGTTCGGGCTGCCGAACGGATCGGGCATCTGGGGCGACGATGAGATGCTCGTGTTCGGCGGTGAGACAAACAAGATCGCCGGGTACGACCCGCGGACCCGTCGCTGGACGAGGTACCCGCGAGCGCCCCTTCCGGTCTTCGATATGTTGACGTGGACCGGGCGTGAGGTGTTCGTCCGCGGCCTGGTGATAGGGCCTGACGAGACGACCTCCCCGGTGCTCGCGTTCGAACCGCAGTCAGCGACTTGGCGCGTGCCTACGACGGCACCCTTCGAGCCGGTCGGCCAGATGGCGTGGACCGGGGACGAGATCGTCGCCCTGTCCGGCTTCCACGCAGCTACCTACGACCCCCTGAGCGACACCTGGGACCCACTCCCCGACATTCCCGACGCCACGGCCGTCATCGGGTTGGATTGGACCGGGGATCGGGTCCTCGCCGCCACTCGATCACGGAGCCGCAACGACCACCTCGGCCTGGCGAGCCTCGACCTCGAAACGAGGGAATGGACGCTCGCGGCACCTTCCCCCTTGGAATATCGCCGCTACCTGCCCCACGGCCAAGTCTGGGCCGGGACCGAACTCGTGCTGTTCACCGAGCGAAGGAACGACGAGGAGTGGTCGTTCACCGGAGCCTATTCGCCCGAGACAGACACCTGGCGGACGATCGATGCCGAATGCCGGGTGCCGCCCGAGGATGCGGTCTGGACCGGCAAGCTGATCGTCACCAGGACCCGCTGGGCACTGGAGCCGGTGAGTGGCAAGTGCGTGCGCCTGCCCGACCGGAGGGACCGCACACGCAACGAGCAGGTGCGAGTGTGGACCGGGCGCGAAGTCATCGAGTGGTCTGGCGCTCGCGGGGATGACATGACGCCGCTCCCCGACGGCATCTATCTGCGGCTACCCCCTGCCGCACGCGGCCAGGCGCCGGGGACGACGCCGCGTCCCACCTGAGTGCCCCGTTGTATCGTGCGCGCCCGGTCCGTCACGACAACACGACCTGAGCGGCGGGCTACTCCAGCGCCTTCAGCACGCCGTGCGGCGTGTCGAAGCGGAAACCGGCGAAGTCAGCCCCTGGCTTGAAGTGCCTCGTGTTCGAGCTGGCGATGTACTTCTGTGGCGCTCCAGCGATGTCCGGTGCCTCCACGTACACCGCTTCGGCGGCACGAAAGAACATCGTGTCTTCGGGGTGTCCTGTCCGACCGCCTTCAGGTGATCCGACCGCTCTTCGACCGGCTCGACCCAGCGTGCTGCCTGGAAGACGGGGCCGTAGCGCGCCAACACATCTTCCCGCGTCCAGCCGAACGCCTCCAGCTTCTCGCTGAGTTCGGCCTGTGCTTCCATGCACATGACGACCTCTGCGATGCTCGGGAGAATCGCAAGCAGCTGTGAGGCAGCACCCTTGCGGTCGGGCGAGAGGGCATCCTGCAGGAAGACACTGGTGTCGACGATGACGATGGGCCGGTCGGCCATACCCTACTTCCGGCGCCGAGGAGCCTCGATGACGGCCTGGATCTCCTCGGCTGTCAACTTCGGCATCGGCGGCCGTGGCCGTCCCAGCGCTTCCGCGGATGCCAGTGCTGAGCGAGGGATCATCCGTGTGCCGCCCGGCGTCTTTCGAGCGCCTTCCAGCCAGCCTCGGTCGACCCAGTTCCGGATGGTCTGGGTGGTCACGCCGAAGATGGCTGCCACTTCGTTTATGGGCACGTGCGAGCGGTCGGCCGGGCGTTCCTCGACCGGCGTGATGAGCCGACGGAGGATCGCCTCGGCCCGTGGGTTCTCGCGCTTCATGGCCGGCAGCGTGCTCATGAGCACCTGTCGCTCGTCGTCGCTGATGAGATTTGGGTCCAGCATCGTGGCCTCCGTATCGCTGGCTGCACGATAGTCCCAGACCTCAAATATGTCAAACGTCCTATGAAACCGAGACGCACCTTGCTTGCCGACCCTCCTGTGCGCTTCATGGCCCGATGGGACCGCTAGACGACCGGTACGCGTGGTGCTGTCGCGGTCAGTGCCGCCACGGCCGCCGGGGGCAAGTCCATCAACTTCTGAGGGCACCCCCCCCGGCCGGCTCTCGCAGTGTGCCGGCCTGGTGCATCTGAGCAGATGGTGCCCGGGGTGGCGCTAGCCAGATGTTGAGCCTTCTGGCGGCGCTGTCCGGCGCACGCGCCGCCACTGATATGCCCCGCCACGCTCGGATCTTGCGAGCGCTGACGCTCGGCGAACGCACCGACTCGTCAGGCACCTCCGCGTACCTTGCCAAGGCCGCCGGGGATGACATCTGCATAGATGCGCTGGCGGCGCAGCGGCGCGCGGAGCAGCGGTCTTGCGGGTTTGGGGTCTTTGGGCCTGCCTCTGCATGATGCCGCTACGCTGTCACGACATGCGTCGATCGTTCTCCCTCTTCGCCGCCCTGGTCCTCCTGACCGTCGTCGCGTGTGGCGGTGGCGATGCGCCGCCGCAGGGCTCACCGGGACCCCTCGGCAGCCCCGCCGCGAGCGTGCTCGAAGCAAGCGTGGCGCCACTGCCGTCGGGCGATCTGCAAGGCCAGCTGTGCCTGAAGGTGAGCGATGTGGAGCGGCGGCTGGCCGGCCTGCGCGCGGTCGAGCTGCGGCTGCCCAATCGCGTGGCGCTCACCATCGAGTTCGACAAGCTGCAGGCTGCCTACGTCGAGCTGGAGCGGGCCGACTCCGGCGATGCGGCGGAACGACTGGCCGAATCCCTCAAGCGGCTGGGCTACCGGATCGACGAACTGGAGCTGGCGGTCGAGGACTTCCGGACCAACAGCCGACCGCGACGAGCGGTGAACAACGTCGAAGGCGACGCGCAGAAGGTGGCCGACGAGCTGGCGGCCTTCGCCATCCTCTCGCGCTGCTGAACACCCGCGAACTCCTCAATCGAGCGCGGCCCGGACCTCGCTAGCGTGCTTTCGCAGCCAACGCCGAGCCTCGCGGGTGCGCGGGGCATGCTGCTCCACGAGCGCCCAGAACACAGGCGTGTGGCCACGGATGCGCAGGTGCGCCAACTCGTGCACCACGACTGCGTCCAGCACGAACGGCGGTGCCAGCAGCAGGCGCCAACTGAAGGAGAGCGCACCGCTCGACGAGGCCGAAGCCCAGCGGCTGGACTGGTCGCGGATGCTGATACGCCCGGGCCGCACGGCTAGCTCCGGCACCCGCGCCGCCGAGCGCTCACTGATGACCTCGCGAGCCCGCGAGCGTAACCAGCCTTCCAGCAGCTCCGGCGTGGTTCGGCCATCATGGCCGAGGCGGACCAACAGCCCGCCAGGCACGCGCTCCACATGACCTCGCATCGGGCGCGTGGCGGCGCCGTCCACCTCGGAGATGCGGCAGGGCTCGCCGGCAACCTCCAGCGATCGCCCCTCCCCCAGTGGTGGCCGCGCAGCCAGCAGTTCCTGCTGACCGCTGATCCGGGAGACGTGCCGGTCGAGCCAGGTCGCGTGTTGCCTGACGAGCCGATCGGCCTCAGCATCCGGCATGCGCCGTGGCAGCACGACCACGATCTCACCCTCGCACGTCACGGTGAGCCGCGCTCGCCGGGCACGATCGGAGCGGCGGAGGCGGTAGACGAATCGGTCGGAGGCCATCGGCCCTCATCGTAGGCCGGGCGCACGATGAAGGCACACCGCGGCACCCACTTAGCCCCAATCCACCGATGAAGCCCATCGAGGTCGCCCCGGCGCCATGATCGGCCACCGTTGGGGTGTCGGACGTGGTCCGATCGGCCCGGTGAGCGC
>JBBSAV010000063.1:0-17416 GCA_038251965.1 Candidatus Limnocylindrales bacterium
CCGCGGAACCGGGATCCACCTCGGCATCGGCAGCGGGATCGGAGCTGATGACGTGGCCCGCGACGATGGTGGCATCGGTGGCCTCGGTGACATCACCGGGCATGAGGCCCGCATCATCGAGGGCAGCGAGGGCGTCGGCCTCGGCCAGGTCGACGAGATCGGGCACGGCCACCGGCTCGGGACCGAGCGAGCGGACATAGTCCACCGCGGAACCGGGATCCACCTCGGCATCGGCAGCGGGATCGGAGCTGATGACGTGGCCCGCGACGATGGTGGCATCGGTGGCCTCGGTGACATCACCGGGCACGAGGCCCGCATCATCGAGGGCAGCGAGGGCGTCGGCCTCGGCCAGGTCGACGAGATCGGGCACGGCCACCGGCTCGGGACCGCTGCTCACGACGAGCGCGATCCTGCTGGCGAGCGCCACCTCGGCATCCGCCTTGGGGTCTGAGCTGATGACGATACCGGCCTTGACCGTGTCGCTGGAGTTCCCTGTGATCGCGCCCACCTTGAAGCCAGCGTCCTTGATGGCCTTGACAGCGTCGTCTTGGGAGAGTCCCACCACGTCGGGGACTGGGTCGGTAGGAACAGCGGCGGCGACGGAGAGTTCGATGGTGGAACCGACGTCCACCGCTTCACCTGGCGGGGGATCCTGGCCGAGGACGGTGTCGGGGGCGGCCGCGTCGGTCTCGACCTGGTTGACACGCACGACGAGTCCGTAGTCATCGGCCGTCGCCTCCGCGTCAGCCAGCGTCAGGCCCTGGAAGTTGGGGGTATCGACCGTTGCGATCGCGGACGGTCCGGCGCTGGGCACCTCGGTCACGACCGGCGATGGCGACAGGCTCGCATCGACATCGGTCGGCGAGTCGAACGGACGGAACAGGATGAGCACGATGGCCAGTGCCACGATGAATGCGCCCACGAGGATGCCGCCAACCAGCAGGACAGGCGTGCCCTCCTCGGGTGGCTCACCACCATCACCGGAAGGCAGGATGGGGGGCTCGAGCGTCATCTCGGGCTTGGCGGCCAGAGCGGCGAGAGCGGCTTCGGTAGCCTCCGGGTCGGGTGCGACGGGCGTGGTCGTCCAGGCAGCTCCAGCAGCAGCAGCGTCAGCTGACTCAGCTTCGGTCTCGGCGACGGAGCCTGTGGCTGCCTCGTCCTCGTCGGCAGCCGCCTCCGCGTCACCCTCGGCGTCCTCACCTACGCCCAAGTCGGGTGCAGCTTCCTCGCTGGGTTCGGCACCCACGTCCTCACCATTCGGCGGGGCCGCGTCTTCTGGCTGCTCCATGGCCAACTCGGGATCTTCAGGTTGGGGCGACGTCGGGGAAGCGTCTGTGGACGGTGTGAGGTCGCCGGGATCCGGCTTCTGATCAGTCATGGCAGGCGGACGATACGGGAGTGGGCCTCGTCATGCGAGCACCCCGACCGGTACTTCTGGGCTGATACCGACACAAGTGTCCGTTTCTTCATCGTCCGCCGCTCCTCGCTTCACTCGCCGGCGGCTCGAGATGTCAGTCGTCAGAGGCCGAGCGCCATCTCAAGGGCACCCAATGTCTCCTCACTGTCGGCCACCAGTACGAGTACTGGAGAGGATAGACCTCCCGCGATATCGGCATCCGTGACGGAGTGCGCACCGGGCAAATCCTTCATCGCGTCCCGTGCGGATTGGTGGAACTCCTTCTGGTCGGCCTCGGTGTCCCAGTCGCTCTGCCAGACAACAGCCCAGGCACCATCCGGACCATCCAGACTCACCAGCCGGTCTCCGCCCCAGCCAGCCGCCGCGGAGGCATTCGGCAACTGTCCGGGCAGGCCTGGGAACAACGACTGGCGCTTCTTGCCATCTGCCACCCACACGCCGACCTGCATCTCGCCCATGGTCTGCTGGTAGCTGGTGGACCAGTCTGGACCGAGCGACGCGGCGACATCGGGCAGGACGATGTCAACAGGCACCTCATCGGGATACAGCTCGGGGTGCAGGATCTGCTCGGTCGAGACCGGCTGCGCATCCCACGCCTGGTCGACCGCCGCCCAGTCTCCTCGACCACGGAGCGCCATCACATACGCGTAACCGTCGATATAGGGGAACTCAAGCTGTCGCTGCAGGATCATCGGCATGCGTCCCAATATCTTCTGGTCCTGCTTCGTGAGCGACTGTGCCGAGACTCGTAACAGATCGGTCAACTTGAGCTCGCGAGTCGCCCAGTCAAACATCACCGCGGTGGCATCGCCCTCGATGAGCGCCTGTTGGGCGAGGATGGCGTCCGAGCGGTCGAGATCATCGATACGCCGGGCCTCCAGGTCCCACTGGGCATCCTGCAGCGCATGATCATATTCATGTGCGACGACGATGGACTCCAGCGCCCCGATCTTGTCGATGGGCCCGATGAGCGAGAACGTCTTGGTCAGCGGGTCGTAGTAGGCCAACACCTGGCTGTCGTACATCGAGAGGATGAGCTCCTCAAGGTCGTCATCCGGCCCCAAGAGACCAAGGCGCGTGAAGGCCGCGTCCTCGGCTTCGACCGCGACGTCGCTGTACTCAGCATGGAACAGGGCTCGCAGCTCCTCAAGGAAAGCCTGGCTGCCGATGACGCGATAGGCGACGTCCTTGGCCGGCGGCAACCCACGCACCGGATGGACGCCGCCGATGATCTGGCCGACCTTCTGCACCATCTTGGAGTCGAAGCCATCCGGCAGCGGTGTCGCCACGGCGGCGGGGCTGGCCTCGGGCGCGGGCGAAGCGTCCTGGGCGCCGGCGGGGCCGACGCCGAATGACGCTAGCAGCACGACCGACATGAGTGCAGCTGAGAGGAAGAAGTGGTTACCAGAGCGCGGGTGAGGACGATGGATCGATGCCATAGTCCTGCATTCTGCCAGCCGGACGCGACTACCACCAGTGAGGGCCACCTCCGCGTCCTCAGAATACCGATGAGATGTGCGTTTCTTCATCATTCGCGGTCTGGTGCCTTCACGCTCGGCAGCTAGAGTTCTCGACACGGAACCGCGAAGCAAACCTTCACAGTTCCCTCTCCCTCCCTCTGGAACGAGGGGCGCTGATTGGGCAGGCGCCCCTCGTTCCTTCTTTGTGCCCTGGTTCCCTCTCTCTTGCCGCTGTGACGCACGCGTGCCTGTGGCACCATCGGGTCCATGGAAATCACCTGGTACGGCGGCTCATGCGTTCGTCTCAAGGGACGTGAGGGGGTCGTCGCCGCAGACCCGTTCCGGTCGATCGCCGGGCCTACAGGACGTGGTCTCACCGCAGATATCGTCTCCTACGGCCACCCCGATGAGTCGGTGGCAGAGGGTCGCGGCAGCAAGGCTAAGGCTGGTGTCACGTCGCGACTACTGGGCGTGCCGCTGCCGACCAGTCTGGAGAACGCATTCGTACTCGATTCACCGGGCGAGTACGAGGTCCACGATGTCATGACGACCGGCGTGCGCACCTTCCGCGACAATGAACAGGGCGCGGCGCGGGGGTTTAGTACCGCCTTCGTCTATGAGCTCGACGGTGTCTACGCCGCCCACCTCGGCGACATCGGGCACCGCCTGGATCAGGACACCATCCGCGAGCTCGGCCACGTGGACGTGGTCTGCCTGGGCATCGGGCCACAGCTCAGCGCCGCCACAGCGGCTGAGATCGTTGGCCAGCTTGATGCCCACATGGTCGTGCCGATGGCACTCAGCGAAGCCGCTGCCGGACCCGGGGCCGACCTCGAGAAGTTCCTCAAGGAGATGAGCATGCCCGATCTGCAGCCGGTCAGCAGCCTGAAGGTCACCATCTCGACGGTCCCCAACGAAACCACCGTCGTCCTATTGGAGCAACGCGGGCGCTGACAGCCCTCGCCGGCGCGTTCTTACCCTTTGGGGCTGGCATCCTGGCCTACGCCAGCGATGTTGGAGCGTACCCGAGCCCGCTCCAGGCGGACCTCCAAGATCATGTCGGGATCGAAGCGGCGGATCCGCAGCCACGCGGCCGCCTCGGTGACACGGCGCTCGGCGGGGTGGAAGGAGCTAGAGCCGATGTGGTCGGCGACCTCTACGAGGGCGGCCGCAGGGAGTAAGCCGACGAGTTCGGAATCGAGCAAGCTCACGCGTTCCTCGGCCGCGAGTCTCTGGGCTTCTTCCCAAATACGCCACAGTGGCGTGCGCTGATGATCGAGGATATTCATCGACAGCTGTGCGCAGCCCTGGGAGGCAAGGTCGATTCCCAGCGCCTGAACCGCGCCCAGGCCGCCGTCACGTTCGCGGATGCGAGCTGCCATTCGGCGAGCGACGGCGACATCGGTCGTGGATAGTTGGACGTTGAAGGCGATCAGAAAAAGCCGCGCACCGACGGCGGTCGCACCCGCGGTCGGGTGTGGAGATGAAGGACCGAAGTCGGGCTTGCACTCAGAGCGGGCCATAGCCACGGTCAAGCCTTCGAACCCGGGCCGGCGGATGGCTGCCAGCGCCAGCCGGTCCTGCCGCTGGGCGGCCTCGGCGTAGAGGTACACGGGCAGTTGAAACCGATCGGCGAGGCGCTCCGCGAATGCGCGAGCACCGCCCACACACTGGGCCATGGTGGTGTCACCAAGAGGTACGAAGGGAATGATATCCACGGCCCCGATACGTGGGTGCAGGCCGCGATGTTGGCGCATGTCGATGCGTTCGATGGCCGTACCGACCGCGGACTCCATGGCGCCCATGACACGTCCCGGAAACCCTGCCAGCGTGAACACGCTGCGATCGTGGTCAGGGTCACTGGTTCGATCGAGCAGCCAACTGCCGGCCTTGCCCTGGATGGCGGCGCCGATGGCATCGAGCGTCTCCTGGTTCGTGCCCTCGCTGAAGTTGGGTACGCACTCCACGAGACTCTCGAAGTGGTCCATGCCGATGATGGTAGGCGAGCGACGCGACTAGTCGTAGTTCAACTAGTCGAGTTCGCGACGCATCACCGGAAAGCGATCATCGTGGACGGCCAGCTCGAATCCGCAAGCTTCCCAGAAGGCTGGGGCCGCGGAGGATGCGTCATCGACTCCCAGCGTCAAGTCAGGGTAGGCCTCGACAGCCGCGAACCCTCGCGCAGCCAGATCGTCGATGACCGCCTCCACGAGCTTGCGACCGAGCCCTTCGCCACGAGCCGCGGACGTCGTCGCGATACAGGTGATGACCGCAGGTAGGGGCGAGCTGGGCAATCGCGGGTAGAGCTCCCGGATGTGCTGCGCACGCGGATAGGCTGACAGTGGGCCGAACTGGGCGTAGGCCGCGGGCTCGCCAGCGTGGAGCAGGGTCTTGGCGTACGAGCCGAAGACGGCCCGGCCACGCACGAGCAGGCGCAGCTTCCTCGGCGCGTCGGCAGTCGGGGCCTGCGGGTCCACTTCTGGAAGCGGCGCGAATGGGTTGAAGTCGGGCGCCTCGGAGCCACTCCCGAACGTCGCGAATGGGTTGAAGTCGTCGCCCTCGCGAACCGGAGTTGCGAACGGATTGTCCGAGTGCGGCCGTGGTGTCGATCTGGGTGCCGGTTCAACAGGCTTCCACCAAGACGCTCGGGCCGCCTTGGATCCGTGGATCTCGTCTTCCCAGTAGTCACAGCTGCGATGGTCCAACCGCGCATCAGCGCACGGCGGAAGCAGGGCAAACATGGAGTCATCGGTGACGTCGCGGATCTCGATATCGGCGGGTGGTCTGGTCACACCGCGCAGTGTAGGCCGCCTAGACCCCGAAACGGAGGCTGTCGGCGATCTCGTCGAAGATGGCTTCGACGTCTTCGCTGACGTCGGGCCCCGCGATGAAGTTAACCAGGTAGGCTTGGCGGCCGAACCGGAAGAGATACGAACGCACGCTCAACTCACCGACATCAGGGTCATCGATGGTGTAGTCGAAGCGGACCGCCTTGGCTGCATTCAAGACGACGTCATGCGCGGAGATGGGCTGGCTGGTCAGACCCGGAAGACCGATGATCTGCTCTCGGACGTGCGACTTGACCTCCCTGGCCCGCATGCCCAGGGTGGGCTGGACAAGCACGACCAACATCGGTGACGCTTCACTCTCACTAAAGGCGGCAGCGGCGACCGCGCTCAGACGGACATCGCTTGCGTCGATCACTGCGCCGATCCGGGTCGCCAAGCCCGGCATGCTCGACGCGATGGCCGCGAGCAGGTCCGCAGATCGGTCCGCATCGACGGCCACAGCGATCCATCCCGGAGGCAGGTCCATGGCATATCCATCGGGATGTGGCCACCACGTCTCGACCTCACTGCCGACAGCAGCGGGTGCGGCGATCCCAACCTCCGGCGTGGACAGAGGAGGGCGGTCGGGGCCGAGCAAGGCTTGGAGCACGGCGCTCGTCGGCGCACTGCAACCCACGGCGATGAGGCCCACGAGTGCGAGGACGAGGAAGCCGACTGGGGTGTTCCGGCGCGTCATCTCGATCACAGGATGCCCCAGAACTCGCGAATCTGCAGGCGATCGATAGGTCTCGCCGAGGGGTGACCAATGCCGCATCCGACCTGGATATCGGCCGCTGCTATAGTCGACTGACATCACGCAGATAGACGCCTCGCCTTCGAGGTCGGGTGAAATCCCCTACCGGTGGTCGGTGGTCGGTCGACAATCGTCGTCCAGCCATCAGCCCACGACCCGCGAACCAGATGGTCGCGGTGGATCCCTCGCAGGGAGCCGACGGTCAGAGTCCGGATGAGAGAAGGAGAGAGGCGACCGCCGACCTCGTGTCGGCCGCTGGTCGCACTTGGAGTGCTAACGGCCCGTACACCGGGATCACGTGCTCCCCTTCTCTTACGGTACCTCGATGGTGTGGCTGGAGGTCACACCGGTTGGATGCCATCGAGCTCCGTGGAGTCTCCCGAAGCTTCGACATCAAGGGCTCACGCTTGATCGCCCTCGAAGGGCTTGGCCTGCGCGTGGCGGAGCATGAGATCGTCGCTATCGTCGGGCCTAACGGCTGCGGCAAGTCCACGCTGCTTCGTGTCATCAGCGGCTTGCTGCCACCCGATCGTGGGTCGGTGCTGGCCTACGACTCGACAGTGGCAGGTATCGACCCTCGTGTCGGACTGGTGTTCCAAGAGCCTCGCCTGCTGCCCTGGCGCGACGTGCTGGGCAACGTCGCCTTTCCGCTCGAGCTGGCGGGCGTCAAGCGCGACGACCGTGAGCAGCGGGCGCGGGCGGCATTGCGGTTGACCGGGCTGGAGGAGTTCACCGAAGCCTACCCGGACCAGCTCTCGGGCGGCATGGCACAGCGCGCAGCCCTGGCCCGTGCACTGGCGCCGGAGCCGGACGTGCTCCTGCTCGATGAGCCCTTCAGTGCGCTCGACGCCATGACTCGCGAGCGGCTCGACAGCGAGCTGTTGTCGTTGTGGGGCAAGACGGGGACGACCATCGTGCTCGTGACGCACAGCATCTCCGAGGCGGTGTTCGTCTCCGATCGTGTGCTGGTGATGTCACAGCGGCCGGGTCGTATCGTGGCCGAGGTCCCTGTCCTGGCATCGCGTCCGCGCAGTCTCGCGAATGGCGGGGCGTCGATGTTCAGTTCCGCGGCAGATGAGGTCCGACGGATCCTGTCGGGGACCGAGGCGGAGGCGGCAGCGTGACGACCGTAGCGCCACCGCTTTGGCGACGTGCCTTGCATGATCTCCTTCCGGTATTGGCGGCCGCGCTGATCTTCGTCCTTGCCTGGGCGGCCATCGTGGTCATCGGCGACTACCCGACATACATCCTTCCCGGCCCGCTGGTCGTGGCTGAACGCTTCGCCAACGGTTGGCTCGAGGGCACCATCGTGTCCCACTTCCTGACCACGTTGGCCGAAGTCATGTTGGATCTCCTCGTCGGTGGCAGCGCGGGCATCCTGACCGGCATCCTGCTGGCACGATCGCGATTGGCGGCACGCATGCTTTCGCCGTACATCGTGGCGGCACAGGCCACACCGATCTTGGCGCTGGCCCCGCTCATCGCCCTTTGGTTCGGCACGGGCCTGGGGAGCCGCGTGCTTATTAGCGCGCTCATCTGCTTCTTCCCCATCGCCGTGGGCACGATGGTCGGAATCCGCTCGGTGGACCCCCGACTGGTCGAGCTCGGCCGGAGCCTGCGCGCCACGCGATGGCAGAGGCTGGCCCACATCGAGGTACCTTCAGCCCTGCCTCAGATCATGGGTAGCCTGCGCATCGGTGTCACGCTCGCGGTGGTCGGCGCGATCGTGGCCGAATGGGCTGGTGGCGATCGTGGTCTGGGCGTGCTTATCAACCTGGCTCGCGGCAGTATGTTCGACATCCCGTTGATGTTCGCCACCCTGCTCACCATCGCCCTCTTGGGGGTGACTCTCTACCTGATCGTCGTCGCCATCGAGCGACGCCTCGTCCGCACCCACCCGTGAAGCCGCGAAAGGGATCACATCACCATGCATCGTCCTCATAAGTCTGCTCGTGTACTCGGCGGTGTGGCCATCGCCCTGACGTCCCTGTTGACCCTTGGAGTAGCGGGCATCTCCGCACAGTCTGAAGAACCCATGGCGATGGAGCGAGTCCCGTTGACCGTTGGCCTGGGCTACATCCCGAGTGTCCAGTTCGCGCAGTTCTATCTGGCCGATGCGGCCGGCTACTACGAGGATGCCGGGCTGAAGGTGACGTTCCAGAACAAGATCGACCCGGAGCTCATCACCCTGCTCGCCCAGGGGTCGATCGACATCGGCATGGCCGATGGCACCAGCCTCATCCCGGCCGTCAGCCGCGGGATCCCCGTGGTCTACGGCGCCACCATCTACGCCAGCGACCCCAACGTCGTCTTTTCGCTTGCCGATAGCGGGATCGAGACCGTGGCAGATCTGGAGGGAAAGTCGATCGGCGTCCCCGGTCGCTATGGGTCGTCATGGGTGGCCCTGCAGGCCCTGCTTCAGACCGCTGGCCTTGACCCCGACGATGTTGACATCGTGACCTACCCCGACTTCGGCCAAAGCGTGGCGGTGGCGCAGGGACAGGTCGATGCCGCCACCGGTTTCGTCACCAACGAACCGGTCCAGCTGCGACTCCAAGGACTTGATGTCAACGAGCTTCACGTGTATGACTTCGCCCGCCTCCCAGGACCGGGCCTGGTGACCGGTCGTGAGACGCTCGCAGAGAAGGGCGATGCCCTCCGGGCGTTCACCGCCGCGACCGTGCAAGCGATGGAAGCCATCGTGGCAGACCCGCAGTTGGGGCTCGATGCCACCTTTGCGCGTGTGCCTGAGCTGGCGGGCAAGCCTGAGACACAGCTCGCCATCCTCGAAGCCACGATCGGTGCATGGGGGAGCGATTACACCGCCGAGCATGGATTTGGCAGTGTTGACCGCGGAGCTTGGCAGTCGGGCATCGACATCATGGCCTCGCTGCCCGATTCGGTCGTGGCTGGCACCGTGACGGTCGACGACCTCGTCACCGACGAGCTGCAGCCCTGAAGATGTCCGATACTGAGGGCATGTCTGATGTCGATGCAGTACCGGAGAGCGCCACGGACGACCATGCCGATCATGTGTCCGGGCACGGCCATGCGCCCGCCGCCGGGGAACCGCCGGGCCCCGTAGATCTGCGGGGCTGGGCCTACGCGGTCATGGGCGGCGCCGTCGGCCTGGTGGTCGCGGTCGCCCTGTTCGTCGCTCGCGGCAACTGAATCCCCCACGCCCCACGGTGAGCCGCACGACCATCGAGCGGACTATTCGCCCTCACGTTGACGCAGGCTGCCTCTGGCGACCCGCTCCCGCGCGCGGTCGGTGGTGCTTTGGATCTGCTGGAGGCGCTGACTGAGCTCCGCGCTCACGGCGCCCGCGAAGCCTTCGTCTCCTACCGAGTCGAGGTTCGCGGCTACGTTGGCGCCGGCGGACCGGGCGGCACATTCCAGCAGCAGGGCGCCCACCTCAAGATCACTGGCAACGTTGCGATTGGTGCGACCGGCAAGCCGTTCGATGAGACCGATCTGCGCATGGCAGGCCTTGACGATGGCCAGTGGTACGTCCGTTGCCTGGCGGGCAGCAGCGCGAGCGGCCTCAGCGCGGGCCGCCTCCTCAGCATCGGTCTCGTGAGGCATCTGTCTCGCCGAGCGATAGGCAGCGTAGGCCGCGGCGTCCTCATCAGCCAAGGCAAGGAAGCGTGCCCGTGCGGCGTCGGAGGCATCTAGCGCCTCGCGGTGCAGCGCCGAATGCTCGGCATACTTGGGCCGGTCGAGTGACAGACGTACGACCATGGCGGTGAGGCTGGCGGCCAACGCCCCAGCCACAGCGGCCGCGGCACCGCCGCCGGGTGTCGGCTGGTCTGACGCAAGCGCCTCGGTGAACTCACCGAGGGGAGCGGAAGCGGTCGTATGTGTCGTGTCGCTCATCAGTCGCATTCTCGCACGGCACGCCCGTCATCCGCGACCGGGATAGCCGGGACACCACGACGCTTCAGGCGGCCTCCGCCAGACCGGCTACCTGGCTGGCCAACTCCTCGACCGTCCAGCGCCGATCACGCAGGAGATGCACGAGTCGATAGCGGCGACCCGACGCCTCGACGACGAACACCCTGCGAGGCCCAGACCCCAGCGGATACGCAGCGGTCTCGTCGCGGACCGACTCCAGGCGGGTCACCGAGACGCGCTCGTCGGTCGTGCGGACCTCCCGTGGACGTCCGGCAGTATCCACTGCGACCGAGAGGCTGGTGGCGTTGAAGTGGAACATAGTGATGGCTCCTCTGTGGGAACGACACGGCCGAGGGCACATCCGGACCGACAGTCGAACATCTGTTCTGTTACGGCCATGAGATGGTATCGAACATCTGTTCTAGTGTCAACCCCGTGGCGTTGGTCAGAACGACCATCGACCCCCGATGTGCCAACTCCCATGTCACAGCCCGGTCAGCAGGCTCAGCCATCGGGGGGTGGCTCGGTCGGAGCGCGCCCGATACTGCCCCCCTCCGGCGCAGTCATGGGGTCGCGCTCAAAGGGCTCCGCCACGTCGCTACCAAGCAGTCGCGCACGTCGAATGGCCTTGGCGCCGAATCGCCGGCGAATCTCGTCCGCAGCCTCGGTGGCACGGCGTCGCCGTTCGTCGGTCACATCGAAGAGTGCCATCTGCTCCCCATCGTCGAGGTGCGATGCGCCGACCCCCAACAGCCGGATCCGGCTACCGCGCAGGTGCGGACGCGCCAAGTCGACAGCCGACCTGAACACGACTTCCGTTTGATCGGTCGGTTCCTGCAGCGTACGTTGGCGGGTGATTGTGGTGAACGAGGAGTCGCGCACCTTGACGGCGATGGTGCGGGCCTTCACGCCACCTGCACGCAGGCGGCTCGCTACCCCCTCCGAAAGCGCCAGCAGCGTGCGCTCAAGCACCTCATGGTCTGCGGTATCGACAGCGAAGGTGTGTTCATGGCTCACTGAACGCGCCGGCTCGGCCGCCGATACCGGCGAGGGATCGATGCCACGCGTGCGCCGCGCCAGCACGGGGCCTTGCCGTCCGAAGCGTCGCGCCAGCAGGTCATCGGGCAGGTCGGCCAGATCGCCGATGGTACGGACGCCCAATTCCGCGAGGACGGCTGCCGTCTTGGCTCCTACGCCCCAAAGTCGCGAGATGGGCAAGGGCGCGAGGAATGCCGCCTCGGTCCCAGGCGTGACCACCACCAAGCCATCAGGCTTCTCAAGATCGGATGCGATCTTGGCTACCAGCTTGGTCGATGCCACGCCGACCGAGACCGTCAGGTCCAGCTCACGCCGGACGGTCCCCCGTATGGAGCGCGCGACCTGGGCCGCTGAACCGTGGAGGGCTTCCGAGCCAGCCACATCCAGGAAAGCCTCGTCGATGGAGACCTGTTCTACGGCGGGCGTGTAGCGCCGCAGGATCTCCATGACCTGACGGCTGACGACGCTGTACTTGCGGCCGTCGACCGGCACGAAGACAGCATCCGCACACAGGCTGGCCGCGGTACGAAGGGGCATGGCTGAATGGATGCCGTAGCGGCGCGCCTCGTAGGAGGCCGCAGAAACCACACCACGATCATCACGCCCGCCGCCACCGACGACGACGGGTCGGCCGCGCAGCTCAGGACGATCCCGCTGCTCGACAGCAGCGAAGAAGGCGTCGAGATCGACGTGCAAGATGGTGCCGCGTATCACCGCACCATGATGTCTTGGCGGGCAAGCCCGCAGTCGTCAGCCCTTGGGCTCGACAGCGACCGTGACCTCAGGGGTCATCCCGGCGAAGACTCGGATGGCGACCTTGTAGGTGCCCAGCTGCCGCAGCGGCTCGTCAAGGTCGATCCGATGACGGTCGATCTCGATACCACGGCGAGCCAGCGCGTCGGAGATGTCCTTGGCGGTGATGGAGCCGTAGAGCTTGCCGCCCTCGCCAACCTTGACGCCCATCGTCAGCGTGGTGCTGCTGATGCGCTGTGCGGCGATCTCCGCTGTCGCGCGCTCCTTCTTGCGCTGCTCTTCGCGGCTGGCGATGTCATGCTGCCAAGCGCGGTAGGTGCCGCCCGACGCCGGGACAGCCAGACTACGCGCGATGAGGTAATTGCGGGCGTACCCGTTGGTGACGTCCTTGAGTTCGCCGCTCTTGCCGAGCGGGTCCACATCCGCTGTGAGGATGACCTTCACGCTGAGACTGCCTCCTTGTCCATTGCTTCCTTCTCGATGTATCCACGGTCTTCCAGTTCCGACTTGACCACGTCAGCACTGGCTTCCAAGAGCGCCGGAAGTCGTCGGGCGATCGTGCGGATGGGCAGCGGGAGGAAGCGACGCGCGGCCTCCATGTCGCGCTCCAATTCACGACCGTCGATACCAAGGGTATACATCTTCTCGACCATGAGCGATTTTGGGATCCCTTCCAGGAACAGGTCGAGGGCGATGACGGTCACCATCACATCGTCGAACCTGCCGATGAAGGGGACGAAATCGGGGATGATGTCGATAGGCGAGAGCACGTAGACCGCGGCCAGACCAAGGATCGCCTTCCTTGACCATGACACCCGTCCATCGACAGCCAACTCCGCGATGAGCCGACCGTAGGTCGGCGCACGCGAAGCGATCGGGATGAACGGCCAGAAGCTGAGCGCGGCCAGCCCCAGCCTGAAGGTGCTTCTCAGGGACATCGGGAGCGCGAGTCTAGCAGCAGCCGAACATTCGGCTCACGTGCCATCTGTCCCATACCGTGGCCACGCCCCAGCGGCTTCCTTGACAACCGAACAGGTGTTCGGTACTGTTCGCTCCAGGAGGTCCTGTGACCAAGCACGACGCGCTCCGCAAGCAGCGGATCATCGACTACATCGCCGCCACCGTTCGCGAGAGCGGATATCCGCCATCCGTGCGAGAGATCGCCACTGCCGTGGGCCTCGCATCGACCTCGGCCGTGCACCATCACCTCTCGGCGCTGGAGCGGGAGGGCAAGCTCCAGCGAGACGCGACACAGTCACGCGCGCTGCGTCTGACCAGAGCCGCAAAGGTGACGAGTGGCTCGGGTGGTGACGTCTTGACCGGGAGCTTTGATGGCCAGGCTCGGGTGCTGCCCGTCATCGGCGAGATCGCCGCCGGCGGGCCCATCGAGGCCTATCAGGATGCCAGTGAGACCGTCAGCATCCCGGACATCATCAACACGACCGCAAGCACGTACGTCCTACGCGTTCGTGGGGACTCCATGGTCGATGCCCACATCATGGACGGCGATCTCGTGGTTATCCGGGAACAACAGACCGCGCTCGATGGTGACATCGTCGTGGCGCAGGTGGACGAGAACGCGGTCACACTGAAGCGCTTCTTCAAGGAGCGGGACCGCGTGAGGCTACAGCCTGCGAATGACGCCTATGAGCCCCAGTTCTATGACGATGTACGGATCCAGGGCAAGCTCGTAGGGGTGATTCGCCGCATCGATTAGTGCGTCGGTGGGCTGCATATGCACTTGTCCACGGGTTATCCACAGGTTTGGTGGAGAGTCGGCGGCCCGTTCGTGGAGATGCGCCTTGCGTGACCCGTGCGGAAACGGCGAACATCGGATAGCGCTCCACCGCACCCGCTGATCCTATCGCCATCTTCGGAGTCTTCGCGTGTCGATCGATCGTTTGCCGCCGCAGTCAATAGAAGCCGAGCAGTCGGTTCTTGGCGCGTTGCTCATCGACAAGGACGCCGTCATCGAGGTCGCAGAGTTGCTCCATGCGGAGGACTTCTACCGACAGCACCACGGCACCGTCTACGCCGCCGTACTCGACCTGTACGAGCGTCGGGAGCCAGTCGATATCGTGACGGTCAGCGAAGTCCTGGAGCGACAGGGCCGTCTCGATGAGATCGGTGGTGCCGCCTATCTGACCAGCCTCATCAATCTGACGCCAACGGCCGTGAACGCCGTCCACTACGCGCGGATCGTCGAGCGCAAGAGCGTGCTTCGCAACCTGATCAGCGCAGCTGGCAAGATCGCCGGCCTGGGGTACCAGGAAGATGGAGACATCGGCGAGGTCATCGATCGTGCCGAATCCGAACTCTTCGCCGTCAGTGAGAAGCGCGTCGGATCAGGCTTCGCGCCGCTGAAGTCCCTGCTGCACAGCGCCTACGACCGCCTCGACTACCTACACCAACACAAGGGTGAGATCAGCGGCATCCGCACCGGCTTCGCCGACCTTGACACACTGACGACCGGCCTGCAGAAGTCCGATCTGGTGCTGGTCGCCGCCAGACCGTCCATCGGCAAGACCAGCCTGGCTTTGAACTTCGCTGAACACGCCGCGGTGAATGAAGGCAAGGTCGTCGGCGTCTTCAGCCTTGAGATGAGCAAGGAGCAGCTGGTGCTGCGCCTGCTCTCATCGGTCGCCAACATCGACTCACAGCGCCTGAGGACCGGCTTTCTCGAGGAGATGGACTTCACACGACTGGCGCCGGCCATGAACAAACTAGCTGAGGCGCCTATCTTCATCGATGACACGCCCAACATCAGCGCCATGGAGCTGCGGACAAAGGCACGCAGGCTGCAAGCTGAATCGGGGTTAGACCTGATCCTCGTGGACTACCTGCAGCTGATGCAGTCGAGCGTCACCTCTCGGGACGCCAACCGCGTACAGGAAGTCAGCGAGATCTCACGTAGCCTCAAAGCGCTGGCGCGTGAATTGCAGGTGCCCCTGGTCGCCCTCTCGCAACTGTCACGCCAGACGGAGAACCGCGGTGAGAAGGGGGAGCCTCGCCTATCGGACCTGCGGGAATCTGGCGCACTCGAGCAGGACGCAGATATGGTCATGTTCCTCTGGCGGGAAAAGGAACGCAGTGCGGACGACCACGAACAGGATGGCGAGGTCATCAACCTCAGGCTCGCCAAGCATCGAAACGGCCCCACAGGCGAGACCAAGTTGTGGTTCAAGAAGCGGCAGACCCGATTCGTGTCCTACGCTGAGGAAGATCACTACGCCGAGAGCGCGTACGGATAGACCTCTACACTCTTGGCGGTCAGACGAGGCGACGGAAAGGAGACTGATGGGCGTCATCATCATCCGCGAGATGGTCGGCAGCAGCCCCGAGTCATGGAGCGCAGCGGCGGCTGACGCTGTGTCACGAGCATCGCACACGGTGCGAAACATCCGCCGTGTGGAGGTCGTCAGACACACCGCCCGAGTCGATGACGGGCGGATCGCTGACTTTGAGGTCGAGTTGAAGATCTTCTTCGAGTACGAGGGCACCTAACCGGACTTATCCACACTACGTTAAGCGCGAAGTGAGAGCGCATCCCGATGATGCGTCAATGGCCGCAGCACAGGTGACCTTCGAGCACGCCGACCGCAGCTCCGCATCCGGCGGGGACGCCCGGGCACATCCGTCTGGCCTGGCGATCATCGCTAGCAAGATCAGCCCAGCGGTTCCAGTGCGCTCGGTGCTCAGTCGCCCAAGACTCGTCGAATGGTTCAGCGGCCATGCCGCGGCGCGCCTGGTCCTCATCACGGCAGAGGCGGGCTACGGCAAGTCCACGCTGCTCAACGACTTCGCACTCCAGACGCGCGACCGCTGCGCGTGGTATCGGATGGAGACGTCGGATGGCGATTGGATCACCTTCCTGAGTCACATGGTGGCCGCCCTCCGCGAGGTCGCTCCGGGCTTTGGAGCAGCCACTGAGGCGCTACTCCGGCATGTCGCTGCGATGGGGCCCTCGAGGGAGGTCGTGGTGGCCCAGTTCCTGGCGGACCTCGGCTCGGTCGAGGCGGGGCGCGTCGCCGTGATCCTGGACGACTACCAATACGTCGAAGGGTCCGGCGACGTACGCATGATCCTGAGCCGCATGTTGGAGCGGGCTCCGGACCAGATGTACTTCATTCTGGGAGGTCGAGGGAAGCCCAACCTCACACTCGGTCGCCTGATCGCCCAGGGTCGTGTAGCCGAACTGAATACCGACGACCTGCGCTTCAGTCGCCCAGAGATCGAAGACCTGTTCGCAGTGACATACGGGCAGCCGTTGGACGAAGCCACCTGCAGCGTCGTGGCAGAGAGGACCGAGGGTTGGGCGGCGAGCCTTCAGTTGGTCGCAACGGCGATCGCCCAGACCCAGGCGGACGAGGTCGCAGGCTTCATCCAGGCGCTGAGCGGCGCGAGCGCGCCTATCTACGACTTCCTCGCCGAGGAGGTACTGACCCGCCTGTCACCAGAAACACAGCGCGTCCTGATGCACGCGTCGATGATCGATCGAGTTCAGCCAGAGTTGGTGCGGGCGGCGTTGTCGAAGTCGGACGACGGGCAGGAGGCGGAGACTGTCGATGCCGCGCTCGATGACGCCGAGGCCCTCGGGCTGCTTGGGAACAGGAGCAACTCACCGGCCAGCGGCCGACGCATCCACCCACTTTTCCGCGACTTCCTCCAGGTCCAGCTCGCTGGGTCAGTGTCCGGATCGCGCATCCTGGCCATGCATGGCGCCATCGCAGCGGCAGCAGAATCCTCGGACTGGCAAGTTTCAGCGAAGCACTTTGCTCTGGCAGGAATGCCAGAGGATGGCTACCGAGTACTGAGTTCGGCCGCCAGTGAGGCGTTGGGTACGGGTGCCTGGGGAGCGGCGGTCGAGGTCGTGGAACTGATGCCGGGCACGCCACCTCCGGTAGCAGTCAAGGTGATCCAAGCCAGGGCTCTCGTGAGCGATGGACGGGCGGACGACGCATTCGAGCTCCTTTCGAACGTAGACCGCCGAACCCTGTCGCCAGAGGAACGCGGGCTGGTTGGCCTCACGTGCGCCGCCATCCACCATATGAACGGAGACGGCGCCAGAGTCTCCGAGGAAGTCGAAGCGATCGCAGCTGACGATCGTGTGCCACCGCCACTCCTCGAGGTTGCCATTTCGTGGCGCCAGATCCTGGTTGCCAGTGCGGGCGGGTGCATCACCGATGCTGTTCATCTGCTCCGACGGCTCGCCATAGACCAACGCCGCGCTGGCCTCCACTACTTCGCCGGCGTAACGCTGCACAACCTCGCC
>JBBSAV010000064.1:0-17238 GCA_038251965.1 Candidatus Limnocylindrales bacterium
GGCCTCGATCTCCATGTTCGATTTGTCGGTCTCGATCTCGAAGAGCGGGTCGCCCTTGGCGATCGTCTCACCCTCGGCCTTGTACCACTGGAGTACGGTGCACTCCTCGGTCATCTGGCCAGGCATCGGCATGCGGATGGGAGTGGCCATCAGATGAGCCCTCGCACTGCGGCCGCGATGTCACCGGCGTTGGGCAGGAAGGTGGCCTCCAGACCCTCGGCTTGCGGAGAGATCCCATTGGCCGCGCCGATGCGCGCCACGGGCGCATCGAGGTCATCGAAGGCCTCAGCCACCACGCGGGCCACGATCTCGTTGACGTACGAGCCGCTCAGGATGGCCTGGGCAGCGACGACGCAGCGACCGGTCTTGGCCACCGACACGAGCACCGGCTCCATGTCCAGCGGCACCAGCGTGCGCAAGTCGATGACGTCGCATTCGACACCCTCGCCGGCCAGCTCCTCAGCTGCCTTGAACGCATCCGGCACCGCCGGACCCCAGGCCACGATGGTGGCATCGCCACCCTCGCGTACCAACGCCGACTTCCCGATGGGCACCAGCACCTCGCCCTCGGGCACCGGCCCGCGAGCCGCGTACAGGCCCTGGCTCTCGCAGAAGAGCACCGGGTCGTCGGAGCGGATGGCGGACTTGAGCATGCCCTTGGCATCGGCCGCGGTGGAGGGGTATACGACCACCAGACCGGGCAGGTGTGTGAAGAGCGATTCGAGCGACTGCGAATGCTGGCCGCCGTAGCCCTTGCCGGCACCGACCGAGCAGCGGATGACCATGGGCACGGTCGTCTGGCCGCCGCTCATGAAGTGCCACTTGCCCGCCTGGTTGGCGATCTGGTCGGACGCCATCAGCGCGAAGTCCATGTACATCAGCTCCACCACCGGCCGCAGGCCAGCCATGGCCGCGCCGACCCCGGTGCCGATGATGGCAGCCTCGCTGATGGGGGTGTTGAAGACGCGGTCCCGACCGAAGCGCTCCATCAGGCCCTTGCTGGCCTTGAAGGCACCACCGTAGTCGGCCACGTCCTCACCGTAGAAGAGCACGCGGCTATCGCGCTCCATCTCCTCGATCATGGCCTCTCGAAGTGCGTCGCGCTGGAGCATGCCGGCGTCGGTCACCTTGGGTACGGGTGCGTCGTCGTACAGGGTCGGGGACGCGAACTCCTCGGGCACGGCCTCGGACACGGTGCCCGCGTACATGAACTTAAGCACATCCTCCGGCGCCGGGTCGGTAGCCTCGGACGCACGCTTGGCGGCCTTTGCGTTGCGCTTGGCCGCGGCCTGTTTCACCGCAGCCAGCTTGTCCTCACTGAGCACCTTGCTGGCGACCAGTTGGCGGCCCAGGTTCTCGATGGGGTCCACGGCCTTCCAGGCCTCTTCCTCTTCCTTGGTGCGGTACTCGTTGCGCGGATCCGACAGGGAGTGGCCGTAGTAGCGGTAGGTGGAGGCCTCGATGAGCACGGGGCCCTCTCCGGCGCGGCAGAGTTCCGCGGCACGCGAGACGGCGTCACGCACGGCCAGCACGTCCATGCCGTTGACGACTTCAGCGTGCATGCCGTCATCGGCAAAACCAGCGCCACGCAACGCCAGTGCCTTGATGCCCATGACCTCATCGTCGGTGCGGTGGGTCATGCCGTAGTGGTTGTTCTGGATGACGTAGATGACCGGCAGCCCGTAGGCCTTGTCACCGGCGAGGAAGTTCTTCCACTGATACTGGCTGGCCCAGTTGAGCGATTCGAGCACCACACCGTTGGCGTAGGCGCCGTCGCCCGCGAAGCAGACGACGACATCCTCGGTCTGCAGGTAGCGCTGCGCCATGGCGGCACCGGTGGCGATGGGCACGGAACCGCCGACGATGGCGTTGGCGCCCAGGTGCCCAGTCGACCAGTCGCCGATGTGCATGCCGCCGCCGCGGCCGGCGCAATAGCCTTCGTCCTTGCCGAAGAGCTCGGCGATGACGCGGTAGATGTGCTCCTCAAGTGCGTCGGCCAGTAGTCCGTCGCGGTCCTTGGACTTGCTCCAAAGCACACGCGCCTTGAGCTGCTCAGCGTCCATCTGGCGGATGGCGCTGAAGCCCTTGGCGACGGCGTCACCGTGGCCGCGGTGGCTGGAGGTGATGCGGTCGGTCAGGCCGAGCACGGATGAGGCGCCGACGGCGGTTCCTTCCTGGCCGATCGAGACGTGCGTGGGACCGCGGTATGCGTAGCCCTGCAGCGGCTCGTAGCCGCCCGAGCGCAGCCGCACGATCATCTCCTCCAGCTCGCGGATCGCGAGCATGTCGTCGAGCAGAGCCACGGCCGCGGCGCCATCGATGGAGTGGCTGCGCAGCTCGTAGGCGAGGTCGCCCTCGTACCCGAATGCCCTGACCTTCGGCGGCGTGATGGTGAACGGCTTGAACTCCGGTCGGTGGTCCGAGCGGTAGAGCGTGCGGGTATCGGTCATCGATCCTCCTGTGTGGCGACCAGGACGCGGACGCCGGCGTTTGCGAATGTGGTTGCGGCCTCATCGTCGAGCTCAGCGTCGGTGATGACGAGGTCGAGCTGGTCGAGGCGACCGGCATGGGCGAATGAACGGGTGCCGAGCTTGGAGCTGTCCACCAGCAGTACCACCTCCCGAGCCCGACCGAGCGCGCGTTCCTTGGTGAATGCCTCGGATGGATCGGTGGTGGTCAGGCCGGTGTCGAGTGAAAGGCTGAAGGTGCCCATGAAGGCGCGGTCCACGTAGAGCTCATCGAGCAGTGGCGTGGTCAAGGGGCCCACGATGGCCTGGCTCAGCGAACGCAGCTCACCGCCGATGACGACCAAGCGCGGACCCTTCCCGGCGAGCTCGACGATGGCGGGGAGGCTGTTGGTGACGACGGTGATGTCAGTTCGGCTGGCCAGCAGCTTGGCCAGCTCCAGGCAGGTCGAGCCGGCGTCGAGGTAGACGGTCGAATCGGGGTCGACCAGCTCGAACGCACGGGCAGCGATGCGCTGCTTCTCCGGCGTGTGCTTGGCGGCCTTGGCCTCGAAACGAGCCTCGATGGGGTGGACATCGACGGAGATGGCGCCACCGTGGACACGGCGCAACTCCCCCGACTCCTCAAGCTCATCGAGGTCGCGGCGGATAGTGGCGGTGGAGACCCCCAGCTCAGCCCGGAGATCCTCCACTCGTACCGCATGGCGGGAGCGGACGATCTGCTTGAGTCGCTCACGCCGCTCAGGCGCGAACGCGACGACATTCGAGGGCTCGAAGGGGGTTTGGTCAGAAACGCTCATCAACGACTGCCATTCAATCACGAATGAGCACGTTCCGTCAACCCGCTGAGTGGCTCACCGCCCGCTTACGGGCAGCGGTCGCTCCTGCGACATCGGCCAGTTCCCGGAGACCGGCCGTTCCCGCCAGGCGGGACAACTCGACCAGTGTCGTGGCCGATCTGCCAATTCGTCCCGCGTCGCGGGCACATGCGTCACCACGTCCCGTCTGACGGGAGGAACGCGACCGTGCGGCGCCAAGATGGTGAGTCCGTCCCGCGAGGCGGGAATGCAGCTCCAGTGGCTTTCCGCAATCTACGGCACCAGCGACCGTGTGAACCGCCCTGGCGTCGATGGAGACTCTGGGGTGCCCTGGGTGACCCACAGGTTGAGGTCATGCATGTCCTGGCTGATCCAAAGGACACTAGACCCGTCGGCTATGTGACCATGGACGACATCGAGGCATTCGCTGGCTGAGTTATCGTCAGTGAACCGATCGCAGGGTCACCCAAGTCCATCCACATCCACCATCCTGGAGGTCGTAGCGTGTCAGATCCATTCTTCACACAGGTGCCGAACCGGATCCCGTTCGCGGGACTGGAGTCCAGCGACCCACTGGCCTTCAAGGTCTACGATCCCGATCGCATCGTCCTCGGCAAGCGCATGGAGGACCAGCTACGCATCGGGGTTTGCCTGTGGCACTCGTTCGCGTGGGATGGCCGAGACATGTTCGGCGTCGCGACGCTCGACCGCCCGTGGCTCGATCCGAGCATGGATGCGATGGAAGCGGCGCGCCTGAAGATGTCGGTCGCCTTCGAGTTCCTTGAGAAGCTGGGCATGCCCTACTACTGCTTCCATGACGCGGATGTCGCGCCGGAAGGGGGCTCGTTCAGTGAGTTCCGCTCGAACCTCGATGTGCTCGTCGAGGATGCGTTGGGCTATCAGGAGCGGACCGGCGTTCGATTGCTCTGGGGCACCGCCAATCTCTTCACCAACCCGCGCTACCAGGGCGGAGCGTCGACCAATCCGGACCCGGAGGTCTTCGCCTGCGCAGCGGCGCAGGTCCGCAACATGCTGGAGGTCACGCAGCGACTCGGCGGCACCAACTACGTCCTGTGGGGCGGCCGCGAAGGGTATGACTCGCTGCTGAACACCGACCTTCGCCGTGAGGGCGAGCAGCTGGCCCGCTTCCTCCACCTGGTGGCTGAGCACAAAGCCAAGATCGGGTTCGAGGGGCTGCTCCTCATCGAGCCCAAGCCCCAGGAGCCGACCAAGCACCAATACGACTACGACTCGGCGACCGTGCATGGCTTCCTTGCGCGCCACGGACTTGAGAACGAATACAAGCTCAACATCGAGGCCAACCACGCCACGCTCGCGGGACACAGCTTCCACCACGAGGTGGCGTACGCGGTGGCCAATGGGATGTTCGGCTCGATCGACGCCAATCGTGGCGACGCCCAGAACGGCTGGGACACCGACCAGTTCCCCAACTCGGTCGATGACATGGTCATGCCGCTCTACGAGATCCTCAAGAACGGCGGGTTCGCTGCGGGCGGCGGCTTCAACTTCGACGCGAAGTTGCGACGCCAGAGCAGCGACCGAACGGACCTGTTCTATGCGCACATCGGCGGCATCGACACACTCGCCCAAGCGTTGCTCGCGGCTGCAGACCTAGTCGAAGCGGGAGAGCTCGTGGCGATGGTCGAAGAGCGCTACGCCGGCTGGTCGGGTCAGCTCGGACAGTCGATCATGTCCGCTGAACTGTCCCTGGCGGATCTGGCCGACCGGGTCGAGGCCGGCGACATCGCGCCCGCTCCCGTCAGCGGACACCAGGAGCTCGCCGAGAACGTCGTCAATCGCCACGTCTGGCGGGCCAACAGCTCGTCATAGTCCGAGGGCTCATGGCGGTCGGACCTTGGAACAACCCCACGGCCTTGCCGCTCGCCGGCTGGGTGCGCGGATCGGCTGATCGGTCGGTCCGTCAACTCCTCGGTCGGGTTCGGCCGCAAGGACACAGTCGCGCCCGCGCGACTCCGCCGCCCGCGCGACTCCGCCGCCCGCGAGCCGGAATCCCACATAGAGCGAACAGGAACGGCGTTTTCGCGCCGATGCGACCCACGGTAGAGGCCCAGATGCTCCACGATGGCCGATGCCATGCCCACTGGGCATGGAACTGGAGCGCTCGGACGGTGCGGCAAAGCCGCGAGGTCGGCGAAACGCTGCGGATGGGTCGACTGTGTTCGCTCTACATGGGATTCGGGCTAGATATGGCCCGGACGTGCTCGCTGACTCCGATCGGCAGTGCTGGGTGTCGTCCGGACAGCGATGGCCCGGAGGCTCCCGGGCACCCGCCGGCGCCAACCAGGGGCTTCAGCGGCTGAGGGTGACGACCCGCCAATCCAAGAGCCCATCCGTCGGGCAGGAACCCGCCGTGGTGATGAGCACTCGTTCGTCCGCCTCGCCGGCCTCGGCGGGTATGCCGATGGCGCCGAAGTCACAGGGTGCATAGGGGGCTTGAGCACGGAGCTCCAGCGAGCCCTGCCACGAGTGGACCAGGCCCTTCTCCGTGGCCAACGCGTATTCGGCGTACCCCTCGCTCTCGATCTCGTCGAGTGCACTACGGACCTGGCTCCAGACGCCGCGCATCGGGAACGAGTCGTCGACCACGACGAAGACCCGCTCCGTCGGACGCGACACGATGATCAAGGCGGCGACCAGGCCGAAGGCGATGAGCACACCGACGAGGAAGATGGCGAGTGGACGCACCCCCAGCTAGACCCCGGCGTTGAACAGCGACGAGAGCTTGAACTCGACGTCGCCTTCGTTGGCGTTGATGGACGCCGACTCCACGAGCGACGCCAGCTGCCCCAGCTCCTCGAGGTTGGCCTCGAAGCCGACCGTGACCACCGGGATGCGCAACCCTTCGATGACCTGGTCGACCTGCCCCAATCCGAGTCCCTCGTTGGTCTCTCCGTCGGTGAGCACGATGAGCATGAACTTACCCCGTGGGTCGATGGCTCGTTGGTCGGCGAGCATCGAGAGGCCCAGCATGACGCCGTCGTACATGGCCGTCCCGCCGACCGGATCCATGTCCTCGACGGCCGCCGCGAAGAGGGCCTGCTGATTGAGGTCGAACTTCGCGAGGTCCAGGCGCTTGCGGGCCTGATCACCGAACTCCACCATGCCCACCGATGCCTCGGGGTTGATGAACTGCCGAGCTGACTCGAGCGCATTCTGCACCGCGTTGATGCGCGACCCGGCCATCGACCCGCTCGTGTCGGTCACGAAGACGGCGTAGACGGGGCGGCCGGCGTCCTTCTTGTCCTTCCACAACCGCTGCGCCTTGATGAGCGTCTCACCTGACGGGATGGCCACGTCGGAGACATAGTCCGGCGGGTCGAAGCCGAACTTCGCGGCCTCTGCCTGCAGCTCATCGCTTTCGACATAGCGGGCGAACAGCTCGAGCACCTCGCGCTCCTGGGGCGTCGCCGAGTCGATGGCATAGAGCGGATTGTCGTGGCGGACGCCGAAGGGGATGAACTCGAACCCCGAACGCAGCGAGTCGGTGTTGACGAACGTCTGCCACTCCATGACGAAGGCGTCCAGCGTGCCGTTGTCTTTCTCGACCGACTCACGCATCTGCAGTGTCGTGAAAGCCACGAACGGGACCTGCTCCTGGAACGTCTCGAACACGCTCGCCACGTCCGGAGCCACGAGCCTGGCCTCGTCGCCCTCGGCGAACGAATCGAGCACCGTGAGCAGGAAGTTCAGACCGGTGGAGGAGGCGAAGGGGTCGGTATAGCCCATCACCACGTCGCCGGCGATCACGGCCTGTAGCAGCACCTTGGCGTCGAGCTCGCCGTACTGCTCGCGCAGCTGATCGGCGGTCTCCTTCTTCATGACGATGCCGGCCACGTTCGGGACGGTCCGGTCGGTGACCACGGACATGGGACTGTGGACGCGCGCCATCTCGATCCAAAGCTCGTTGGAGGGACTGAAGCCCGCCGGGATGGCATCGCCGGCCGCGATGAACTGGTAGCCGGTCCCCGAGGCGATCTCGCGGATGGCCACCTTGGCCGTGGACCCGTCCGCGAGCTTCGCGCCCGAGCGGTTGAACGACTCGGCCGCCTCGACCATCCAGCCATCGGTGCCCGTGCCGGACTTCTCGGTGGAGGCGAAGATCTCGGCGACCACCTCGCCGGCCTGGGCAGCGGGGTCCACCGACAGCTCGAACTCGCTGATGTCCGGCAGGGCGTCTGCGAGATCGCGATCGCCACCCGGCGCCACGCTGGCCTTGCGCTCGACGGGCTCATCGACCCAGTCCATGCGGCCGCTGATCTTGGCGAGTCGACCTTCGGCGTCGGCCTGGTCGAGGGGCTCGTTGCGGGCGAGCTCCGCGGTGCAGGCCGTGACCACGAAGAGGATGCTGACGAAGGCGACGATGAACCTGATCGCCCCGCGATGTCGAGTCATGACGTGTCCCCCTGGCATGCGGTCTCTCAAGCGTCCACCGCCGGTTCGGCCCCGCTGGTGACCTCCAGGTCGAGGACCCCCGTGGTGGCCGAGCCGCGCTCGTACTTCTCGATCGTCTTCTCAGCTTCGGAGGTGAGCTTGTCCATCTCCACGATGTTGCTGGCCATCTCCGGCAGGGCTTCGCGTCGATAGCGCGAGATCTCGTCGAGTGCGATGTTGATGTCGCGGAAGGCCGACTTCAGGGCGTCCATGTCGAGCATCGTGCTTGAGGCCTGCTGGTGGATCTGGCTGCCCTGCGTCTTGAGTCGCGCCGCGGTGCCGGCGATCATGTCCGATGTCGTGCGGTTGAGCGCCTCGACCTTGTCCAGCACGACCTTCTGGTGCGCCACGGCCATGGCCACCGACACGGCCACCTCCAGGGCGCTGATGGTGACGTCCAGCGCGCGATCGACACCCCGGATGAGCTCGCGGTTATTGCGCACGATGAGCGCGGTGGCCAGCACGCCCTGCTGGTTGACTGCCAGCTGCTGCTGCAGGTCCATGGTCCGCTGGCGCAGCACGAAGATCAGCTCCTCCTGGATGAACGTGCGACGCGGATCGTCAGGTCCGACCTCTTGGTCAAGCTTGGTGTTGATGGCCGCGTCGAGCGCCTGGGCCAATGCGACCTGCTCCGTGATGGTGAGCGTCAGCTCGCGCATGGACTTCTGGTCTTCATTGAGCGTGACGTTGTCGCGCTTCAGCTGGTCGCGACCGCTCTCGAGTGAGTGGATGATGACGTCGATGACACCCTGTGAGGTCTCGAACTGCATGAAGTAGCGCTGCAGCGGGGTGCCCACACCGGGGATGCGCCCGAGCACACGGTTGAACATGCCAGGTTCGAGGTTCAGCGATGTGGGGTCGAGCTTTTGGACCTCGATGCGCAGGTTCGACAGCGACTTCGCGACAGGTCCACCCTCCTCGCTCTCGCGGGCGAGGTCGCGCAACGGCGCCTGGAGCATGCGGCTGCGCGTCGCGGCGCGACGTTGCAGGTCCCGGCCCATGCCCTCGACGGCATCGACCGTGGTCACACGGGCATCCTGGTCGTCCGGGTCGAAGGTGACCAGCTGGTCCGCGACGGCCAGCGCTCGCTCCTGGATCGCGTCGCTGACATCCGGCTCGGGCACGACGACCTCGGTCTTCGTGCCGGCCACGTCCAGGTCGAGTCGGAGGGCCAGGGCCTCCTTCTCGTTCGTGCTGCCGCTCGTGTCGTTCATGCTTGCTCTCCCTTGTGGTTGCCTTCGCGATCGGGTCGGGGTGTCACGTGGATGTGGTCATGCCACGGCGTACCGGCTGGCGCGGTCGGCCAGCTCCTTGAGCGCCTCCATGGCTGCCTCGGCATCCTGCGGCGCGAGCCCGATGGGTGCATCCGCGAGTGCGGTCGAGGTGCGATCGAGCAACGTCATGGCCGATTCGTTCTGGGCCAGCAGGTAGGTCACCTTGGCCTCCTGTGTCACGGCCAGCGCCCGGCGATCCTGAAGCGAGGTCGCCTCGGCCTGTGCCCCGGCGGCGTCGCCGGCGTTGATCTCCGCGAGTCGGGCGTCGATGTAGTCGGTGTCGATGGTGCTCACGCTCTTCCTGGCGATGGCGACCTCGCGCAGGTTGCTGATGACCGCCAGGTAGACCTGCTGTGCGGTCGAGCGGTAGCGCTCGTAGGTCAGCTCGCCGCTGTCCAGCCGGCTGCCGAGGACGGCGACGAGGTTGTCACGCTTCTCACCGATGGCCTGCAACTGGTAGGCAGGACGCGGGTCGTCGAGCCGATCCAACGCATCCTCGAGGGTGCGCAGCTCGATATCGCTGACCTCCGGAAGCCTGGGCGCCTGGAACTGGAGCCTTCGCAGCGTACCCGTCGCCGAGAGCGTGATGGGCCAGAGGGCCATGGCGACGATGCCGAGGCCGATGACGACGATGGCGAGTAGCGGCGGCGGCTTGAGCAGCAGCACGATCAAGACGACCGCCACCAGGACCGCAGCGATGGCGATCCAGGACGGCGGATATGTAGCGACAGCGCGCCACCACGTTCTCATCTTGATACCCCTGCTGACAGTCCGACCCTAAGTGTGGTGCATGCAAGGGTCTTTCGGCAGGAACCGGGTGCCTCCTAGAACAAGCCGACCGCCCTGCCGTCAGCGTCGATGTCGACGTTCTCACCGGCGGGTCGCGAGGGTAGCCCCGGCATCGTGCGCATGTCGCCCGCCAGCGGATAGATGAAGCCAGCACCGGCCGCCAGACGCACCTCGCGGATGGGCACCCGGAACCCGGACGGCCGACCCAGCAGCGACGGGTCGTGCGACATCGACAGGTGTGTCTTGGCGATGCACACCGGCAGGTGGCTGTAGCCGAGGCGGTCGTATTCGGCGAGTGCCCGCGCCGCGGCCGGCGCGAAGTCGACCCCATCGGCCCCGTAGACCTTCGTCGCGATGGTCTCGATCTTCTGCGGCAGCGGCATCTCGTCGGGATAGAGCAGCTGGAACTCGGACGGCTCTTGCGCGGCCTCCCACACCGCCGCGGCCAGCGCCTCTGAGCCGGCTCCGCCATCGGCCCAGTGGGTGGTCACCACGGCATCTCGCGCCCCCGCCGCCATGGCCACCTCGCGGATAGCCTCGAACTCGGAGGTGGCATCACCCGGGAAGGCGTTGGTGGCCACCACCACCGGCACGCCGTATTGCTGCACCAGCTCGATCTGTGCGGCCAGGTTCTCGCCGCCCACACGAACCGCGTCGGGGTTCTCCTCAAGCAGCGCCGGGTCGAGCGGCTTGCCGGCCACGATCCTGCCCACACCGCCGTGCATCTTGAGTGCGCGCACGGTGGCCACGACCACCGCCAGATCGGGCGCCATGCCGGACGCGCGGCACTTGATGTCGAAGAACTTCTGCGCGCCCATGTCGGCCCCGAAGCCGGCCTCGGTGACGACGATGTCCGACGTCGCCAGCGCCACCCGGTCGGCGAGGATGGAGTTGTTGCCGTGGGCGATGTTGGCGAAGGGCCCGCAGTGCACGAAGGCCGGCCCACCCTCCAACGTCTGCAGCAGGTTGGGCTTGATGGCATCGAGCAGCAGCACGGTCATGGCGCCGGCCACGCCGAGGTCCTCGGTCGTGACCGCGGCGCCAGAGCGGTTGGTGGCGACGACGATACGACCCAGGCGTGCGCGCAGGTCGAAGACATCGGTCGACAGGGCCAGGATGGCCATGACCTCCGAGGCTACGGTGATGACGAACTCGCTCTCACGGGGCACGCCGTTGAGCCGACCACCCAGGCCGATGTTGACCTTGCGCACGGCACGATCGCTGATATCAAGGACGCGCGGCCAGGTGATCGAATAGGGGTCGATGTCGAGCGCGTTGCCGTGGTGCAGATGGTTGTCGAGGAAAGCGCTCGCGAGGTTGTGTGCGGCGCCGATGGCGTGGACGTCGCCGGTCAGGTGGAGGTTGAAGTCCTCCATGGGGATGACCTGGCTGTAGCCGCCGCCGGCCGCGCCACCCTTGATGCCGAAGACTGGCCCCAGCGAGGGCTGACGGATGGCCACCGCGGCCCGATGGCCGATGCGGTTGAGACCCTGCACCAGACCGACGGTGGTGGTGGTCTTGCCCTCGCCCAACGGCGTCGGCGTGATGGCCGTCATGACCACGTACTTGCCGCGCGGGTTCTCGCGCTCGACGCGCTCCAGGCCCTCAAGCGTGACCTTGGCCTTGGTGGGGCCGTAGTGCTCGATCTCATCGGGTCGGAGGCCGAGTTCGGCGGCGATGTCGTCGATGGGCCGAGGCGTCACCGAGCGTGCGATGTCCAGGTCGGTCATGGTCATGGTCGTTCTCCGGTTGGGGTGGCGGCAGGTAAGGTCAAGGCGATGGCTAGCTGGCGCGCACGGACGGCGCACCCACGGCGACCGACTGCGTGGCCTGGTCGCGGGCGGCGCGCATGAGATGCGTCAGCAGGATGGCATTGGTAAGCGGACCCACGCCGCCGGGCACGGGCGTGATGGCAGACGCCACCTGTACGGCCGACTCGAAGTCGACGTCGCCCGTGAGGCCCGCAGGGGTGACGTTGATGCCGACATCGACCACGACGACCCCAGGTTTCAGCATCTCGCCGGTCACGAAACCGGCTCGACCGACCGCCACCACCACCACGTCGGCCTCGCGCAGGATGGCCGGTAGGTCAGCCGTTCGGGAGTGGCAGAGCGTCACCGTGGCGTGCTCGCGCAGCAGCAGCTGGGCGACCGGCTTGCCGATGACGTTGGAACGACCGACCACGACCGCATGCTTTCCCGCCAGCTCGATGCCCGAGCGCTTCAGCAGCTCCACCGAGGCGTGCGCGGTGGCCGGTAGGTAGCCCTCGTAGCCGAGGGCCAGGAGCCCGGCGTTCAGGGGATGGATGCCGTCGATGTCCTTACGCGGGTCGAGCGTGTCCAGCACGACGCGCAGGGGGATGCAGTCGGGGAGGGGCTGTTGCACGATGATGCCGGCCACATGCGGGTCCTCGCCCAACACCTCTATGGTGCGACCCAGCTCGTCGGCGCTGCACCTGCCCGCCAGCTCCACGAGCCGCCCGCCGATGCCGACCTTCTCGCAGCCGTCGAGGATCTTGCGCAGGTACACCAGTGAGGGGGCGTCGGCACCCACCACCACGATGGCGAGCTCCGGCGTGTAGCCGAACTCGTCGCGGAAGGCGACCACGTCCTCGGCGACGCCCTCACGGATCTCGGCAGCGACCGGTCCCCCCTTGAGCAGCTGGGCCGCCATCAGCGGTATTCGTCCACGGCTTCGTACATGGCCTCGATGTTCGCGGGCGGGACATCCGGCAGCATGTTGTGCGCGGTGGCGAAGACGAAGCCCCCACCGGGCGCGAAGGCCTCGATGTTGCGGCGCACGTGGTCCTTGACCTCCGCCGGCGTGCCCTTGGGCAGCACTTTCCGCGTGTCCGCGCCGCCACCCCAGAAGGTGATGTCGTCGCCGAACTCGGCCTTGAGCTTGGCGGGTTCCATGTCACGCGCCGAGATCTGTACCGGGTTGAGGATGTCCACGCCGGTCTCGATGATGTCCGGCAACAGGTCGTAAAGCGAGCCGCAGGAGTGCAGGAACGTCTTCATCGCACTGCGCTCGTGCACGTATGCGTTCAGGGCTGCCTGGCGGGGCTTGAAGATGGCCCGGTAGGTAGCGGGTGACATCAGCGGGCCGTTGTCCATGCCCAGGTCGTCGCCGAAGCGCAGCACGTCCACGATGTCACCGACGGCGGCGATGACATGGTCGAGCGTGTCGAAGTGCAGCTCGAGGAGCGCATCGAGGAGGCGCTCCGCATTGGCCGTGTCCACGACCAGGTCCATGAGGAAGTTGTCGATACGACGCAGGAACGTGCCCCACTCGAAGAGGTTGCAGCCGACCACCACCATCAGCGCCCGGTCGGTGGATGCACGCAGGGCGAGGGTCTGCGAACGCAGCGAATCCCAGAAACCCTCGTCGGCAGCGTGGTCCCAGGGACTGTGCACGAGCCCCGACCAGAGCACGTTGGGCATCACCTCGGCTAGGTTGGAGAGGTCGTCGGGGTAGCCGTCGAGGTAGGGCCAGTGCGTCTGGTCGAAGAAGGCCGCGCCACGGGGCATCGATGCGATGCGCAGGCCGTCGGGGTTGAAGGCGTCCCAGGCGCCGTCGTCCCGCTGGATCGGGTCGAACCAGGCGGGGATCTCGATCTCCACGCCGGAAGGCAGTGTCATCGGCTTCCAGTCCTCGGCCGCGGTGTTGAAGGTGCGGCCGATGTCCACCGCGTCGATGCGCAGCCGGTCGAGCAGCTCGTCGGACGGCTGCGCCAGCTGCTGCACGACGTCGTAGACGAGGGTGCGCTGGTCGGTCAGTCCCAGCTCACGCACGAGGCCGGCGTGCGCCACCGCCGAGATACCGGAACTGGGGTTCGATCCCAGGTCGACGGCAAGCCCATCGGGTTCGTGATGCGCCACGCTGGCGAGCACACGCTCGCGAGCGGTCATCGGCTGCTGGCCGGACATGGCCTACTCCGCCGGCAGGTGCAGCGGGTACTGGCCGTACTCACGCACGAGTGCAACGATGAGGTCGTAGGTCTGGCCGGACACATCGCTCGACACCGAGTGGTCGGACATGAAGACGTAGCTGCCACCCTCAGCCGCACGCAGCCGATGGATGACCTCCCGTCGGACCTCGTCGGGGTCGCCACGCTCCCAGACCCGCATGTCACTGTTGCCACAGAAGGTGAGCCGGTGGCCCAGTCGCTCCCGAAGCTCGACCACGTCCAGATCGGCCTTGGCCTCGAGCGGGTTGTAGCCATCGAGGCCGATCTCGATCATGTCTTCGAGGTAGCTATTGGCGTTGCCGCAGCCATGGAAGATGACCGGCAGACCGTGTGCGTGGCACAGCTCGATGATGCGTGCGATGGTCGGCTTGTAGTACTCACGCCAGTAGGCCGGGCCCATGAAGAGGCCCTTGCGGTAGGCCGCGTCACCCCAGATGACCATGCCGTCGAGATAACCCTCGGCGGCTTCGATCTGGGCCTTGGTGACCTCGTAGCTGAAGTCGCCGATGCGCAAGAGCTGCTCACCGAAGCGCTGGGGATACTCGCCGATCCAGGTGAGCGTGTTGAGCTGGCCCAGCAGACGCGTGGTGATCTCGGAGGCCTCGGTGATGCTGCCGTAGACGGGGAAGTCGACATGGAGCGACTTGACCGTCTCGACCCACGGCGGGCTGTTGCGCTCGAAGCCGTCGCCGACGCCGGCGATCTGGTTGTCGCCGGCCTCGAAGAAGCGCCGCCGGTCCGCAGGGTCGTCGAACTCGAAGGCCTCCATCTTCTCGATGGTGTCGGTCTCCCAGCTGATCTGCTCGGGCATGGGCAGGTCGAAGCGCTTGCGGATGGTGGTCTCGAAGCCGGTCTTGACCACGACCTCCTCGTCGTCCTCGCGGATCGTCTCGAAGGCGCGGATGTGCGGGTCCATGTTAGGGACCGTGACGATGAAGTCGAGATCGTAGTAGTAGTACGGATCGGCATCGGCGGGCAAGCCAAGCTCACGGCGCCAGCGCTCACGGAACGAGCCCCAGAAGAAGTCGCTGATGGGGACCCGATCCGCCTCCTCGTGCGCGAACGTCTTGCGAATCCGCTCCAGCTTGGCCAGGGTCTCCGGCTTGCGATCGGCATGCTGGCCGCTTCCGTAGGTGCTGAACATGCTCATGCTGTCATCCCCCTCCTGCTCAGGCGGCGCCGATGAGCTGGCGCGCCACGTCGGCGGCAGCTCCCGCATCGGCAGCGAAGCCGTCGGCCTGGACCTCGTCCGCGAACTCCTGGCTGACTGGCGCACCGCCGATGACGATCTTGGTAGGGACGCCGGTAGCCTTGACGGCGGCCACGGCTGCGCGCATGTGCGGCATGGTGGTGGTCAGCAGCGCCGACATGCCGACCAGGTCGGGCTCGTGGGCTCGCGCCGCTTCCGCGAAGGCGGCAGGGGAGACGTTCACACCAAGGTCGATGACCTCGATGTTGGCGCCGCGCCACATCATGCCCACCAGGTTCTTGCCGATATCGTGAAGGTCACCCTGGACGGTGCCGATCACGGCCGTGTGCGGTGCTCTTTTGCCGCTCTCGGCGATGAGCGGCTCCAGGATCGCCAGCGATGCCTTCATGGCGTTGGCGGCGATGAGCATCTCCGGCACGAAGATCTCGTCGCGTTGGAACTGCTCGCCGATGACTGCCATCCCGGGCACCAGGCGTGCCTCGATGATCGAGCCCGCCTCTTCGCCGTCGTCCAGGCACGCCTGCGTCAACTCCACGGCGCGCCCCTTGTCGCCATCGATGATGGCCTGGGTCAGTGGGTGCATCTCAGCCATGGACAGTGACCTCCCCTCACCACGCCCGCTGGGGTGGCGTCTTGTCGTTCACGTCGACGCAGTCGCTTCTGTGCCGGCGATCTCGATGACTTGTCCGGTCTCCCCGGAACGGTACAGGGCTTCGACGAGGCGAAGCGTTCGCAGGTTGTCGCGGGCACCCGATTCGGGCTCCCCGCCGTCTTTCATAGCTCGGAGCAGTGAACCGACCGGGCCCAGGAAGGCGTCGGGCACCCAGCGACGCGTGACCGGGTAGGGCAGCCAGCCATCCGTGGGCATCACCCGGCTCCACAGCTCCAGTGTGTCCGGGCGTCCGTGGGGGTAGTCCGAAAGGAGACCGAGGGTGCCGCGGATGGCGCCTTCGGATCCGTCGATGCGGAAGCGCGCTTCATTATCTCCGGCGACGTTCTCCTGGTTCGAATGGACCAGGCCGCGAACGTCCCCGGGGTACATCAGCACGCTGACGGTGCGTGTCTCGCCGACGGGCTTCTGGCCGGGCAGGCGCCACTGTGTCCCGAAGACCGCCGAGGGCTCGCCCAGAAAGGCCCGCAGCGTATCGATGTAGTGGATGGAGTGGAAGTAGATCTCAAGCCTGGGCACCTCGCCGAGCCAACCCCAGCCGGCCAGGTTGGTGTCGATGTTGACGTCGAACGAGATGGTCGTGACCTCGCCGAGCCAGCCCCGCTTGATCATGGCACGGGCGGCCAGCATGCCCTCCTCGTAGCGCATCTGCTGCTGCACGGCTACCTTGCGGCCGCGCGCATCCGCACGCTCCACGATGCGCGCGGCATCGTCGGCGTCGAGTGCGAGCGGCTTCTGGCACATCAGGTCCTTGCCCGCGTCCAAAGCGCGAAGGGCGATCTCGACCTGTGCACTCGGCACCACGGCGATGTCGACGACAGCCACATCGGGGTCGGCGAGCAGGTCATCCAGCGTGTCGTGAACGCGAGGGATACCGTGGACCTGGGCCAGTCGCTCGGCATGACTGCGATCGCGGCCCCAGATCGCGGGCACGGGGATGCCCGCCGCCTTGTATGCCGGCAAGTGGCCGACGTCGAGGATGGCCCCGGTGCCGACGATGCCGACCGGGCGGACATACCGCTCCGGGACCGACAGGTCACAGGCGTCGGCGATCTCGGCAAGCAGGCCGATCACGTTGCCGAGCCTCGCATCTCCATGAGCGCATGTATAGCAAGCGCCACGGCCCAAGTCAACCGGTTGACCACGGCTTTGTCAGAGGGCAGCGATAACGTCACGGTAACGAGGCAGCGAGACCCGACCTGACCCGAGCCGGCCTGACCCGAGCCGACCCGAGTCCAGCCGACCCGAGTCGAGCCGACCCGTGGGGCGGGTCATCCGACGAAGCCTGGCCCGTACATCCGCAGTCTCACCCATCGGGCGGGTGAAACGACAGCGCCTCACTCAGGGTCGCTCGGCCCGACCCATCGGGTGGGTCATCCGACAGCGCCCTACCCATCGCGCCGCTGTCTCACCCACCGGGCGGGTCATCCGACAGCACCCCGCCCATCGCGCCGCTGTCTCACCCACCGGGCGGGTGAAACGACAGCACCCCGCCCATCGCGCCGCTGTCTCACCCACCGGGCGGGTGAAACGACAGCACCCCGCCCATCGCGCCGCTGTCTCACCCAC
>JBBSAV010000065.1:0-16740 GCA_038251965.1 Candidatus Limnocylindrales bacterium
AGTTGATCGGGCTCGCTCTGCTGTTCGCGATGGCAGCTGCGTCATGGCCGGCGAGGGCACCGCCGCCGGCCATCGCACCGCCGCCGGCCATCGCACCCGTGGTCACGCTCGACTGGGAGGTCGTCTCTCGGCGCGCCCACGACAGCAACGCCTTCACACAGGGGTTGCAGCTTGACCCATCGGGGCGCCTCTTCGAATCGACCGGCGGCTACGGTGACTCCACGTTGCGGGAGCTCGATCCGCAGAGCGGGCAGGTCGAGCGTTCGCTGGCGCTGCCAGACGACTGGTTCGCCGAAGGCTTGACGATCGTGGGCGACGACCTGCTGCAGCTAACGTGGAAGAGCGGGGTGGCCATCGCTCGAGATGCCGATACGTTCGAGTCGCGCGACTTCCACCTCTACGACGGTGAAGGCTGGGGGCTCTGCTTCGATGGCGAACGGTTGGTGATGAGCGATGGCAGCGACCGCTTGACGTTCCGCGATCCGGCCACGTTCGAGGCCATCGGGTCGGTCGGAGTGAGCCTGCGCGGTCAGCCGCTGCCGCAGCTTAACGAGCTGGAATGCGTGGATGGGTCCGTCTGGGCCAATGTCTGGTACAGCGATGACATCGTGCGCATCGATCCTGCCGATGGCCGCGTCACGGGGGTGCTGGATCTCGCCGGCATCATCGAGCCACATCCCGTCAGCGCGGACTCGGGTGCGGTGCTCAACGGCATCGCCTGGGACGCCGCGGCCGGCACGTTCCTGGTCACGGGCAAGGACTGGCCGGAGCTGATCGAGATCCGGGTCACCGAGTCGTGATAGCGCCGGCGCCGGACCGATGTCGGGCGGCGACGCGGCAGCGAGGCGGCGAGCTGACGGGCGGCGAGTCACGGTTGGTACGTGACTCAGGGCGCGAAACCTGGCCAGATGCTACTCAGGGTGGCACGAGGCCAATTTGGCGACGTCGACCATGGCCGTTCGCCGTCCCTTGCCCAGCTGCGCACGCTCGCCCGGGCGTGGCGGAGGTGCGATCTGCCACCCAACCACGGCTTCGAGCCGCCGGTTCCTGTCCTGGCGCTACTCGGAGTGGCATATGGCCAAGTAGCTGCCGGGCCACGAGGTCACGCGGTGGCCATGCGGCGACGCGGTGGCCATGCGGCAACGCGGTGGCCATGCCGCCGAACGCCGCAGTGAGCACTATCCGGCGAAGGGGACACGGGCGATGCCCGGCACCTCCACGCGCGTACGGAAGAGGCTGCCCGCCAGCGGCTGGGCGGCGTGCTCCTCCGCTGACAGCAGCTCCCAGGCCGTGGTGATGAAGGCGTCGCGCAGGTCCGGCCCGCCCAGCTCGATGCTGGACACGTTGGACACCGGCAACGGGATGATCGCGTCGAGCGTGCCGTCGGGCAGGTAGCGATGCACGCCGTAGCCCGGCCAGGTCGCGACCCAGACCGCGCCCTCGCTGTCGACCGTGAGGCCATCGGGCCGTCCGCCGCCGTGCCGGATGGTGACGAACTCGCGGCGGTTGGCGATGTCTCCGCTAACGGGATCGAAGTCGAACATGTCGACCCGCATGGTCGGCGTGTCCACGTAGTACATGGTGCCCCCGTCGGGGCTCCAGCCCAGGCCGTTGCTGATGGTGACGCCATCGAGCATACGGGTGACCGACCCGTCGCGGTCGAGTCGGTAGAGCGCTCCTGCCCCGGGCTCGGCTTCCCAGCCCATCGTGCCCGCCCAGAATCGGCCCTGCGGGTCGATTTCGCCATCGTTCAGGCGGGTGGTCGGATCGCCCGCTTCGACCGGCGCGATGAGCTGCGGTGCGCCATCGTCGGGCAGCAGGTAGAAGCCATCTTGCAACGCGGCCACGTAGCCACCTGACGCGCGCGGGAGCACCACACCCACGGCCAGGTCCAGCTTGCGCTGCGTGGTGGCCCCGTCGGCCGGATCGGTGATGAAGACCGTGTTGTTGGGGATATCGACCCACACGAGGCGACCGATGCGCGGGTCCCATACCGGCCCTTCACCGACGAAGGCGTCGTGCCGGACCAAGATCTCGGGAGTGGGGAGTGTTCGTGGGGCCATGTCATCCTCTGGTGCCGGTTCGGGTCGGTGTCTGGCACGATGGTGCCACCCACGCCACGAGTGCGAACGCTGGAGCCGACATGACCGACCGACCACCCATCCCTGAGATCATCCGTCAGAGCCGCGTCATCGCCATCGGCCGGGGGATCGGCGCCGCCGAGGCCCCGCGCATCGGTGAAGCTCTGGTGGCCGGCGGAGTCCACGTGATGGAGTTGACGCTGAACGAGCCCGAGGCGGAGGCGCTAGCGGCCATCGCAGCGTTGGCGCGCGCCGCCGACGACCTTGATGCCCTGGTGGGTGCCGGCACGGTGCTCTCCATCGACGCAGCGCAGCGCGCCATCGACGCCGGTGCCCGATTCATCGTCTCGCCCCACACCGACCCCGAGCAGATCGCCTGGTGTGCCGCGCGAGGGGTGCCCTGCTTCCCGGGTGCCCTTTCGCCGACCGAGATCCACGCGGCCTGGTCGGCCGGTGCCAGTGCCGTCAAGCTCTTCCCCGCTGCCGTGGTCGGCATCGGCTATCTCAAGCAGATCGCGGGGCCGTTCCCGGACATCCCGATGGTGCCCACCGGGGGCGTCTCGGCGGAGACCGCCCCTGACTGGATCGCCGCGGGTGGTGTGGCCGTGGGCATGGGCGGCTGGCTCATCGGTGATGGTGAACCCGCGGGCGTGACCGAGCGAGCCCGCCGGGTGTCGGCGGCCGTGGCGAACGTGGCCGTGGCGAACGTGGCCGTGGCGAACGTGGCCGTGGCGCAGTAGGGAGTCGGCATGCGCATCAGCGGCGTCAACACGTACCTGGTCGGGAACCCCTGGAAGAACTGGCTCTTCGTCCGCATCGATACCGATGAAGGGCTGTACGGCGTGGGGGAGGGCACGCTCAACGCCTTCAGTGCCACGGTGGAGACGGCCATCCACGAGCTCGCGGATGCCTACATCGGCCAGGACCCGACCAACACCGAGCTGATCATGCAGCGCATGACGCGCGATGTGTACTCGGAGGGTGGCCAGATCCACGGTCCCGCCGTGGCCGCCATCGAGGTGGCCTGCTGGGACATCCTGGGCAAGTCCGTGGGGCGTCCCATCCATCAGCTCATGGGCGGGGCCATGCGCGACCGGACCCGTGCCTACGCCAACGGTTGGTATCGCACCGATCGCACCCCTGAGGCGTTCGCGACGAAGGCGCGTGAGGTGGTGGCGCTGGGCTACACGGCGCTGAAGTTCGACCCCTTCGGTGCCGCTTGGCGGGTGCAGGAGCGGCGTGAGGAGGATCTCTCGCTGGACATCGTGGCGGCGGTGCGCGAGGCCGTGGGCGACGAGGTGGACATCCTCATCGAGGGGCACAACCGTTTCAGCGTCAGCACCGCGCTGCGCATCGCCGACCGCCTG
Source organism: Candidatus Limnocylindrales bacterium (assembly GCA_038251965.1). Lineage (GTDB taxonomy): Bacteria > Chloroflexota > Limnocylindria > Limnocylindrales > CSP1-4 > JAFMJV01. The sequence goes on from JBBSAV010000065.1 coordinate 3,449, forward strand.
GCAGAGCATCGGCCGGGCTGGTTCGAGGAGCCGGTTGCGCATCAGAACATCGGTGCCATGGTGGAGGTGGCGCGGCGCTCGCCGGTGCCGGTGGCGACCGGTGAATCGTTCACCTCGTTGCAGCAGTTCGCTGAGCTGTTGAAGCACGATGCCGTGCACATCCTGCAGCCCGAGCCGCTGTACCTGGGTGGCATCGCGCGCACCCGCCAGGCTGCTGCCATGGTCGATGCCCACTATGGCGTGGTGGCGCCGCACAACGCGCAGGGGCCGGTGTGTGCGGCCATCTCCGCGCAGCTCGGTGCCTGCATCCCCAACTTCTACCTTCAGGAGACGTTCGAGGCATTCAATGCCGACTGGACGCAGGAGATCGTGGACGAGCCCATCCTGGCGGTCGATGGCTACGTGCGGGTGCCCACTCGGCCGGGCATGGGCATCGATCTCGACTGGGACCGGTTGGCGGGGCATCCCTATGAACGTGCCAACATGCTGCCGCTCTTCGTGCCCGGCTGGGAACGTCGCAGCGAGGACCGACCGGAGTAGCGACCACTTGAGATGCCAGACCCGAGGAGATCACGGATGAGCGCTATCACCACCAACGATGCCCCGATCGTCGTCACGCTCGGCGAGATGATGTTGCGGCTGAAGTCGCCCGGCCACGAACGGCTGTTCCAGTCGCCGTCGCTGGAGGCGACGTTCGCCGGTGGTGAGGCGAACGTGGCGGTGTCGGTCGCCAACTACGGACTGCAGGCGCGGTATGTCACCGCCCTCCCCGAGGGGCCGCTGGGCGATGCGGCGATCGGGGCGCTGCAGGGCATGCATGTCGCGACCGACCATGTGCTTCGGCGCCCCGGCCGCATGGGCATCTACTTCGTGGAGGCGGGCGCTGCGCAGCGAGCGTCAACGGTCGTCTACGACCGCGACGGTGCGGCCATCGCCCTGACGGGGCCTGCCGAGTTCGACTGGGATGCCATCTTCGATGGAGCCACGTGGTTCCACATCTCCGGCATCACCCCGGCCATCTCCGAGACTGGTGCGGCGATCACCGAGGCCAGTCTTCGAGCGGCCAAGCGTGCCGGTGCCACGACTTCGCTGGATCTCAACTACCGCGCCAAGCTGTGGCGCTACGGCAAGTCGGCGCCGGAGGTGATGCGCGAGCTCATGCCGTTCGTGGACGTCGCCATCGGCAATGAGGAGGACGCACAGATGTCGCTGGGCTTGAGCGCAGCGGCCGACGTGACCTCCGGTGAGTTGGATCGCGGGGCGTACGAGGCCCTGACGGAGCAGGTCCTGGACGAGTTCCCCGGACTGTCCGCCGTGGCCATCACGCTGCGCGAGAGCCGCAGCGCGGACATCAATGGCTGGTCGGCATGCCTGCGCGACGCATCCGGCTTCCATCTCGGCAAGCACTACGACATCCTCGATATCGTCGACCGAGTCGGCGGTGGCGACGCCTTCGCCGGGGCGCTGATCTATGGGCTCATCTCGGAGATGCCCGCCGCCGAGGCACTCGACTTCGCCATCGCGGCCAGCTGCCTCAAGCATTCCATCCCCGGCGATTTCAATCGCGTGACGGTGGCCGAGGTGAAGAAGCTCGCCGGAGGGGACGCCTCCGGGCGCGTCAGCCGCTGAGCAGAGCTGTCGCCGAGCGATCCTGCCGCCGAGCGATCCTGTCGCTTCGCGACCGTGCGCGGTGACCCGGTCGCCCTGGGCCGGCCTGTGACCGAGCCGGTCTACCACTGAGCCGGTCTGACGCCTCCCTATTCGTGAGCGCCGCGGGCGCGTCGCACGGCGGCGACCGCCTGGCGGGTCGAGGCCACGATGCCGGCCCAATCGCGTGCCCGCACCAGCGCCGGCTGGATCATCCATGATCCGCCAACGGCCATGACGCGTGGGTCGCGCAGGTAACTCTCGAGATTGTCGCTGTCGATGCCGCCAGTGGGTACGAAGCGGAGGCCGGGGAACGGCGCGGCGATGGCCTTGATCATGGCCAGCCCGCCGCTGGCCTCGGCGGGGAAGAACTTGACCACCGGCAACTCCAGCTGCCACGCCCGCATGAGGTCGCTGGGCGTGGCGCATCCTGGCAAGGCCGCGGCGCCGCGCTCCTGGGTCCGTCGCACGACGTGCTCCTCAAGCCCCGGGCTGACGACGAAACGGGCGCCGGCATCGATCGCGGCGTCGACCTGCTCCGGAGTCAGGGCTGAGCCGGCGCCGATCAGGGCGTTCGGATGCGCCTGCGCCGCGGCGCGGATGGCGTCCACCGCGGCTGGCGTCCGAAAGGTGATCTCCGCGATCGGCAAGCCGCCTTCCACCAGCGCGCCGACGAGTGCGGGTGCATCGGCAGGATCGTCGATGACGACGACCGGAACGAGGCCGGCCTGTTCGATCTGCTCAAGGACGGTACCCATCGCGTTTCCTCCGTGGTGTTGTTCCGATCACCCGATCGCTATGGTGTCTCGAGTGCGAGTATCAGGCTCAGGTCGTCGGACTGCGAATGCATTTCCCGCGAGGCGGGACAACTCGACCAGCCCGACACGTTTCAGGGCCTCCATCGCCAGTGCTTCCCGTTCAGCGGGACGGATTGAAGATCGTTCCCGTCCGCCGGGACGAATGCGCGCGAACGGCAGCACGATGGTCGCGTTGTCCCGCCACGCGGGAATGCGCTCTCGGTGATACGACCTCTCGTCGTGGCCGTCATGGGGCGTGGCTGCCACATCGAGGCGCGCCGCGGCAGGGGGACGCGAGGGGCGTGGCTGCCACATCGAGGCGCGCCGCGGCACAGGGACGCGATTTGGCCGACTGTTAGACCGCGGCGCCGGTCATGGCCGACACCGCGGTCTTGTATCTCAGCTCGACGGCCCGACCAGGCGGCCCGACGGGACAGCCCGACCAGGCGGCCCGACGGGTAACCCGCTCGGGCTACCCGCGTAGGCGATAGACCCGAGCGGGCTAGCCGCTAGAAGACGCCTTCTGGGTTATAGAAGCGCTCTACGTTGTCGATGGTGATGAGCGGTGAGGGGAAGACGGTGTCTTTCTCAGGCACAGCGCCAGCCAGGATCGCCATCAGGCGGTTGAAGCCGGCACGTCCGATCTGGTCTGCACTGTTGAGGCCGGTCGCCTTGTAGACCCCGTCCTTCATGATCTCGACAAGGGCTTCCACCTGGCCGTCGACGCCAGCCACGAAGACCTGGTCCGAGAGGCCCTGGTCCTCGATGACCTTCTGGGCGCCGAGGCACATCGAATCGTTCTCGCAGAAGATGGCCGCCATGTCGGGGTTCTGCGCCAGCAGCGTCTCGGCCGCGGCGAAACCGCCGTCGGTGCTCCAGCCGGCGAAGTCGGGGAACATCACGACCCCGATGTCGGTCCCTTCGACCACGCTGAGCAGGCCGTTGGTGCGGTCAAGGCCGATGCTGTTGTCAGCCGGGCCGCCACGGATGATGCCGAGCTGACCGGCACCGCCGAGTTGCTCGACGCCGCCGAGTTGCTCGACGATGAACTCGCCGTCCTGGACGCCCAGCGCGTAGTTGTCCGGGCCGATCCAGCTGGTGTATTCGCTGCCCTTGAGCAGGCGGTCGACCATGACGATGGGGACGCCGGCGGCGTTGATCGCAGCCATGGCTGCCGGTGCGGCTTCGATCCAGGCGGCGCAGACCTCCTACACCATCACCGAGCCGGCTCGTCAGGCTCTCCTTCTCTCAGGCGCGGTCGATGTCCGCCAGGCGGAGAGCAGCGTCGAGATGGTCCGGCCGGGCGGCCAAGAGTTCCTCGAACCGCGTCCGCGCGGCCTCCGCACGGCCCTGACCCCGTAGCGCCAGTCCATCGAGGTAGAGCGCCTCCTGCTGCGAGCGCAGCGTAAGGTCATCGTCGAAGAGCAGCAGCGTCGGTAGCGAGGTCGCGAAGTACGGGATGCGCACCTCGGCCCGCGCTTGCTCGGCCGCGGCTGCGGCCAGGGCGGCCAGTCGGCTATCCGCTCCGGCGTCGTCGCCAAGGGCTCGTAGGGCCAGCGCCTGCCAATAGGGTCCATCAGCCGCCGGTGCCTCGGGATCGCCCTGCGGCTCGGCAGCACGCGCGAACCAGTCGGCGGCCCCGGCTTCATCACCGGCAGTCCGCAGACACGCGCCCAGCAGGTACTGCAACTCGTTCTGCGGCGTCAACAGATGCCTGCCCTCGCCCAGGTTCTGTGGGTATGTCATGGCCGTACGTGCCAAGTCGGCCGCGCCAGCCGCCGCCGCTGCCGCGTCGGCCGTTTCACTGCCACGCCGCGCCGCGCCCGCCGGATCGCCGCTACGGAGCGCGGCACGGGCGAGCTCCCGGTGGGCCACCACCCACTGTGCCGACACCAGTCCTTCGCCACCTTCCCACGGATGGAAGCGCCGAACTCGCAGCACCGCGGCCGCATCTTCGAAGCGGCCCACACGATCGAGCAGCGCCACGTACTCGACGGTCAGGTCGTCCCGCTGCTCTACGATGGAGAGCCGGGCCTCGAGGCCGCGCAGGCGTGCCGCCGGGGCATGTCCCAAGCGCTTGCGAAGCTGGTCGAGTTCGTAGAGCACGCGCGCATCGGACGGATCAGCTCGGTAGGCCTTGCGATACGCGGCCAGTGCCCGCACCGGACGCCGGAGCACGTTGAACTCGGCGATGCCGAGGTTGCGGTGGACGGTGGGGAACGCCGGGTCGAGGCGGGCCGCTCGTCGCCACATCGCGATGGCATCGTGATAGCGCCGCTTGTCGTACAAGAGGTTGCCCAGGTAGTAGGGCGCACGCGGGTCGTGGGCATCCTGCGCGATGGCCCACTGCAGCACCTCGATCTCCTCGAGTCGAGCCGGGAAGGCGCGGTCGGGGACAGCATGCCGAGCGGCACGCCGATGCTGGGCCGCCGCCTTCGCGTCCCCGCGACGAGCTTCAAGCCAGGCGAGCGTGTAGTGCAGAATGGGGAGATGACGCGGCTCCGGCCGGCCGGCGAGTGCGCGTTCCAGCGCGTCCACGGCTTCGTCGAGGAGGCCAGCGCGGGCTTCGTCGTGGGCGACATCGAGCGCGGTCTGGGCGCCACCGGGCAGCGACCCACCGGGCAGCGACCCACCGGGCAGGGGGCCGTCGGGCAGGGGGCCGTCGGGCAGGGGGCCGTCGGCGTCATCGAGCAGGCTGCCTTCGTGGATGGCGCGTACGTCCAGCGGATCAGCCGCCAGCATCGTTGCCACGTGCTCGCGCGCCGCCTCCAGCTGGCCCGTACGACGCAACAGCGCGGCCTTCAACCCCAGCGCCGCCGGCTCGGCAGCATTGGCCGCGAGGGCGCGATCGAGCAGCGCCAGAGCAGCGGGCACCTCACCACGGGTCGCCGCGATCTCCGCGCGCGCCGTGTCCGAAGCCGGCGTGAAGGCGCCGTTCCAACCGGCCTTGCCGAAGGCATCGTCGGCCTCGGCTGAGCGGCCCGCCAGACGCAACGTCACCCCCAGCAGGTAGCTGGCTTCCCCGTCGCGCGGGTTGGTGTTGCGGATCGAGAGCCGTTCCAGGGCCGCCCGCAGGTGTCGCTCCGCGTCGGCGTACTCGCCCCGGCGCAGATGCCACTCGCCCATGGCGGTGTTGCAGCGACTGTCGCCGGGGTCACGCCGCAACGCCTCGCGGTAGTACGCCTCCGGTCGGCACGTGGCGTGGCGGTATTGCTGCAGGTGCATGCCGGTCAGGTAGAGCTCCTCGAGCGAGTCGATCGACTGCGGCGGTGGCGGCTCGGTCGCGGGTGGCGGCGGATCGCTGCGATGAACGGCCACGGGCTCGTAGCGGAGGAGCTCGGCGCCGTCATGGTTCACGGAGAGGCACAGTTGGGTGAGATGCGTACCAGTTGGCAACTCCAGCGCCTCGACGACCAGTGGCGCGTTCGGCGCCAGGTCTACGCTGCGCTCGAAGACCGGCTCGCCCGGCCCGTCCAGCCGCCCGCCCGGCCCATCCAGCCGCACGCTGGCAGCGGTCAGGACACGGGTCACGGCCACGCCGAGGCGCACTCGGTCAACATGCCGCGCCAGGTGGACCGCGACGTCTCGGTTGGCTTCGTGCGCAGGCCCGATGCCCACGAGCGGGTACCAGCACTGCTGGAAGGTGCGCACCTCACCCGGCAGCAGAAAGCCGAAGTCCGGCTGGTTGTCGGTGAAGACGCCGGCCATCAGCTCCACGTACGGGCCATCGGCATCGGTCAGCTCGCGATCCCAGGCGTGGCCGAAGTCGTGATCGCCCCAGGTCCACAGTTTCTTGCCCGGGCTGATGGTGTGGTCGGCCCAGTGGACGTAGCCCTCGGCGGCGGCGTGGTCATAGCCACCGAAGAAGTCCTTGCGCGTGCCCATGGCCATATAGGAGGTCGGCACCGGGATGTTGCGGTACCAGCGCAGGTCGGCATCGCGAGCCGGTCGCGAACCGTAGTCCACGCCGTAGTAGTGGCCGCGCGCGACCGGGAAGGTGGACATGGCCCGTTTGGCGTGGTCGGCCACGTAGGTCACGTCAGGTGGGAAGTAGGCTTCGTAGTCGTCGTGGACGCGCACGCCCACGTTGGCCCACCACAGGAACGTCTGTACCAGGGGTGTCCGATTGGTGAGCCGCGCTTGCAGCTCCAGCACCGCTGATCCAGGCCGAAGTACGACGCCGTGCATGCCCTTCATGCGCTCGGTCGGCTCGTGTTCGGAGCACCACACCACCGCGCCACCATCGGCCAGCGACTCGATCCGCCAGTCGGTCGGCAGATAGGTCGAGGGCCGGTGATGCTGTGGCCAGTTGAACTCGACACCACCGGAGATCCAGGGCCCCAGGAGGCCCACGAGCGCAGGCTTGATGACGTTCTGGCGGTAGAAGATGTCGTAGCCGGTCTTGCGGTCCTGGACTACGTGGATGCGGCCGCCGAGGGCCGGCAGGATCATCACGCGCAGGTACTCGTTCTCCAGGTGCAGCGCTTCCCACCCGGTTGCTACGGCGGCATCGGAGACGCGGTCGGTGACAGGTTCCGGATAAACGCGGCCAGAGGAGCCCTGGTAGACCCGGTTCTCGAGGAACAGCGGGTTGCGGTCCGGCTCGGGAGTGGGATAGGTGTCGATGACCACCGGCTCCGACCAGACCGCGACCGCCCGACCGCGCATGTCGGCGGGGCGCTCGGGCAGTTGGAGTGGGTGGCGTCCTGGCACGGTCGGTCCTCCTTTTTCAGACGTAACGGGTCAGGAACGGTGTCGCTTTGTGTTGGGTTACGGTAACATCAGCAGTATCAAGGCCAACGATCCTTTCGGGGAAAACGGAGGAATAGCTCGTGGTTGATTCTCGCTTCAAGAAGGTCCTGGTGGCTGTCGGTGGCGCCGCTCTCCTGACCGCATCGGCATTGCCGGTCGCGGCGCAGGATGAGGGTCCGCTGCTCTACGTCATCAACAAGAGCGCTGACCAGCAGTACTTCATCGACCTGCAGAACTCGTTCGTCGCCAAGTCGGAGGAGTTGGGCGGCAGCGCGTTGAAGGCCGATGCCAAGCTCGATCCGAGCCTCGGCGTGCAGCTGGTGAACGACGCCATCTCCGCCGGCGCCGCCGGTATCGCCATCACCGTGCCCGACCAGACCATCGGCCCGGCCATCGCTGACGCAGCAGCGGCCGCCGGTGTGGCGCTCGTCGCCACCGACGACGGCATCGTTGACTCGGCCGGCAACCCCGTCCCCTTCGTCGGCTTCAGCGGCTCTGACATGGGCGGCAAGGTCGGCGCTGAGGCGGCAACCCTGCTGCAGGAGGGTGGCTGGCTCGAGGATCCGGCAGTCGTGCTCGGGGTGCTTTCCACGGAGGTCCAGACCCTGTCAGTGTGCGAGGACCGCACCAACGCCTCCAAGCAGGCCATGCTCGACGTCGGCGTTGCCGCCGATGCCATCTTCCAGGTTCCCTACACCGGTGAGACGCAGGCGGCGCAGGACGCGGCCGGCCCGGTCATCACCGCCCATCCTGACGTGACCCACTGGGTCGTCTTCGCCTGCAACGACGAGGGCGTCCTGGGTACGCTCAACGCACTTGCCACCCAAGGTGTCAGCGCTGACAACGTCATCGGTGTCGGCCTTGGCGCGTATGAGGCCTGCAAGCCCTGGGCCGCCGATCAGCCCTCCGGCTTCAAGGCCGCGCTGTTCATCTCCGGCCAGGACGTCGGCGCTGCCGCCGCCCAGGTGCTGTACGACAACATCGTCAATGGCGTCGATCTGCCCGAGTCCACGGTCGCTCCGACGACCATCGTGACGCCGGACACCTACGCCGACGTGTTCGACGAGATCTCACTGGCCAACTGCTCGCAGTAGTCCAGCCCTGAACTGGTGTCGCGGGGTCCGGCCACGAACCGGGCCCCGCGCACCCATACCCGCATGACCGTGGTGATGCCATGACCCTGACCGCGCTTCCCGAGGTCCCCGCAGCCGAGCCGACCGTTGGTTCCGGCGTCCTCGAGATCCGCGGCGTCAGCAAGGCCTTTCCCAACGTGCAGGCGCTCGACGACGTCTCGCTCGACGTGCGACCCGGTGAGGTGCTCGCTTTCCTGGGTGAGAACGGTGCCGGCAAGTCCACGCTGCTGAAGATCCTCAACGGTGACTACCAGCCCGACGTGGGCACGCTCACCATCGATGGTGAGGAGCTCCACTTCGCCAACCCGCGGGAGGCGCGGGCCGCCGGCATCCGTGTCATCTACCAGGAGCCGGAGATCATCCCCGGGGTCGATGTGGCGGAGAACATCTTTGCCGGCGAGCTGCCCAAGCGCGGCCCCTTCATCGACCGCCGCGAGCTCAACCGACGCACCGCAGCGGAGCTGGCCGAGTACGGCTTCGAGAAGGTGCTGCCCCGCGGGCGGATGGGCGACGAGCTCTCCTCGGCGCAGCGGCAGCTGGTCGAGATCATGCGCGCGGTCAAGTCCAAGATGCGCATCCTGGCGCTCGACGAGCCCACCTCCTCGCTGACCGACGACGAGGTCGACCGCCTCTTCGCCCTGGTGCGCCGCCTGAAGGCTGACGGCGTGGCCATCATCTACGTCAGCCACCGACTGCACGAGATCCTGCAGCTGGCCGACCGGGTGGCCATCCTGCGCGACGGCAAGCTGGTGATGGTCAGCCAGGCGGAGGACCTGACCGAGGACGAGATCGTGCGCAACATGGTCGGTCGTGACCTGGGTGAGGTGTTCGACCGCCACCCGGCCGCCTCGGACCGCGTCGTGCTTGAGGTGCATGACATCAAGAGCGACTGGCACAAGGGCGTCTCGTTCGACATCAAGGCCGGTGAGATCGTGGGCTTCGCGGGGCTCATCGGTGCCGGTCGCAGCGAGCTGGCCAAGGTCATCTTCGGCGAGCTGCCGATGACCTCGGGCTCGGTTTCGATCGAGGGCTGCGAAGTCCACATCGGACAGCCCAGCAATGCCATCGCGGAGGGTATCGGCTTTGCCCCGGAGGACCGCAAGCGCGAGGGCCTGGTCCTCGTTCGTAGCGTGATGGAAAACACCACCATGGCCATCCTGCGGCGGCTGACCCGCTTCCGCATCGTGCAGCGTCGCCTTGAGCGCCAGATCGCCGCTGACTACGTCGAGCGACTCAACGTGCGCACACCCTCACTCGACCAGGAGGTGGGCAAGCTGTCCGGCGGCAACCAGCAGAAGGTGGTGCTGGCGCGCTGGCTGGCGGCCAAGCCCAAGGTGCTCATCCTTGACGAGCCCACCCGCGGCATCGATGTCGGCGCCAAGGCGGAGATCTACCGGCTCATCGATGCGCTGGCCAACGAGGGCCTCGCCATCATGCTCATCTCGTCGGAGCTGCCCGAGGTGCTGGGCATGTCCGACCGCATCATCGTCATGCAGGGCGGTCGCATCACCGGCGAGCTACCCGGACCAGGAACGACAGAGAAGCAGGTGCTCGAACTGGCCATGCACGAGCACCTCAAGGCACGCCGGGCGGCCGCCGAGGCAGCAGCGTTCGGAGGGGAGAAGGAATGAGCGAGACGCAGCCAGCCGCGCTGCCCGGCGACGAACGGGTCAGTCCCATCCGTCGGGTCATCAACATCGTCGGCGTCGACAACCTCTCGCTGGTCTTCGCACTCATCGGCATCATCGCTGTCATCGTCTGGCTGCAGCCGCTGTTCCTGAGCTGGCAGAACCTGATGAACAGCCTCAGTCAGTCCATCGTCATCGTCGGCCTCTTGGCCATCGGCGAGACCGTCGTCATCGTGGCTGGCATGCTTGACATCTCGGTCGGCTCGATCGCTTCGGTGGCCTCGGTGACGGCGGCGTCCGCCATCACCATGGGCGCCATCACCATGCCCGGCGACTTCCAGATCCCGCTGCCGTTCATCCAGGGTTCGATGCCGGCGGCCATCGTGGTGGGCATCCTCACCGGTGTCGCCCTTGGCGTCATCAACGGCTTGATCGTGACCAAGCTGCACGTGAATCCCATCATCGCCACGCTGGGAACACTGGCGGCGTTCGCCGGTCTGGCCTTCCTGGTGGCGCCCGACGGCAAGCCGGTCGGCGTGGTCACGCAGCCCGACTTCACCTGGCTGGCGACGGGCCGGCTCTTCCCCGATGCGCCATTGCCGGCCCTTGGCGGTCGCGGCTGGACCGGCGTGCCCATCCTCTTCCTGGTCTTCATCCTGGTGGCCGGGATCTACCACGTCATCATGAAGTACACCGACTTCGGCCGAGCCGTCTACGCCATCGGCGGCAACGACGTGGCGGCCCGCCTGGCCGGCATGAACCTCACGCGCCTGAAGATCGGCATGTACATGCTCTGCGGCGCCACGGCCGGTCTGGCGGGTGTGCTGCTGACCGCCCGCACCACGTCGGGCAATCCCATCAACGGCGTCGGCTTCGAGCTGCAGGCCATCACCGCGGTGTTCCTCGGCGGCGCCGCCACCACTGGTGGCAAGGGCACCATCGTGGGCACGGTGCTGGCGGTGCTGCTGGTGGGTGTGCTCAACAACGGCATGAACCTGCTGGGCGTAGGCACGTTCTACCAGCGTGTGGCGTTGGGCGTGCTGCTCATCGCTGCGGTGGCACTGGCGCAGTGGCGCCAAGCCCGTGCCGAGCGAGCGCGCACCCGCACGGCCGCAGCCTGAGCGGCGTGGTCGTCCGCACCGGCGCGGCCATCGTCACGAGCTGATCGAGGAGACCACGCATGCGCATCACCGCGCTCGGTACCCGGGTCGTCAACGCCGGTCGTCGCAACTGGGTCTTCGTTCGCATCGAGACCGATCAGCCCGGGCTCATCGGCTGGGGTGAGGCCTCACTCGAGGTCAAGACCCGCGGCGTCCTGGGCGCCATCGAGGATTTCGCACCGCTCGTAGTGGGGGAGGACCCGCGTCGAATCGAGCACCTTTGGCAGATCCTCTACCGGCAGCAGTTCTTCCGCCCGGGTGCGGTGGAGATGTCCGCCATCTCCGGCATCGACCAGGCGTTGTGGGACATCAAGGGCAAGGACCTCGGTGTGCCCGTCTGGCAGCTGCTGGGCGGCCGTGTGCGCGACAGGGTGCGCTTCTACGATCATCTTGGTGGCGGTGCCCCGGAGGCGACCTATGCCGAGATGGAGCCGGGCTTCGCAGCCGAGGCTGCCCAACGCTCGGTGGCAGACGGCTTCGATGCGTTGAAGCTGCTGGCGGTGCCTCGGACCCGGCCGCTCGATTCGCTCGCCCGCGTTCGCTCCGCGGCAGCCGTCATGGAAGCTGTGCGCGAGTCGGTGGGCGCGGGTGTGGACATCATGGTCGACCTGCACGGCCGCACCACGGCTGCGATGGCCATCCAGTACGGCCTGGCGATGGCACCCTACCAGCCCTGGTTCTTCGAGGAGCCGGTGCCGCCTGAGGATGTCGACGGCCACGTGGCGGTGGCCCGCGCACTGCCCAGCATCCCCATCGCCACCGGTGAGCGGCTCATCTCGCGGTGGGCCTTCCGGCCCTTCTTCGAGCGTGGCGCCATCGCCGTCGCGCAGCCGGACGTCTGCCACACCGGCGGCATCAGCGAGGTGCGCCGCATCGCCGCCATGGCTGAGGCGCACGGCATCTCGGTGGCGCCCCACAATCCGCTCGGCCCCATCGCCACGGTTGCCAACCTGCACCTGGCCGTGGCCACGCCCAACCACCTCATCTGTGAGGTGATGCGCTCCGACGTGCCCTGGCGCGATGAGATCGTGACGGGTGTGCCGCCCATCGTCGCTGGCCACATGGCTCCGCCGGAGGCGCCCGGCCTCGGTGTGGATGTTGACGAGATCGCCGCGGGTGCCCATCCCTATGAGCCCGAACCGCAGTATCGTTGGTTCCATGAGGACGGAGGGGTAGCCGAATGGTGAAGGCAGCCATCAGCCACGCGACGTGGGGCGAGTGGCCCTCGATCAGGCTCTCGACCGACGCGGTGGAGCTTGAAGTCGTGGGCGAAGTCGGCGCCCGCGTCGTGTCCCTGCGCGACAAGCGCCGTGATCGCGAATGGCTGCTCCAAGGCCCGCCCCCCGCGGAGCTGCGGCAGATGGCTTGGGCCGAGCAGGACGTTGTCTTCGGTGGCCCTGAGTCGTTCGGTTGGGACGAGTGCCTGCCGACGACGTCGGTGTGTGCAGACCCGCTGGCTCCCGATGGCGCTCCGCTGCGCGACCATGGTGACCAGTGGGGGCGGGGCGCGTATCTCACACTGGACGAGGCACACGGTGCGGGGGAGCACACTTGGAGCGTGCCGCGTTGGGACTACCGCATGCATCGCCGTCTCTCGTTCGAAGACGATCAGACCGTGCTGGTTGAGTACGTCGTGGTGAGCCACGCCGAGCAGCCGCTGCCGATCAGCTGGGCACAGCACGGTGTGCTGGCACTCGAGCCGGGCTGCCGCATCGACCTGCCGGGTGTCGACCGCGTGGTGTCCTCGACGACCATGGGCATCGATCTGCCCGTGGAGCTGTCTTGGCCACGCGCAGTGACGAACGATGGGCGGGAGATTGATCTGTCACGGGTCAGCACGGGAGATGGCTGGGCTGCGGTCGTCTATGCCGATGCAGCCGAGGGCGCCGCGGTCGTCGCGCCCGACGGTGCCCGCCTGGGTTTCGAGTGGGATCGCGAGTTTGCCCCGGCCCTGCGCCTCTGGCAGGCCTACGGTGGTTGGCCACCCGGCGCGGAGCCGGTCGAACAGGTCGCCCTCGAGCCCTGCACCTCCATGCACGACCATCTCGCCGCAGCGATGGCCGACGGCGCCGAGCGCCTGCTGGCGCCCGGCGCGGAGCTGCGCTGGTGGGTACGGTTGCGGCTCTCATGAGGGCATACTTGGGCGGGCCGCCACCGCGTCGCGCGGCTGCGGCG
>JBBSAV010000066.1:0-16583 GCA_038251965.1 Candidatus Limnocylindrales bacterium
AGCACGTTGACCTTCCAGGCGTCGTTCGCGCCGGCTTTACGTTGCGCCACGAAGCCGCGGCCTTCGCGAGAATCGGTGGCAAGCTGTGCCCCGCCGATCAGCAGCGAGCCATCCTTGGCCACGCTGATGCTCCTTGGGATGCTCGCCGGACCGGCCGCCCAGGGTAGCGGCACACGGCGCCAGGCCTTGCCGTTCCATCGCTCAAGGATGGGTTCGTAGGTGGAGCTACCCGTGCGCATCAGGTATCCGACGGCCCAGCCGTCGTTGCCGGTGCGGAACGCCAGATCGGTCAGGACGGCTGTTCCGCCTGGCAGCGCGGCACCGCCGCTCAGTGACCAACTCGAGCCGCGACGGCGTGCGATGAGCGGCCGCGCGTTGCCATTCCCCCGATCGCGCCAGCCCACGGCCCAGACCACGCCCCCGGGCGACCTGGTGACACCCAGCAGCGCGGAACCGTTCTTGCCACCGCCTGGGTCAGCGTTCCGCCAGGTCCCATCCTCTCGGCGCAACGCCATCGCGTGTGAGCCGCCGCCCTTGAGGCTCGCTCCAACGGCCCACAGCTTGCCGGACGGCAGCTTGACCATGTCCGCGAGGGTCGTCTGGGCACCGCTCCGAGGTGGCAGCGGTTGGCCGACCCACGTCTGGCCCGCGATACGCCCACCAAACCCCCTGATCTGTCGAGCGCGCGGACGCTGGAAGCCCACCCCAAGCACGGCTGTCCTGTTCTTCGCCACGGCGCTGGCCAGTCCGCGCCGCTTGCCCGGCCCAGCGTCGACCGGCACCAGGCGCTGACCGTTCCAGCGCAGCGACAGCACGCCTTCATTGGTCGTGCCGAGGATCCAGGCCAGTGAGCCACCGTAGGTGACCGCTTCGGTCGGAACGGAGCCGAGGCTGCCCTCAGGGATCTCCAGCTCCTGCCAGCCGTTGACGCATTCGCCGACATCCGCTTGCTTGGCCCGCACCGCCAGCACCTCTGGTGCGCTGGTCGTGGACAACATGACGGCGGCAGTGACGAGGGCGGCTACGAGGGCTCGCCCCCTGAGGACCCTCTTCATGGTCACTCAGCCTAACAGTCCATCGCTCGAATGCGGGCGCCGTCGCCGTCGCCGTCGCCTTGGCCTTCGTCGGCGTCGGACACACCGTTGGCATCGTTCCAGTCGAGCTTGAGACCGAGTTCGTCGGCCAGCTCCTCGTTGTAGGGCCGGTAGAAGTCGCGCAGCCGTGCGATGACGTCCTGGTCGAACGGCTCGTGGGGTTTGTTGCGATTGCGCATCACCCGCGGCAGCTGCTCGCGCGGTGGCAGGCCCAGGTAACCACAGACCTCCGCCATCACCCCCGGCGGGTCGCGGAACCAGCGCTCGCTCTGGATCACCAGCAGCTGCTCATCGGGGAAGTGGGTGCGCCAGCGCTCCAGCTGCGGCAGGTAGATGCCGCGGCGCACCACCAGTGGGTCGCCCACGCGCTTGTCCGCTGGGATGCGGAGGCCGCCGTGGTCGCCCGGTGGGCCGATCTCAGCCTCGACGGCCTCGCGGAAGGAGCGGGTCTCGCCGCACTGCCGCAGGCACCAGGCCCAATGGGAAGCAGCCCGCAGGGCGGGATCGCGGAGCAGCACCATCAGCTTGGCCGTAGGCACGCCGCGGGCGATGCGCGCCGCGACATTGGGGTGTGAAAGATAGGAGGGGCTGGATTCGCCGGTCAGGACCGGGTGCAGACCGGCCTTGTAGGCCGCACGGCGTTGCTTGTTGCCCGGAAAGCGCAGGCGGTACCAGCCCAAGCCATAGGTGTAGCGGTGGCTGTCGAAGAAGTGCGTCTCCGCGGGCCCCTCAAGGACGTTTGGATGCACGTTGAGCTGACCCAGCAAGTGCGTGGTGCCGCTGCGGGCGGCACCGATGATGATGAAGTCTGGAAGCAGGTGCGTGCGTCCCAGCAACCGACCGCGCAGGCGCCGTGACTTCTTGCGGCCGAAGGCGCGCTCAAGCACGGCATTGGCGCTCGTCCGGGATCCCATGTCCCGAGTATGGCAGCGTCGTCTGCTCTATCGCGTCCGTCCTCGCTATGCTGGAGGGGTATGGAGCCCGGTCCCGAGACGATCCGTTCGATCACCCACGACATGCGCAATCTCCTGACTGCCGTGCGTGGCCACGCCGAGCTGGCCCTGCGTGGCATGTCGTCGGAGGATCCGGCCCGCGAGGATGTCGCCCACTGCGTCATCGTGACCGCGACCGTCTTCGACCTGATCGACCAGCTCGACGGCAACGACACCTCCGACTCGCTCATCGCCATCAATCTCGATCTCAACGTGTCCGCGATGCGTCGGCTCATCGATGCGCTGCTGCCGCCCTCGATCGAGCTGGTGATGTCCACCCGAGCCGACGGCGCCTACGTGACCATCTCCAAGCTGCGGGTGGAGCGCATCGTGCTGAACCTGGTGCTCAATGCGCGCGACGCCATGACGGACGGCGGCAGGCTGACCATCAGTACCCGCCACGGCGACGGCGAAACGGTCCACATCATCGTGTCCGACACCGGCCCCGGCTTCAGCGCAGCGGCCCTTGAGCACCTCTTCGAGACCGGCTTCACCACCAAGCGGGAGCGTGGCGGAAGTGGCCATGGGCTCTCCGCGCTGGCGCGCTTCGTGGATGGTGCCGGAGGCTCCATCGATGTGGCTTCTGCGATCGGCGAGGGCGCCACCATCACCGTGATCCTGCCGGCCGCGGACCTGGGCGGCCCGGACGCCGACGTCTCCGACTGACCCGGGCCTGCGCCTCGTCGGGACGGTCCACTCCGGGGCCTGTCCGCGGGGGAGTAGCATTGGGCGCCGAGCAAGTCACGAACCACAGGAGTCGCCCACCTTATGGCCAACCCGCTCGTCACCGTCATCGGCGCCGGCAACGTCGGCGCAACGACCGCACAACGCATCGTCGAGCAGGGCATCGCCGATGTCTGGCTGGTAGACATCGTCGCGGGCCTACCCCAGGGCAAGGCACTCGACCTGGCGCAGGCCGCGCCCGTGACGGGTCATGACATGGTGGTGCAGGGCACCAACGACTACGCCGACACGGCTGGCTCCGACGTCATCGTGGTCACTTCCGGCCTGGCCCGCCAGCCGGGCATGAGTCGCGACGACCTGATGGTCAAGAACGCTGCCATCGTTCGAACGGTGGTCGAGCAGGCGGTGGCGTACTCGCCAGAGGCCATCGTCATCGTCGTGACCAACCCTCTCGACGCCATGTGCCACGTGGCGCTGGAAGCCAGCGACCTGCCTTCGGACCGGGTGGTGGGCATGGCCGGTGTCCTCGACTCCAGCCGCTTTCGCACCTTCATCGCCATGGAGCTGGGTGTGTCGGTCGTGAATACCTACGCCTTCGTGCTGGGTGGCCATGGCGACACCATGGTGCCCCTGCCACGCTATTCGACCGTCGGCGGCGTGCCCATCACCGAGCTCATGACGCCCGACCGCATCGATGCGCTCGTGGAACGCACGCGCAACGGCGGCGCAGAGGTGGTCTCGTTGCTGAAGACCGGCAGCGCCTACTACGCACCCGCGGCGTCGGTCGCATCGATGGTGGACGCCATCGTCAACAACCGTCACATGGTGCTGCCTTGTGCGGCCTACCTCGAAGGCCAGTACGGCATCGACGGCCTGTACGTGGGCGTGCCCACGCGGCTCGGCAGCAACGGCGTCGAGGGCATCGTCGAGATCGGCTTGACTGACGAGGAGCAGGCGCAGTTCGAGCATTCCGCTGCCGCCGTTCAGGAGCTGGTCGACAAGCTGGTGTCGATGGGGGCCCTGCGCGACCCGTCAGAGGGGTAGTCGCGCCGAGGTTCCCTCGCCAGCGGGCCGTTCGGCAGGGGCGGTAACTGGACATAATCGATTATCGTTAGTCCACCCACTCCAGAGATGAGGTCAACCGTATGACACAGACGATGGAGCCGCAGGCGAATGCGGCGCAAACGAATCTACCCAGGGTCAGCCACTGGATCGACGGCAAGATCGTCGCATCGACGTCCGGCAAGGGCCGCCCGGTGTTCAACCCCGCGACCGGCCAGCAGACCAAGGTGGTCGACGTCGCGAGCCCCGAAGAGATCGAGCTGGCGGTCGCGGCCGCCAAGGCTGCGTTCCCGGCCTGGCGCGCGACCTCCTTGTCGAAGCGAGCGGACATGATGTTCCGCATCCGCAACGCCTTCGATAGCCACCGCGACGAGATCGCCGCTCTCATCACCGCCGAGCACGGCAAGGTCCTGAGCGATGCTGCCGGCGAGTTGGCGCGTGGCATCGAGAATATCGAGTACGCCTGTGGCGTGCCGCAGCTGCAGAAGGGCGAGTTCAGCGAGCAGGTCTCGTCTGGCGTGGATGTCTACTCCATCCGCCAGCCCCTTGGCGTGGTGGCCGGCATCACTCCCTTCAACTTCCCGGCCATGGTGCCGATGTGGATGTTCGGCAATGCCATCGCCACCGGCAACACCTTCATCCTGAAGCCCTCGACGGTCGATCCGTCGGTCTCGGTCTACCTCGCGCAGCTGATGCAGGATGCCGGGCTTCCCGACGGCGTCTTCAATGTGCTGCAGGGTGATCGCGTGGCGGTCGCCGGCCTGACGGAGCACCCGGACATCGCGGCCGTCTCGTTCGTGGGCTCCACGCCTGCGGCCAAGCGCATCTACGAGACCGGCTCCAAGGCCGGCAAGCGCGTCCAGGCCCTGGGTGGTGCCAAGAACCACATGATCGTCCTGCCCGATGCGGATCTCGACCTCACCGCCGACGCCTGCATCAACGCCGGCTACGGCAGCGCTGGTGAGCGTTGTATGGCCATCGCCACGGTCGTGACGGTGGGCGATGTGCACGAGCCGCTCATCGAGGCCATCAAGGCACGCCTGCCACAGGTGGTCGTTGGGGATGGCACCGATCCGGCGTCGATGATGGGCCCACTCGTCACCGAGGAGCATCGCGACAAGGTCGCGAGCTACATCGAGAGTGGCCAGAAGGATGGCGCCACCATCGTGGCTGACGGTCGTGAGCACCCGCTCTTCAAGGACAGCGACGGCTTCTACCTGGGTGTCTCGCTCATCACCGATGTGACCCCCGAGATGTCCTGCTACAAGGATGAGATCTTCGGCCCCGTGCTGACGGTCGTCCACGTGGGTAGCTACGAGGAGGCGGTCAATCTCACCAACAGCCACGAGTTCGGCAACGGCACCGCTATCTTCACCCGCGACGGCGGCGCTGCACGCCAGTTCCAGTTCGATATCGATGTCGGGATGGTGGGCATCAACGTGCCCATCCCGGTCCCGGTCTCGTACTACTCCTTCGGCGGCTGGCGTTCCTCGCTCTTCGGCGACTCGCACATCTATGGCCCCGAAGGGGTGAGGTTCTACACCAAGGGCAAGGTCATCACCTCGCGCTGGCCCGATCCGGGGACGTCCGAGATCAACCTGGGCTTCCCCCGTACCAAGTAGCCCGACGGACCCGCGACGGGTCCACGTCATCGAGTGCGGTTGCGAGCCGGTCGTCATCGATGGGCGGCCGGTTCGTCCGTGGACGCGGACGCTACGCTAACGACGGCCGGGTTCGCTGGCGGGCCGTTCGGCTCGGCGGCTTCGCGGGCGCATCCTGAAGATCGACCGATGGGGGAGGCTGATGCCTGAGCTGCGCGTGGACGCGATGATCTTCGACATGGACGGGGTGGTCATCGATTCGGGCGACGTCTATGCCAAGCACTGGCGCCTCTGGGGGGCCGAGCACGGCCTGGACTACGAGACCCAGATCGCTCGTGTCCATCCGGGTCGTCCACCGGTCGAGACGATCCGCCTGGTGGCGCCGCATCTTGATGCGGTGGCTGAGTCGGTCCGCTTCAACGATTCGCTCGATGCCGATGGCGGCGACGATGCCATCGCCGCCATGCCCGGTGCTGCGGCGCTGCTGGCCGATTTGCCGTCTGATCGCTGGGCCATCGCCACCAGTGCCTTTCGTCTCATCGCGCGGCAATGGCTGGCGCAGGTGGGTCTACCCGAACCGGTCGCGCTGGTGACGGTCGACGACATCGAGCATGGCAAACCGGCGCCCGATCCGTACCTGCGTGCGGCCGAGCTGCTGGGCCGCGATCCTCGTCGCTGCCTGGTGGTGGAGGATGCGCCGGCCGGCATCAGCGCCGGCAAGGCCGCGGGTGCCCAGGTGCTGGCCGTCCATACCTCGCATCACCCACGCGACCTGGGCGAGGCCGACCACCACACGGCAGGCCTGCACACCATCAGCGCCAGCTTCGACGGCGATGCGTTGATGGTCCGCTGGGAGCCCGTCGACCCAGGGCGCTAGCGCAGGTACTCGCGCGCGACCTCGCGCTTCAGGAAGCGGCCGTGGCCCGGATCGCCCTTCCACTCGCCATCCTCCACGATGACCTTGCCGCGCGAAAGCACGATGTCACTGTGCCCCTGCACCTCCATGCCCTCGTAGCAGGAGTAGTCCACGTTCATGTGGTGGGTCGAAGCCGAGAGGACGTGCTTCGTGTCTGGGTCATACACGACGAGGTCGGCGTCGTAGCCCGGCGCGACCACGCCCTTCGAGCCTGCCAACCCGAAGATCCGGGCCGGCGCCGTCGAGCAGACCTCCACCCAGCGTTCCTTGGGCATGCGTCCGTTGACGACGCCCTGGAAGATGAGGTCAACGCGCTCCTCCACGCCGGGCAGGCCGTTGGGGATCTTGCGGAAGTCGTCCTTGCCGAGGTCCTTCTGGCCCACGAAGTCGAAGGGGCAATGGTCGGTACCGACCGCCTGTAGGTCATCCCGGACCAGTCCGCGCCACAGATCCTCCTGGTGGTCGGCTGGCCGCAACGGCGGCGAGCACACGTATTTGGCGCCCTCGAACCCGTTGCCCATCATCTCCAGGTCCAGGAAGAGGTACTGCGGGCAGGTCTCGGCGAAGGCCATGGCGCCGCGGTCGCGGCCGCGCACGATCTCCTCGAGCGCGTCGCGTGAGGAGAGATGGACGATGTAGACAGGAACCTCAGCCGCTTCCGCGAAGCGGATGACACGATTGACGCATTCGCCCTCGAACACGGGCATGCGTGAGACGCCGTGGAAGTAGGGACTGGTGTTGCCGGCCGCCACATTGGCGTTGGCGACGATGTCGATGGCCATGCCATTCTCGGCGTGCATCATGATCAGGCCGCCGTTCTCAGCGGTCTGGCGCAGGGCGCTGAAGATGGCGCCGTCGTCGGAGAGGAAGACGCCAGGGTAGGCGGTGAAGAGCTTGAAGTCGGTGACGCCGTCCTCGACGAGCTGGTCCATCTCCTTGAGCGTGGCGTCGTTGACGTCACCCATGATCATGTGGAAGCCGTAGTCGATGGCCGACTTGCCCTCTGCCTTGGCCATCCATGTCTCCAGGCCCGGTCGCAGCGTCTGGCCCTTGGATTGCACGGCGAAATCGATGATGGTGGTGGTGCCGCCGAAGGCCGCGGCACGTGAGCCGGTCTCGAAATCGTCCTTGGAGGAGGTGCCACCGAAGGGCAGGTCCATGTGTGTGTGGGGATCGATACCACCGGGGATGACCCAGCGACCGGCCGCATCGATGGTCTTGTCGACCGCCATCTGTGCCAGTGCGCCGAGCGCTTGGCCGGAGTCGGATGCATCCCCGCCGATGCCGACGGCGGCGATCTTCTCGTCCTCGATGAGCACATCGGCGAGGAATGAGCCGTCCGCATTGACGACGGTGCCGTTGGTGATGAGCGTTCGCATACGATCCCTCCAGGTGAAGACGTCATTGAGGCACGCTCTGGGGCGTGGCCAGCACCGCCATGGTAGTCGGCCGGGGGAGCCGCCCGCAGGCCGTGATGCGTACCGCTCGTGTACCGTAGCGGGCGTCATGCTCAGGACCCCGGAGCGGTACGCCCTGCCGCGCCGCACGCTGGCCGTCGTCGCGGCCATGGTGCTCATGCTGCCGCTTCTGCCGCTCACCGTGCCAACCGCGTCGGCCGCCGGCCCCGAGCAGGGCTGGTCCGCACGTCAGGTCGGCAAGAGCGCCGTGCCCGCGCGAGACCGCGCCTTGACCGCAAAGCTGCCGGGCCGCAGCACCATCGGCTATCACCCTGAGACCGGCCGCGTGCGCTTCCTCTCTGGTTCTCCCGGCAACCCGCTGAGTGCCGGACTCCCCAGCGTCGCGTCCGGCAAGCGGACGCTGTCAGCCGCCGATGCGCGAACGGTGGCACGCCGCTTCCTCGGGCGCTACGGGCCGCTGTTCGGCCTGCAGGACCCCGCTCGGGAGCTGCGGGTCAAGGGTACCCAGCGCCACCTCGCTCCAGCTGTCGGCGTCGCTTCTGCCGGCGCCGGCCGGCCCAACGCGACCGTGCGCTTCGAGCAGGTCCGTGACGGTGTGCCCGTGATGGGCGGTGAGATCGTGGTGCAGCTCTCGGCCGCCGGCGAGGTGCTCTCGGCGGCCGGCGAGGTGCTGCCAGCCGGAAGCCAGGCCCGCACCGACGCCGAGATCAGCGCGGCAACGGCACGCAACACGGCCGCGGCGTGGGTCGCCCGAGAGACCGGCCGGCGGACGTCGTCGGTGCACACTGTCTCCGAGGGCTTGGGTCTGTACGACCCACGGCTCATGGACGATCCCATGCTCGCCGATCTGGGCACACGGTTGGTGTGGCAGATCGACGTGCGCTTGGCTGCTAGCGGCCGCCAGGCGGCCGACCGTCGGCTGGTGCTCGTGGACGCGCGCGGTGGCGGCGTGCTGTCGTCGATCAGCCGGGTCCACACCGCGGAGGGTCCGAGCCGGCGTGTCTGCGACGACCGCAACACGCCCGGGGCCCCGTTCGCATGCACCTCACCGACCCGCAGCGAAGGTCAGTCCGCCACCGGGGTGCGGGATGTCGATGCCGCCTACCGCCTCATGGGCGTGACGTACGACTACTTCTACGACCACTTCGGCCGCGATGGCATCGACGGCGCCGGCTCCCGCATGAAGGCCACCGTGCGCTACTGCCCCCGCTACGGCTGCCCATGGCGCAATGCCGAGTGGAAATGGTCCGAGCAGCAGGCCGTCTTCGGATCAGGCTGGGCCAAGGCTGACGACGTCGTGGCTCACGAGTTCACCCACGGCGTGCTCGACGCTGAGGCTCCGCTCTTCTACCAGTATCAGTCGGGTGCCATCAACGAGTCGTACGCAGACGTCTTCGGCGAGTTCATCGACCTCTCCTACAGCGGCGGCACGGACACCAAGTCCAGCAAGTGGAAGATCGGTGAGGACGCGCCCATCGGGGTCTTCCGCGACATGCGCAACCCCACTCGTTTCGGTCATCCCGATCGCGTTCGCAGCCCCAAGTGGCACACTGGTACGGCCGACGACGGCGGCGTCCACCGCAACAGCAGTGTGGGCAACAAGGCCGCCTCGCTGATGGCCGATGGTGGCAGCTTCCGCGGCTACAAGGTCAAGGCCATCGGCCGCGGCCGCACCGCGCGCGTCTGGTACCAGGCGCTCACCACGCGGCTGACGCCGGCCGCCAACTACATCGACCTCGGCGACGCGCTGGTGGCAGCCTGTACCGACCTTGCGGGTAGCGACGGCATGACGCTCGCCCACTGCAAGTCGGTACGCGACGCGACGCGTGCCACGCAGATGGATCGCACGCCCAAGTCCCAGGCGCCCAAACGAGCTCCCCTCTGCAGCGCCGGCCGCAGTGCCATCGATATCCTGAAAGATGACCTCGAGGATCCCGACGCAGGCCGCTGGGCGCCATCTCGGCTGACGGGCACGAAGAAGGGCTGGTACTACCCGCAGAACCCGAACAACGCCCCGGCCTGGGACGGGACGTGGGCGTCGAGCGGCAAGCTCAATTTCTATGCACCCAACCACGGCAGCCGCATGGACTCGGTGATGCGGTCGACGGTCCCGCTGACGTTGCCGGATGGTGCCTACCTGCGCTTCGGACATGGTTACTCCTTCGACAAGGACGCCAAACGTCGCTATGACGGCGGCATCCTCCAGATCCAGGTCGACGGTGGCTCCTGGCGAGGCGTGGATGACCTCTTCACGCATGGTGGCTACAACGGCCGCATCGCCAAGGGCTTCGGCAACCCTCTGAAGGGCCGGCGTGCCTGGACCGGCGACTCCCACGGTTGGGCTCAAGCCCGCGTGGACCTGTCGAAATTCGCCGGCTCGCAGGTCAGGTTTCGCTTCCGCATGGCCTCGGACAAATCGGTCGGTGCGCGAGGCTGGTACATCGACGATATCCGCGTCTACGCCTGCGCGCGGGACGACGCTCCCCCGACGGGCTCCGTTGCCATCGACGCCGGCGCCGAAGCCACGGCCGATGCCGATGTCACACTGACCTTCAGCTGGGATGACGCGCGGACGTGGGTGACCAAGCTGCGCATCTCGGGCAGCTCACGCCTCGGCTCCGATGGGGCGCAACTCCGCAACGGCATCACCATGCCCATCCGGGACACAGTGGCCTGGGATCTGGCCGATAGCACCTACGGCGGGTCCGGCAAGCCCGGGATGCGGCGTGTCTATGCGCAGGTGCGCGACGCCGCCGGCAATTGGTCGAGCGTCTTTTCCGACGGGATCGAGCTGCTCAAGCCGTAACGGGTCCGCGAGCCGTACTGGGTCCGCCAGCTACACCGCGTCCACGAGCCAGACCGGGTCCGGTGTCGCTACCCGCCGGTCCCGAAGTTCTCGATATCGAGGACGATGCGCGAGTTGGCGGGCTTGTCTTTCTTGCTGCCCCAACCCTTGGCCTCCATGCGCGCGCAACTCTCCGTGCGCAGGCCGATGGCCGTGCGGACCTTGCCATCAGCGCCCTCGAAGAGCTGGATCTTCTTGATCTGGTCGATGCCCTCAGCCTCCAGCTGGCCAGCCTCGATGGTCTGGTTGGCCGTGACGCTCACCGGTCCGTCGAAGGTGATGAGGACGGCGCGATCGCCCTGCACGCGTGGGACGCCGTACTGCTCCTGGACGTCCTTGGGTGTGCTCCACTCCATGGTG
Source organism: Candidatus Limnocylindrales bacterium (assembly GCA_038251965.1). GTDB lineage: Bacteria > Chloroflexota > Limnocylindria > Limnocylindrales > CSP1-4 > JAFMJV01. The sequence goes on from JBBSAV010000066.1 coordinate 10,973, forward strand.
ACCGTGGTGCCCTTCTTGGAGCGGGTCTTGGACTGTCGTGACAGCGTCCAATAGATCTCGTCGAAGGCACCATCCTCACCCACGCGAGTGCCAGCCTGGACCTCGCCCAGGCGCCACTTGAGCCTGGTCACATCCTTGATGGCGCCATCGTCACAGGTGTATCCGAAGGACGTGCCTGTCGCGGTGATCGTCGCCTCTGGGTCCTGCGGGCCGCCTTCGGTGCCGTCGATGACGACCTGGCCACCGTCAGGCGCGCCGCTGCTCTGTGGTGCCGGTGTAGGGCTGGCGTCGCCGCCGGCACCAAGTCGGCCGCCACTACCGAGGATGCCACCACCCGATACGGCCAGGCTACCGCCCACCAGGAGCAGGCCGACCACGAGCAGGAGCCCGATGGTGGCGCTCAGTCCCGACCGCTTGGTGCTGGGCATGTCGACCCGACCGGGCGCGACGCCGCGCAGCGGATCGGTGGCGCTCGCGATGGGCAGGCCACAGTTGCGGCAGACGCGTGCGCCCGCCTCGTTGGCAAGGCCGCACGCGGGGCAGGTCACGCCCTTGGGGGCTTGTTCCGGCGTCCACGGCTGCCGGGGAGCGCTGCCACTGGGGGGTCTGGTCGGTCCACTCATCCGATCGGATGGTGCCACAGGCGCCCGAAACCCGGGTGCGCGGACCGATCAGACCTCGGCGAGGGCCACCCGGAAGGCCGGGATGACGTCCCGGCCATAGGCTTCCAGCTGAGCCTCCTCCTCGCCGTTCATGAGGTAGACGTTGAACTGGTCCACACCGGCTTCGTGCAGCTCCAGGAGTCGCCGCACGTGCTCGTCGGGCGGCCCCACGACGCTGAAGCGATCAGTGACCTCATCGCTGACGAACTGCGCGTTGTCCGAGCCGACCTCGGCATGGTGGCGGTAGTCATAGCCCTCGCGGTCGCGGATATAGCCGGTGAGCGAATCGGGCAGTTGCTCGCGGGGGTACGTGTTGACCAGGTCCACGACGTGGTTACTGACCAGGGCAGGGAACCAGCGCACGTGCTCGCGGCACTCGTCGATGGGGCCGACGTGGGCGGGGGCGGCGGCCTGCACCTTGATCTCGGCGGGATCACGTCCGGCCTCGATGGCCGCCCCCCGCATGATGCCGATCAGCCACTCGATCAGCGCCGGGTCGGCAAGCTGCAGGATGATGCCGTCGGCAGTTCGACCGGCCATGCCCAGCACCATCGGTCCGTAGCCGGCGATCCACACCGGCAGCTCGTGACCCGGCGTCCAGGTCAGGTCCAGCTGGGTATCCATGTAGGTGGCGGTGCGGCCCTCGACGAGGTCCTTGATGATGCGCACGGCGTTGTCCAGCACGCGCGTCTTGACCGGGCCCTTGCCCAGCACGCGCTGGGCGCTGTCGCCACGGCCGATGCCCAGGTCCATGCGCCCGCCGGAGATCTCATCGAGCGTGGCCAGCACGCTGGCCGTCACGGTGATGTCCCGGGTGGCCGGATTGGTCACGCAGGTGCCCAGGCGCATCTTGTCGGTGTTGATCGCCATCAGCGTCAGGAGGGGATAGACGTCCTTCCACAGGATGTGTGAGTCGAACAGCCAGCCGTAGCTGAAGCCGGCCGCCTCCGCCTGACGGGTGAGGGCGATGGTGCGCTCGATGCTGTGCTCGGGCTTGAGGGTGAATCCAAAGTCCATGGCCGGGCAGACTACACGCTACGCGGCTCCAGCGATAGCCCGTGCTACTCTGCGCCCCTGTCGCCCCGCCGACCAGGCAGCACGAACAACAGTCCGATGGTGACCAGCAGGAGCGCCGGTGCGAACGCCGACGGCAGCCACGAGAGCACCAGCAGCAGGAGGACCACCGGGCGCCAGCGGTCCGCCAGCAAAGCGAGTGGAAGCGCCAGGGTGATGAGGTAGTACTCCCACATCAGCGGCACCATCAGCATCGACGCGGCGAGCGTGATCATGAAGCCCAGCTCACGATCACGACGGAGGCTGAGCAGGATGAGCAGTCCACCCGGGATGATGCTCCCGAGTCGCACCAGGTCGATCCAGCGCGCGTCGAGTCCGAGCGTCACCAGCGTGGCCCCCAGGTCCCGGTTCTCCGACCCCGCCCCGGGCGTGACCATGTTGCCCAGCACGCTGACGTAGTCGCGGTACCCATCGAGGCCCACGAACGGCAGCGTCAGGACGATGAGCCCGATACCCGCGCCGATGGTCCAGGCCGCTACTCTCCAGCGCCGTCGAAGGAGCTGCCACAGGAGCAGCGCCCCAAGGCTCGGTCGGACCGAGATCGCGGCCGCCAGCGCGATCGAGCCCAGTGGCCGGTCCAGCCAGCGCCAGGCCACGACCATCGGTAACACCAGCAGCACGCCGACGTTGCCCAGCACCAGGTCGCGCATGGCCCAGAACGAGACCGCCACGCCGACGAAGGTCAGCGCTCGCACCGGCAGCTTGACCGGCATGAGCAAGCAGGCGAGAAAGAGCGCCCCGACCTTCAGGATGTACCAGATCGCCGAGCTGTCGTGCTCGGCCATGTGGGCCAGGGGGATCAGCGCCACGCCCAGTGGTGGCGAGTAGTGGTAGTAGTCCTTGCCACCCGGGAGGTATGGCGCCTCGATCTGTTGACGCAGGTACAGAGATCCCTCGTCGATGAGGCGTCCCGCGGCGCGGACATACGCTTCGATGTCGTAGCCCCAATGGTCACCCAGCACATACTGCAGTCGTCCGTCGACGACTTCGGTCTGCCGGAAGACAACGAAGATGCCGACCAGCCACGCTAACCCGAAGAGGAAGGCGAGGGCGCTGACCGCGAAGGTGGCCCTGTCTGGATGGATGCGTTGCATGTCGCCGCTCATCCGGTGACGGCGAGTGTCAGCGTGGATGTCTCCTTTGGTTCGGCGTCGCGCGCCAGGAACGGCAGGAACACGGCTGCCAGGACGACGAAGGGCAACATCTCGCCGGGCAACCACGAGGCCAGGGGCAACGCCAGAGCCCACGGCCGGCCGCGTGCCGCCAGGAATGCCGCCGGCAAGACCAGCATCGAGAGGTAGTGGTCCCAGAGCAGCGGCGACAAGAGCAGCGAAGCCACGACGGTGACCATGAACCCCACCTCCCGGTCTCGCCGTAGGCTGGTCACGATGGCAACGACGGCAAGGGCGCAGCCTGCGACCAGGGCGAGCGCCGACAGGGTGTCGCCGGCGCCGAAGGAGAGCACGACCGAGCCCAAGTCCCAGTTGAACTCGACCCCGGTCACCTCGCTAAGGTTCCGAAGCACCGTGAGGTAGTCGCCATAGCCATCCGGGCCCACGAACGGGAGCGTGGCGAGGATCAGCACGAACCCGGCGCCCAGCGTCCAGACGACAGCTCGCCACTGGCGCCGCATCATCTGCCAGACGAGCAGGATCCCCAACATCGGCCGCACGGACATGGCGATGGCTCCGGCGATGGACCCGAGTGGCCGGTCGAGCCAACGCCAGGCCACCGTGAGCGGCAGCAGCAGGAAGACGCTGACGTTGCCTAGGATGAGATCACGGGTGACCGTGAGACTCAGCGCCGCCGCGCCGAAGGCTGCCAATCGTACGGTGGTCGGCACCGGCATCAGCGCACAGGCCAGGAGGAGCACCGCCACGTGGAGCAGGAACCACAGGGTCACGGCTGTCTCGGGGCCAAGAGCTCTCAACGGCGTGACGGCGATGCCGAGGGGCGGCGCGTACATGTACAGCCCGTAGGGACCTGGCCGGTAGGGCCCATCGAGCGTCTCGGCTTGGTAGAGGCTGCCATCGTCGGTCAGTCGAACGGCCGCATCCGCATAGGCCTGATAGTCGTAGCCCCAACCCTCGCCGCCAGGAAACGAGACGAAGCCGGCCATCAACCACAGTGCACCGACGACGCTGAGCGTGAAGCCCAGCAGTCGCATCCGGTGGCGAGGCGGCTTTGTCGCGTCGTGCTGATCCATCGTCACGCCGGAACGGCCTCGTCTTTCGCTCCGCCAGCTGCCAACTGCTCCGATCGGGGGACGAGGAAGAGCACGAGCATGGTGCCGATGACGAGGAGTGGGGACGCGATGGGCAGCCACGACAGCAGCGGCAGGAGGATGAGCGGGGCCCAGAGTCGCTGGGCGAGGAACGCGACGGGCACGATCAGCGTGGCGAGGTAGTGGTCCCAAAAAAGCGGTACCAGCAGCAGCGAAGCACAGAGCATGACCATGTAGCCGATCTCCCGGTCTCTGCGCAGGCTATACAGGAGCGCGGTAGTCACCGCGGCCACGCCTGCCCATCGAGCCAACCAGACGATCTCCTCTCCGCCTCCCAGCGACAAGGCGAGTGCCCCCAGGTCCTGGTTCTCCGACGCGCCCATGGGCACGCTGAGATTACCCAGCACTGCGAGGTAGTCGCGATAGCCGGCGATGCCCACGAACGGCAGGGTGACCAGAACCAATCCCAGTCCCGCCAAGATGGTCCACATCGCCGCGCGCCACTGCCGTCGCAGCAGCTGCCAAAGGAGGAAGACGCCGAGACTGGGCCGAACCGAGATAGCGACCGCCATGACGATCGACCCGACTGGCCGGTCTAGCCAGCGCCATGCCACCACCATCGGGAGAACGAGCAGCATGCTGACGTTGCCGAGCACTGGGTCCTTAAGCCCGGGTAGGCTGAACGCCAGCACCGCGAACGCTAGCGCGCGAAGCACGGTGCGCACGGGCATGAGTGCACATGCCAGCAACATGGCACCGACGTGGAGAGCCCACCAGATGGCAGAACTGTCCGCCAAGGGTAGGTCCGTGAACGGCAGCATCGCCACTCCCAGCGGGGGCGCATAGTAGTATAGGTCGGCGGGTCCGGGCTCGAACGTGCCCGCCACCAGATGCCGTGCGTAGAGCGAGCCCTCGTCGATCAGGCGTTGGGCGGCGTTGACATAGGCGGCGAGGTCGAACGCCCAAGCGTCCTGGATGTAGACCCAGGTCCCGTCGACCCACGTCCCTTCGCGGTAGCGAACGAAGAGCAGGATCAGCCAGAACAGGCCCAGGCCGATGGCCACGAGCGCCATGAGTAGCGTGGCCGACCGGGGTCGGGCGAAGCGCGACGGCTCGCCCGACGCATCGGGGCTAGGGTCGGACGAGGTCCTCGTAGGCGTCGGGTCGACGGTCACGGTAGAACTGCCACGTGTCGCGCACCTGCTTGACCATGTCGAAGTCGAGGTCGCGCACGATCAGCTCCTCCTTGAAGGCATCGCCGATCTCGCCGACGTACTGGCCGCGCGGGTCGCAGAAGTACGACTGCCCGTAGAAGTCGTCCTCGCCCAGCGGCTCGATGCCGACGCGGTTGATGGTGCCCACGAAGTACCCGTTGGCGACCGCATGCGAGCGCTGCTCGATGTGCCACAGGTACTCGGAGAGACCGCGTGAGGTGGCGCTGGGGATGAGCACGATCTCGGCACCGTTCAAGCCCAGCGCGCGCGCGCCTTCGGGGAAGTGGCGGTCGTAGCAGATGTAGAGCCCGAACTTGGCGATGGCCGTCTCGAAGACCGGATAGCCCATGTTGCCGGGGCGGAAGTAGAACTTCTCCCAGAAGCCCTGGACGTGCGGGATGTGCGTCTTGCGATACTTGCCCAGGTACGTGCCATCG
>JBBSAV010000067.1:0-16534 GCA_038251965.1 Candidatus Limnocylindrales bacterium
CGTCAGCGTCGGGAAGGAGCGCCTGTTCCGGCACCCCGCCTGGAGTCCGGACGGCAAGCACATCGCTGCTGTGGGCCACCGGCTGGAATCGGGCAATCCGACACGCGACGACATCCACGTCTTCCGTGCCCGTGCCGGCCAGACCGGCAAGAACCTGACCGGCCATGCCGACCTCTTCGTGGATGCCGCCATGAACAGCGATCTCTACAGCGCCGGTGCCACCGGACCGCTGTGGGCGCCCGACGGCGGTTCGATCCTCTTCAACGCGCCGGTCGATGGCTCCTTCGAGTTGTGGCGCGTGCGCGTGGCTGACTCGGGCGTCGAGCAGCTCACCAAGGGCCAGCACATGCTGGTCTCGCCTTCGATCGCGGCTGACGGTGACGACCTGGTGGTGGTGGCCATCCGCGGTGATGCCATCTCCCCACCGGACCTTGTCAGCTTCACGATCGTGGGCCCCAGAAAGTCGGCCGCCAAGCCAGTCAAGCTCAAGGCCATGCGCCGACTTACGGAGCTGATGGCTGATGCTTGGAAGGGCATCTCGCTCGTCGAGCCGCAGGAGCGCTGGCATCAGGTCGACGGACGCAAGATCCAAGGCTGGTTCTACGAGGCTCCGCGCAAAGGGGGCACCCGCGCCAAGGCGGGCAAGGGTGCGAAGGTCGCCAAGCCGGCGCCGCTGGTCGTGGAGATCCACGGCGGCCCCGCCACGCTGTACGGCTTCTCGCTGATGTGGGAGTGGCAGTTGCTCCTCGCTGCCGGCATCAGCGTGTACGCCTGCAACCCACGTGGCTCGACCGGCTACGGGCAGGCCTTCGCCAAGGCCAACTTCCGCGATTGGGGCGACGGCCCACAGGCTGACATCGAAGCCGGCGTCGACGCCCTGGTCAAGGAAGGCAAAGCCGATCCGGCGCGAATCGGCGTCACCGGAGGCTCCTACGGCGGCTATCTGACCGCCTGGATGGTCGCCCACAGCGATCGCTACGCGGCGGCCGTTGCCTGCCGTGGCGTCTACGACATGACCGCAGAGATGCTCAGCGGCGACATGGGCGGCCCACTCTTCGGCGGTTGGGAGCTCGACGCCCAACCCTGGGAGGACCCTGAGCTCTATCGGCGCCTGAGCCCGCTCACCTACGCCACCCAGATCCACACGCCACTGCTCATCCAGCATGCCGAGCAAGATCTGCGTTGTCCCATGACCCAGGCTGAAGAATTGTTCAGCGTGCTGCGTTCGCTGCGCCGGCCGGTGCGCCTCATGCGCACGCCTGGTGAGACGCACGAGCTGACCCGCAGCGGCTCACCCTTCAGGCGGATCGAGAACCAGGAACGCATCCGTGACTGGTTCGTGCATTACCTGGTGGACGGAGCGCGTACGCTACCCCGCACGTAGCGCGGGGTATCTCTCATGGGCGACCAGGTTCGCATCGCTGCCGCCATCGACGTCGGCAGCAATAGCGTCCATCTGCTGCTGACCGAGCTGGAGGGCGACCCACCGGTCGTGCTGCGCGATGAATCGGTCCTCCTTGGTCTGGGTGCCATGGTCGACATGGCGGGTCGTATCTCTGACGAAGGGGCGGCCGCAGCCATCGAGGCCTTGGTCGACTATGTCGAGGCGGCGGAGGAAGAAGGTGCCGAGTCGATCACCCTGCTCGGCACGGAGCCACTGCGTCGAGCCTCCAACCGCTCGCACTTCTGCGAGGCCGTGGAGAAGGCCACCGGCTTGCCGCTGCTGGTTCTCAGCCACGAGGAGGAGGCGCTGCTGACCGTCATCGGGGTGCTTGATGGCGAGCCGGTCGAGGAGCCACTGCTGGTGCTGGACATCGGTGGAGGTTCATCGGAGATCGTGCTGCTGGAGCCCGGGGCCGACCCGGTCGTGGGCGTCATGCCCATCGGTTCGGCGCGCTTGACCGCACAGCACGTCGAGGATGACCCGCCGACGGCCGACGAGATCGCCGCGCTCCGCCTCGAGTCGCACCACTTGCTCTCAGGCATGCCGGCTGGGCACCCCAAGAGCGGCATCATCGTGGGCGGCTCCGGTACCAACCTCGTCCGCCTCACCTCGGACGAGGAGGACGAGGACGAGGAGGTGATCGATGGCGGTCTCATCGACCGTGAGCGAACCGCACGTGCCATCGATATCGTGATGGCGCACCCGGCGGCTGAGCTGGTCAAGATGTACGGGTTGCGCGAGCGACGCGTGCTGCAGATGGCGGCCGGTGCCAGCCTCATCGAGGCCACGCTCGACTGCTACAACCTGGAGCACCTCGAAGCGTCCGACGCCAGCCTGCGCGAGGGTGTGATCATCGCTCGCGAGGAGGCCGGTGACGACTGGCGCGAGGAGTTGACGGCGCTGGTCGCCGGCGACTGACCTCCCCGGCCACAGCAGTCCGCGCCAGCCACCGCATGAAGGAGCCCATGCCCGACCCCGCGACTGACCAAAGAGCGGCGTTCACGCTCTCGCCTGACGAAGTGCTCGAGCACGCCGCTGTCGACGCGCGCGCGGGCCTCTCGAACGAGGAGGCCGCGGCACGACGTGCGACCTACGGTCCCAATCGTTTCGCCGAGGGGAAGTCGGAGCCTGCCTGGCGGGCGTTCGTGCGCCAGTACCGGGAGCTCATGCAGATCGTGCTGCTGGCGGCGGGCAACCTCAGCATCTGGCCGGTCGGCCAGCCACGACGGGCATCCTGCTGATCGGCCTGACCCGCTTCAACGCCGGGTTGGGCATGGCCCAGGAAGGCAAGGCCGCCGCGGCCGTGGCTGCGCTGGCGGAGATGATGATCGTCAAGGCTCGCGTGCTGCGTGGCGGCGAGCTATCCGAGTTGCCGGCCGAGGAGCTGGTGCCTGGCGACATCGTCTCGGTCGAAGCCGGCGACCGCATCCCGGCCGACGGTCGACTCATCACCTCGGCCACCCTGGAGGTCGACGAGTCGCCGTTGACCGGTGAATCGCTGCCTGTGCCCAAGGGTGTCGCCGCCATCGCCGATGCCTCGGCCACCCTCGGTGACCGCACCAACATGGTCTTCATGAACACCAGCGCGACGCGTGGCTCGGGCACGTTCGTGGTGACCGCCACCGGCATGCAGACCGAGGTCGGCCACATCTCGGAGATGCTGGCCGCCGCCGATTCCACGACCACGCCGCTGACCATCCAGCTGGAGAAGCTGACGCGCCAGCTGCTGACCATCGCGGGCCTGGCCCTGGCCGCCTCGATGATCCTGGGCCTTCTCCGCGGCGAGGCCTTCGACACCCTCTTCATCGCGGCCATCGCCTTCGCCGTGGCAGCCATCCCCACCGGCCTGCCGGCTGTCGTGACCACCATCCTTTCACTGGGTACGCGCACGCTCGCCGGGGCCGGCGCCATCGTCAAGGACCTCCGCTCTGTGGAGACGTTGGGTTCCACCTCCGCCATCAACTCGGACAAGACGGGCACGCTCACGCTCAACCAGATGACCGCGGTCGAGATGGCCACGGTCGGCCGCCATTACGAGATCAGTGGCACCGGCTACGGCACGGACGGGCAGATCCTCCACGAGGGCGGGCAGGAGGACACTGACCTGGAGCGCTTCCTGCTGCCGATGGTGCTGGCCTCTGACGCGGTCGCGCGCAACGGTGAGCTCGTCGGGGACCCCACCGAGGGTGCCCTGGTGGTGCTGGCGGCCAAGGGCGGGGTCAGCGCGCCAGTCACGCGAGAGCGCTATCCACGGCTGGCGACGCTGCCCTTCGATGCTGCCTACAAGCTGATGGCTACGTTCCACCAGATGACCGACGAGCAGGGCCAGGACGTGGTGCGCGTCTATGTCAAGGGCGCGCCCGACCAGCTCTTGGCGCGCGCTGCGGCGGTCTATGCCCGTGAGCGCGATCCCATCGCGACGAGCGACGACATCCACGCGCGCTACATGGAGGAGAACGACCGCCTCGCCGCCAAGGGCCTGCGTGTTCTGGCCACGGCGCGCAAGGACATCGCGCCGGCTGACTTCGATCCCGATGGCGACCTGCTCGAACAGATCGATGGGCTGACGCTGATGGCGCTGGTCGGCATCGTCGACCCGCCGCGGCCGGAGGTGAAGGGCTCCATCGCCACCGCACACCGAGCGGGCATCACCGTGCGCATGATCACCGGCGACCACGTCGTCACCGCCGAGGCCATCGGCCGCGAGCTGGGCATCCCTGGTCGTGCCATCAGTGGCGCCGAGTTCCGTGCCATGTCGGACGAGCAGGTGCTGCGTGAGCTCGACGACATCGGCATCATCGCGCGCGTCACGCCTGAGGACAAAGTCCATCTGGTCGAGTTGCTGCAGCGGGAAGGACACGTCGTGGCCATGACCGGCGATGGCGTGAACGACGCGCCAGCGCTGAAGCAAGCCGATATCGGCGTGGCCATGGGCATCACCGGCACGGAGGTCTCCAAGGAAGCCGCGGTCATGATCCTGACCGACGATGACTTCTCCACCATCGTGCGCGCAGTTCGTCTGGGCCGCAGCACCTACGACAACCTGCAGCGCTACATCCGCTTCCAGATGGCCGGCCTCTTCGGCTTCATCGCCACGTTTTTGGGGGCGAGCATCTTCTGGATCGCCGGCGGCCTCCCGTTCCTGCCGGCACAGACCATCTTCATCAACTACTCGGTGCAGCTGAGCCAGGCCTTCGGGCTAGGCTTCGCCGGGCCTCCGCCGGGCCTGATGGACCGCAAGCCGCGACCCGCGGGCGTGCCTATCCTGGGGCGCCAGATGCTCATCTGGCTGGCGCTGGCAGGTCTGGTGATGGGCGTCGGCACGCTGCTCGTCATCGATTGGGGCTCGCGCGCCTACGGTGATGACGTCGGCCGAACGATGGGCTTCGTGACCTTCGCCTTCTTCAACATCGCCTACTCGCTCTCCACCAAGGACGAGACGCGGACGGCGCTGAGTCGGGAGGTTCTGGCCGACCGCACGCTGGTCATCGCGACCGTCGTGTCCGTGCTGGTCATCATCGCGGCCACCGAGCTGGGTCTGATGCAGCGGATCCTGAACACGGTCGGGCTGGGCGTGGATCAGTGGGCTGTATGCGTGCTCGTGGGCCTGTCGCTGTTGCCCATCTCCGAGGTACGCAAGCACTTCTGGCACATCCCGGTCAATGAGGTGCCCGAATAGGACCGCAAAACCACAGCGGCAGTAACTCGGCGAGCCGCGATCACGCGGTCGGGCGTCGGCGGTCGAGGACGATGACGGTGCCGACCGAGAGGACGGCGGACAGGGCGAGGAGGCCGGCCGTCTCTCGCAGGACGACTTCTCCCAGCTGGTCCGGCGTCACCGCCAGCGTCACGAGGTCCAGCCGCTCATCGATCCAGGTCCGCTTCCCTTCCTCGTCGAGCCACGCCGGCGCCTCGGTCGTCGCTTCATCCAGGGTCATGACCCGGCCGTCAATACTCGAGTAGCGCTGCGCGACCGCCCGCGACCCCGGTGGGGCGATATCGCCTGCAAAGGCCTCCGCCGGCGTGCCATACGGCCAGGCGACGACGAGGAATGCGAAGCAGATCGCCGTCAATACGAGTGTGACGATGATCGCTGCGAGCGACTGCCCGATGGCGGTCCCGACCAGGGCACCGATCGCGAACACCAATACCAAGCGCGCCACGGGGAGAACGCCGACCATCCCGTAATCCTCGGCCAGCACCTCTCCCGGGTGGCGGATCTCGGCCACCGCTCCCATCAACACGGTGAGGAGGGCCGCAAGCACGAGGGCGAGGACGAAGGGCGGCACCATCCTCGCCGCCAGCCATCGTCTCCTCGGCATCAACGACCAGGCCAGGACGCTCGTGCCGCGCTCGATATCGGTTGCTGCCACGCTTGCGCCGAGGAGGGTGCCGATCAGCGCCAGCGCAAGCATCAGGCCGATGCTGAGTGGGGCTACGTACCCCCGGTGGACATCCCCGCTTGCGAGCAAGCTGCATTCGCCGCGACTGGCACACGGGCCCATGGTTGCGACGAAAACGATGGCGAGGGCATAGACGACGACCGTGACCGCCAACGCCCCCATGATCTCGGCGCGCGACGTGGACAGGAGGAGGCGCGCGGATTCGATCGAAGCGCGCCGACCGATCACGGAGTCGGCCGCCGCCGACGCACAGCAACGGCGGCGGCGCCTACCCCCAGAAGCGTCGTGGCGGACAAGATCGCGGATTGGCGAGCGAGCACCTCGATCATGCGGTCGCCTGGGACGTACGGCAACTGCCCGGTCTGCCATGTCGCAGGGCGAGCGTCAAGCTCCCAATCGACGAACCCGGCACCCGTTCGCTCAGCCACCTCCCAATCGATCCACGTGTCGCTGGGGACGCCATAGGGCGCAGCATGTCGGATGGCCAGCGCCAGGAGCGTGCATATCACCAATGAGACGACGAGCGACAGCACCTGCCGTCCCGTGGCGGCGCCGACCGCGGTTGCTACAGCGAACGCGGTGACACCGGCAAGGACCGGAGTGAGGCCCCAGGTTCCGAAGTCGGCCAGGCTGGCCCACGGATCGAGCCAGGGTCTCCGTGCGGCGACCAAGAGCGATTCGCCGACACTCGCCACGACCATTGAGACCAGAAGCACTACGAGCGGGAACGCCGCCCGTCTCACGAGCCAGCGCACCCGGGCACCGGACAGCGACCACGGGAGCACGATGGTTCCGCGATCGATCTCGCGAGCCACGACTTGGCTTCCGAGCAGACCGCCCGCCAACCACGGGACGATGATGAGGATTCCCACGAGGATGTCATCCGAGGTCGCGCGTCCGAGAGCTTCCAGCTCCGGGCAGCTCCACCCGTCGCGACCAGCCAGGACCGCCAGACAGGCCGGCGAGCCGAGCTCGAAGGCGGACAAACCGAGTGCATCGATGACGGCCGCGATGCCGATGCCGATGCCGACGACGAGGACCAGGATCATTTCGATGCGGGTCGTTCGCCAAGCGACGTGTGCCATCGCCGTCACTGCCAGTCCCCCCGGCGTGACGCCGACGCCAGATACGCGAGGACGACCTGTTCGAGCGTTGGCTCTTGTGTGCTGGGGTGGTCCTGGCCGGATAGCGCCCTATCGGTGACGAGGATGACCCATGCCGGGACTCTATCGGCCGTCTCCGCGGACCCGATGACTCGGCTGTCCGCACCGTCGGCCGGACGTTCGCCAAGAACGAGACGATGCCTTGCTCGCGTCTCCGTGATCGTCGCGTCCAGCAGAATCCGCCCCACGCCCAGGATGATGAGACGGTCGCAGACGCGTTCCACATCGGCAACCACGTGTGACGAGAGAAGCGCGGTCGAACCGTGCTCAGTGGTGTCCCGGGCGAGCACGTCCAGCATCTCGCGTCGGGCTAGCGGGTCGAGGGAGGCGAGCGGCTCGTCGAGAAGCAAGACCCGTGCCCGCGTCCCCAAGGCGATGGCAAGACTGACTTGAGCAGCTTGCCCGCCGGAGAGATGCCCGGCGCGAGCGGAGAGCGGAACTCCCAGGTCGTCGAGACGCCTCTCAGCGTGTGCTCGGTCAAACCCTGGGCGTATCGCGGCGGCGAGATCGAGGTGCCGCGATACGCTGAGTTCGCGATAGAGTGCCGGGACCTGCGGGACGTAGCCGAGGTGTTGGAGCGCCTGTTCCGACCTTCGGGTCGGGTCGTCCCCACAAACGGCGACCGATCCCTTGGTCGGCCGCTCGAAGCCCATCCAGGTCTTCATCAACGTGGATTTGCCCGCAGCGTTGGGGCCGACGAGACCGATGACCCCGGGCGAGTCGATGCTGATGGAGATGTCTCGCAGCGCCCACACATCGCGACCGAATCGCTTGGACAACCCCTCCGCCAGGAGGACTCGGCTCCCGTCTGGCCTTCTCACGGCTTCTCCCATATCTCGTGGGCACAACGGTAGCGAAACTCGTCCCGTGCAACCGAGGATTTCCACTCTCCCAACAGAGCGATTCCCTTGGTCCCACTCCATTCGAACTGTAGTACACCAGAACCGAGGCCCTCGAGACGATGACTCTGAAAGGAAGTGAAGTAGATGTTTCAAAAGACAAGGCTGATAGCGGGCATCGCGGCCGCCTTGCTGACGACGTCGGTACTGGCGCCATCGAGCGCGGTCCTCGCCGACACGGTCTGCAGCGGCAACCCCTGGGTCAGGCTCTACACCGGCAATGACTACGGCCCGGAATCTAAACTATTCTGCGCGAGTTCGGCGACTGCCAAGATCCAGATTCCCGACCTCGGAGACTATCAAGTCGGCTTGCCCTGGGAAACGTGGAACGATAGGACCTCATCCATCAAGACCGGCAACATCCAATCTGGCAAGGTCTCGTGCTTCTATCGCAATATCAACTACTCGGACAACACCCCGCTCGTTCTGACGAGGAACGATGACAAGACCAGTATCGGGATGTACAACGATACGATCTCATCCTTCAAGGGGAACGTCAGCAGCTGCTGACAGCGCGGCTCTCCTTGCTCTAGCTGCGACGTCTCCTGCGGGTGTACGCACTGGAGCGGGCTCGGTCTTTCATCAACGAGGGGCTCTCCAGTCGCCGCCGGGTCGCCTGACCCGGCGGCGACCTATACTCGGTTGGTGCTTCGTCTGCTAGTGCTCGATGATGAGTCAATCACTGGTCTGGGCATCGCTGAGCTCCTGCGCGGGGCTGGTTTCTCGATCGTGGCCAGCGTGCAAACGACCTCGGCCGCCATCGCGGCCTGCCGGACCGATCGCCCGGACGTCGTCGTAAGTGATGTGATGCTCGACGGTCGGCCGAGTGGGCTCGAACTGCCCCGGTTGCTGGCTGACGAGGGGCTCGATGCCATCCGTGTCGTCTACCTGAGTTCGTACGTCGCGACCTACTTCGTCGGGCGTGCGCGCGAGGCGGGGGCAGCGGGCTACCTGCTGAAGTCGATGCCCCTGAAAGGGCTCGTCGGGGCGATCGAGGCCGCAGCTTGCGGCCAGTCCAGTTTCCCGGTGCGTCTGCCCATAGAGCGGCGTCCTTCGGAAGAGGAGCTCATGCTCATCACCTTGCTGGCCGCGGGCTTCACGAGCGGGGAAGTGGCCGCGCGTACCAGGCACACGGAGAAGGCGGTGGAGATGCGCTTGGCCAGACTGTACGAGCGCTACGGTGCCCGGGCCGGACCCACCTCGCAGTGGTCGCGCTCCAGCGTGGGTGGATCAACGCAGCCGACGTCGCCAGCGCCTCGGCATCGCCGCTGGCCTCGGCGCAGGCGGCCACGATCCGCTCTTCTTAGCTTGGCGCAGTGCTGGCTGGTCCAGGTGCGGCTACAAGTGCCAGGATACCCAGAGGATCACGGTACGTTCCGCATCGCCGAGAACTTGTCGTTGGCACCGGGTCCAACGTTTGGGACCCACGCGCCAACCGCCCACTGCCAAGCCGGCAGGCCGTATTCGGCGTCGTGCCAGAACTTGGGGTGCTGACCGTTGAGCGACTTGAACGACGTGATCATGTCGTTCCAGCCGAGGATGCCAAGGTGGCTGTAGCTGACCGAGGCCGAGAACGAGCTGCCGCCGTAGTTCTCGTGGGCGAAGACGGTCACGTACAACGGCGGAGCAGCCGCGTTGCCGGCCCTCTGCTCGGATAGGCTCGCGTCGCGCTTGGCCGCCGAGCGGAAGCAGGAGATCACGGGGAATGCGGCGTCGTGGCAGTGATAGGATGCGACCGACGACAGAGGGATGGCCTGACCATCCACGTCCGCAGTCGGTTTGGTGTCGCCGGTCGTGACGGCCGTCGTTGCGAACGCGAGGATGACCGTGAAGCATCCGGCGATCCATAGTCTAGCGAACGTCCTGCCTGGGTTACTCATTAGCTCCTCCCTGCTGGTCGACGTCCATGGTGCGGCGATTCCTCCGCGATGCGATGCGTGTGACCACCTGCTCGCGCGGGTGATATCCCTCGCGGCCTATGCTCGCCGTTGAGCGGGTCCGTCCTTTGACGGCAATCGTCCGCCGCGCGTGTCGATGGACACTCCCGGTGGCGGCGCTGGCTCTAGCTGTGTTTGTGGTCTCGGCCCGAGGATGGGGGTCCATTGAAGGACCGTCCTCGGCGCTCGAATACGCTGACGACGGCGATGGACGCGGGGCGATCGTATCGGTGGATCGCAGAGGACGTGCCTGGCTATTGGGGATCCGAGCGGGCGATGCATATGAGCGCTGGGATACGGCCGACGGCGGCACGGTCGGCAGTGGCGACATCGCCATCGACGTCCCCGACCGTTGGCCGCCACTCCACGGGGCTGAGGCACTGGTGGCCGTGGGCCTTCTCGTCGCATCGCTCGTGGTACGGCGCAGCATGCCTGCGCTCGGGGCACTCGGCCTCTTGGCCGCGGTGCTGGTGGCCGGCGCCGGGCTGCCCGGCGTCATCTCTGTACCCTTCATAGTGCCTGTGCTGGTGGCACCGGCCGTCGCCGCGTTGCTCTTCATCGCAGATCGATGGGCCGTTGGGTCACGTGTGCCTGTAGCCGCGGCTTGGTTCCTACTCGGACAAATGCTCCTCCTGGCCCTTCTCACCTACGCTGACGGTTTCCCCGCGGGATCGCTGTGGGACATCGCCTGTTTCGGCTCGCTTGTCGTTTTGCTCATGCTTGCCGCGGAGGTAGCCATTGCGCTGGTACGGACGACTCGGGTCCAGGGGCGTGATTCCGCGGTCGTTGCGATGCTGCGCTCGACGGCTTTCGGGCAGCGCACCCTGCGCGCCGTCGAGGAGGACCAGCGTGACCAACTGGCCCAGCGGATCCACGACCGTCTCCTGCCGCGTGTCAGCGCTGGGCTTCGCGGTCTCGAGGCCGGCGACACCCAGCGCTCGGAGCAAGAGCTGCGAGTCCTTGAGAGCGAGCTCCGTCGGGAAGCCATGGCTGAGCAACTCGTGGTGCTCCGGGACGCCGGGCTCGGTGAGGCCATCCGGGAGGCCATTGAACAGGTCCAGGCCGGCCCGACCGGCACGCTGGCGATGCACGCCTCCCCGGGTCGCCCACCAGCGGTGGTCGAGGTCGCGGCGTTGCGGATCGCCCAGGAGGCCATCCACAACGTGGTCGCCCACGCCTCCGCGGACACGTTCGTGGTGCGGGTGGTCGTGCGTCCTGCCCGAGTCGATATGGAGGTAATCGACGACGGCATCGGAATCGATTCTGCGGTCATCCGCGAGCCCGGGCCGCACCTGGGGCTCCGGTCGATGCGCGTCCGAGCCGGAGAAGTCGGCGGCACGCTCACGATCGAATCCGGCGCGGACGTCGGCGCCACCGTACGCTTCCGCTGGCCCGCGTGACGGCGAACCCGCCCACTCCACTTCCGGAAGGGGGGACCATGCCCGTTTTCAGTGGCTCGACCGGCACGACTATCGTGCGAAAGTCACCCTCGGCAGGCCTCGGCAGGCCTCGGCATCGGAATGGTCGGCTTCGATTCCTCGGCATTCACCGGTGTCCGCGGGACGAGGCAGGGCTGACGTCTATCGTTCGCTACTGGCGGTCTTCGACGACCTCGTCGACGATACCGATGACCACGGTGCGGATGGGTGCGCCGGGGGCGTTCAGGACCTGCCGAGCGCCGTTGCCCTCGTCGAGCAACAGGACGGTCTCGCCGGCACCGGCGCCGATGTTGTCGACCGCAATCTGGTAGCCACCGCTGGGCGTGCCCGCAGGGTCGAGCAGGTCGCACAGCAGCAGCGTGCGGCCGTCGAAGTCCGGGGTGTTGATGGTGGACACGACGTTGCCCACCACGCGCGCGAGCTTCACGAGGCATCCTCCGCGCCGGGCAGCAGCGTGACCGCGTCCACGATGCCGACGATGGCATGGTCCACCGGCACGAACGTCTCCGCCAGGGCTTGCGCCGCCTCTCGTGAGGCCACGAAGTAGACCAGCTCACCCGGTCCGGCCATGTGCACGGCGTCCGCAGCCACGACCGCGTCGCCCTTGGGTCGCCCCTGTCGGTCGAGCGGCTGGATGATGAGCAGCTTCACCCCCTCCAGACCGGGCACCTTGGTACTGGCCACGACCGTGCCGGTCACGCGTGCGAGCTGCATCTGGCTACTCCCGGACCCGGGCAGCGAAGCGTGGGTCGGCAGCGAGGTTTTCTGCCATCTCCGCATGGAGCTGCGCGATGACACGCGAACTCACCCCGCGTACGTCGCCGACTGCCGCCCGCCCCATCTCGATTGCCGCCTCGACCTCTGAGACGGCGCCGTCAAAGAGCAGGTAGCCCTTGCCACCGAGGTCGTCGGCCAGCCGCAGCTCCAGGAGTCGCACCCGGGCGCCCTTCAAGCCGGCATCAGCAGCACGGATGATGGCCGGCACCGTAGCCGTCTCGATGATGCCCAGGGCCTGCGTTCCGGCACCATGGCGCACCCCGCGTGCGCCGGCCACGACGTCGGGATGGACGTTGGGCAGGAAGACCGCATCGCGCACGTTGAGCCCGCCCACCTCACGACCTGCCGCCAGCGCCTCCTCGACATCGGCCACCTCGCCACCGACCAGCACCAGGTACTTGCCCGGATGCACGGTGCCGGCGCGGATGACCTCGATGGGCGCGCGTTTGGCCATGGCGTCGCCGACTGCGATGCCCACCGCGATGGACTCGATCTCCAGCAGCCCCAGCGCGGGCTCGACGGCAGGCGCAGCAGGCACTACACGATCCTCAAGGCGCCGACGACGGTGACGCGTCGCTCACGCGAGAACGTCCGGGGCCGCGTCATGCCATCGCCGGTGGGGGAGGCGATGGAGAAGGAGGTGAAGCCCTCGCCGCCGGCCCCGAGTCCCGCCAGGTTGGGTCCGTTGGCTACGAAGATGGAGCAATTCATGGCCCGTGCCATGCGTGTGATGGCATCCACGTCTCTCGAGTGGATCGAAGCGGTGTGGTGGAAGCCGTGCTCCATGCGGACGGCCAGGTCGATGGCGGTGTCCACGTTGGGTACCCGCACCACCGGCAGCACCGGCATCATCTGCTCGGTCCAGGCGAGGCTGTGGTCGCGCGGCACGTCCGCCAGCAGCAGGCGCGGCTCGGGCTCCGCTTGCACACCGATCTCGGCCAGGATCTTGGCGGCGTCCTTGCCGATCCAGGCCGGGTTCATCACGCCGGGTTTGCCTGACGGACCCAGCTCCTTGAAGATGACGCGCTCCAGGCGCCGGAGCTCGTGCTCCTTCAGCAGATAGGCGCCGTTCTGGCTCATGGCGCGCAGCAGCCGGTCGGCGATGCTGTCCACGGCCAGCACGACCTTCTCATCGATGCAGACGAGGTTGTTGTCGAACGACGCGCCACGCACGATGTCAGCCGCGGCGCGCTCGATGTCTGCCGTCTGGTCGACGACCGCGGGCGGGTTGCCGGGACCTGCGGTGATGGCGCGCTTGTCCGTCTTGAGGGCCTCGCGCACCACACCGGGGCCGCCGGTGACGAGTAGCACGCGAATGCCGGGATGGTTCATCAGCGCGCGCGCCGAGTCGATGGTGGGTACGGCCACACCGGTCACGAGGTCCGGCGGACCACCGGCGCCGACGATGGCGCGGTTGATGAGGCGGATCGTCTCCGCCGAGCAGGCCCGCGCCGAGGGATGCGCATTGAAGACGACCGCGTTGCCGGCGCTGACGATGCTGATGGTGTTGTTGATGACGGTCGAGGTGGGGTTGGTGACTGGGGTGATGGCGCCCACCACGCCAAACGGCGCCCACTCGGTGAGCATCATGCCCTTGTCACCGCTGACCGCCTGGACCTCCAGGTCCTCCGGGCCTGGCGCCTTGGTGGTCACCAGACGGTTCTTGACGACCTTGTCCTCGTAGCGGCCGATGCCGGTGTCGCGATGCGCCATCCGAGCCAACTGTTCGGCGTGGGCGAGCATCGAGGCTCGGACCGCTTCGATGACGGCCTTGCGCCTGTCCAGGCCGCTGTCGCCGAAGGCACGGAAGGCACGACCCGCGGCAGCGACGGCATCGTCCACGGTGGCGTGGATGCCATCACCCAGCTCGGCACCCGCGGCAGCCGCGACCTCAGCCGCGGCCTGCATGCCGGCACCCGGGCGCGCGGTATCGACCGCCGCCATGCGGCCACGCACGCGCTCGATGATCTGTGCGATCTCGCCTTCGTCCATCGGTCTTCCCGCAGCATGTGAGTCGGCAGGCGACTACTTGCGGTAGATCTCCTTCCCATCGATGTCCCAGGTGTCCACGATGGCCATGATCACCGCGTCACAGGGCTTGTCCCTGGTGGTCTCCGTATTGCGCGCCGAGCTGCCGCTCGCATACAGCACCACCTCACCCACACCCGCGCCGACCGCGTCCGCGGCCACCACGTAGCCGCCGGTCTCCTTGTCCTCCGCGTCGAGCTGGCGCACGACGAGGAGCTTCCAGCCTTCGGTGAGTGGCTCCTTCTGGCTGGCCACCACCGTGCCGGTCACTCGTCCGAGCAACATCTTCTACCGCCTACTGGGGGAGTGGGCGCCGAACCGCATCGACTCAGCGCCCAGCCCGTCTCTACTTGCGCTTGGTACCGGTCTCAGCCTCAGCCTCTTCGAGCCGACCCAGCGGCATGACGAGGTCCACGTTGGCGTGCGGACGCGCGATGACGTGGCTGCTGACGACCTCACCGACCTTCTCGGCGTTGCGCACACCGGCCTCGACCGCGGCCTTGACCGCGGCCACGTCGCCACGTACCACGGCGGTGACGTAGCCACCACCGGTCTTCTCATAGCTGACCAGCTCGACCTTGGCGGCCTTGACCATCGCGTCAGCGGCCTCGACCACGGCGGTAAAGCCGCGTGCCTCGATCATGCCCAGTGCTTCTGCCATCGCTTTGTTCTCCCTTGCTGTGTGCCTTGCTCTGTCGTCTCGTGGATGCTCGTGGTGTCTGGTCGGAGTCGGCCGTTACTTCGCGTCGCGACCCTCCAGCCCTTCGACCGCGGCCAGCGCAGCACGCCAACCAACGTCGATGTCACGCTCCTCGCCGCCGAGATAGATGCGGCCCATGGAGCCGAAGTTGCGGACCTCGAGGATGTTGATGTCCGCCGCCTTCTCGGCCTCGTTGGCGGCCAGCGCGGCGTACGCCGCCGGCTCCATCTCCAACACGTACAGCGTTTGGCCGGGGATGAGCATCTGGCCGTGGCGGGTGCGGTTGATGAGCTGCGCCTGGTGGTCGTCGATGCGGCGGATGATCTGGCTCGACAGCACACGCGGTTTGATGCGGTCGACTTCAGCCAGGCCCAACTCGGTGAGGATGGCGGCGCCGGCCGCGCGCACCTCTGCCTGCGACGGCGAGTGGACCTCGAGCATGCCGTAGTAGCGCTCGATGATCTGCATGCCGGGCTTGACGTGCGTGGACTTGAGGGCCACGTCGGTGAGACGGTTGATCTCGATGCCGGGCGAGATCTCGATCGACAGCGAGGCATCGCCGGCAAGCGGCAGGAAGCCCTGTGCCACGGTGCCCAGGAAGGCCGCGTACTGCGCCTGCAGGCTGTCGATGAACGAGTACGCCCGGAGTTCAATACCGGCCACTGGTGCCTCCCTGTCCGCTGACGATCGTGATACCGGCCGAGGCGCCGATGCGCGTGGCACCAGCGGCGATCATCTCCTGCACATCCTCCGCGGTGCGGATGCCACCGGCCGCCTTGACACCCATCTTGGGCCCCACCGCCTCACGCATGAGCGCCACGTCGTAGACGGTAGCGCCGCCCTTGGCGTAGCCGGTAGAGGTCTTGACCATGTCCGCCTTGGCGTCGCGGGCCAGGCGCGAGGCGATGATCTTCTCGGGGTCGCTGAGCAGGGCCGCCTCGATGATGACCTTGTTGATGGCGCCCGATTCGTGGCAGGCATCGCTGACGCGCGCGATGTCATCACGTACCACGTCATGGCGACCGCTCTTGAGCGCGCCGATGTTGATGACCATGTCGATCTCTCGCGCACCATCGCGGATGGCACGCCGGGCCTCGAAGGCCTTGACGTCGCTCGGTGTGGCGCCAAACGGAAAGCTCACCACCGAGGCCACCGCCACGCCCGAGTCGCGCAGGCGTGTCGCTGCACGGCGTACCCAGGTAGGGTTCACGCAAACCGAGGCGAAGTGGTACTCGGCGGCCTCATCGCAGAGCTTGTCGATCTCCGATTCGGAAGCGTCGGGCTTCAGCAAGGTATGGTCGATGTAGCGCGCGAGGTCCAGCGGCACCTCGGCCGCGGGGCCGTGATATTCGATGCGGTCGGCGCCCTCCGCCATGAGCGAGCGCACCTTGACCGCGCACTGTGCCGCACAGCTCTGAAGGCAGGTCGCACACGGGTCCGACGGATCGGCCGTGGACGTGCCGCCGCCGAGCGCTGCGAGCACCTCGCGGGTGATGGCCTCGACGAGGTCATTGCGTTGGTCGATGGTGTCGGTCATCGGTCCTTTCCCCTGCCGGCGATGTTGTAGGTGCGCTCGATGACGGTGATCTTGTCCACGCGGGCGCCGTGGCGTTCGGCGCCCCAGTCGGTCTCCAGCCACGTCTGCACGATCTGGAGGGCCAGGGCGGTACCCAGGAAGCCTGCGCCCAATGTCAACACGTTGGCGTAGTTGTGTTCGCGGCTGTTGCGCGCTGACGAGAGGTCA
>JBBSAV010000068.1:0-16453 GCA_038251965.1 Candidatus Limnocylindrales bacterium
ATGGAGCTCGATTGGGTCGAGGAGGAAGGCAACCACAAGGTCGTCCCGCTGGTGTGCGTGCCGACTGCGGAGCGACTCGATGCTGCCATCAAGGAAGCACTGGCCAAGTAGCGGTCTCCGATTTCGCCAACCCCTGCTGCGGCTGAGCGGGGTTGCCAGGCGTCCCGATATGGTCCTGTCACCGTGCGACGCCGCGGGAGGTGCCGGCGTTGCCTGGATGCTCCTGATCCTGTGATCCGCTGCGCTGCCGGCGGAGGTACTGCCACCGGCCCGTGCCATCTGCACTCGAGCCATCCGTACTGCCTCGTCGGCACGAGCCGGCGCTCGAAGCTGCATCCCTTGGTACCGCAGACGCCATCGGGCCGCGGCGAGCAACATCACATTCGGCTCATCTGCGAGCCGTGATGCGCAAGGTCGAGCGTGAGGCCCGTCGAGGAGGCGGGCCTCACATCGTCCTGGTTCGTGCCAGAGGGCGTTCCTGCGTACGGAGGGCAGTCTCGGCACGGCCGCCCCGCTACGATTACGGCCCGTGAATGCCCGTCCGCAGATGCTCGACGACATCGCCATGATCGCCGCTGGAACGACCGACCCGGTCGTGCGGACCAGCGTGTGTGTCCCTGGTGCTGCCGACGACCTCCGCGTCGATGGTCCGCGGGAAGGCGTCACGAGCACCGTGTCCAGGTGAGCGACGCGCCCGGACCGATCGAACCCCTGGCCCCGACACCGCCGACCGGCCTCAGCGACGCCTAGGCGGCGCGACGTCGCAAGCAAGGCCTGGGCAACACGGCGCCGCCGGCGACGACGAGGTCCTACTTCGCCATCGTCCGTGAGAATGTCTTCACCTTTGTCAACAACGTCCTGTTCCTGCTGGGCGCCGCGCTGGTCATCGTAGGCCGGCCCTTCGACGCCTTCGTCTCACTCGGTGTCATCAGTACCAACATCGCCGTCGGCATCTACCAGGAGGTTCGCGCCAAGCAGGCGCTCGATGAGATCGCGCTGCTGACGCGACCGACGGCCCGAGTCGTGCGTGATGGCGAGGAACGAACGGTCGGTCCGGAGGAGCTCGTGGTGGGCGACCTCATCGCCGTCGCGGCCGGTGACCAGATCGTCGTCGACGGGCGACTGGCCGAGGGTCGGCTGCAGATCGACGAGTCCCTGCTGACGGGCGAATCGGACATGGTCCCCAAGCGTGTCGGCGACGAAGTGTACTCGGGCAGCTTTGCCAGCTCCGGACAGGGCCGATTCGTCGCCGAGACCGTGGGCAGTGCCAGCCTCGCGGGGCGGATCACCGCCGGGGCGCGCACCTTCCGGCGCACGTTGACCCCTTTGCAGCGGCAGATCCAGACCGTCATCCGTGTGACCCTGGGCGTGGTCATCTACCTGCAGCTACTGCTCGTGGTCAAGAACGTGGTCGACGATGCCCCCCTCGATCAGGCCATCATCGAGGCGACCGTCCTCGTCGGGCTCGTGCCCAACGGCCTCTTCGTCTCGATCGCCATCGCCTATGCCCTGGCGGCCGTGCATATGTCCCGCTTCGGCGCCCTGGTGCAGCAGGCCAACGCGGTCGAATCACTCAGCCACGTCGACACGCTCTGCGTCGATAAGACGGGTACGCTCACGGCCAATGAGCTCGAGCTCGAGCAGGTGTTGCCGCTGGAACGGGATGAGGGCAGTGCCCGCGCCTACGTGGGGGTGATGGTCGCGAGCGGGCGCGCCCGCAACAAGACCAGCGAGGCCATCCTCATCGGACTGCACGCCACGCCTCGCACCCCGGTCGCGGAGGTGCCCTTCTCGTCCCAGCGCAAATGGAGCGCCGTGGCACTGCCGGCGGGCGTGTCCCCCAGCCATCCACCCGAGGGCACGTACTCACTCGGCGCACCCTCGTTCCTGCGGCCGTATCTCGACATCAGCGATGCCGAGTGGCGCAACATCCTGGCCATCGCCGGCCATCACGCGGCCAAGGGCATGCGCGTCCTGCTGGCGGCACACAGCCCATCGCTGTCGCTCACTGACGACGGTGACGATTCGCTCCTGCCCAAGGATTGCCGGCCGTATGCCATCGTGGTCCTGCGCGACCTGCTCCGACCTGAGGCGGCTGAGACGCTCGCTCGCTTCCGTGAGATGGGCGTCGACGTACGCGTCATCTCCGGGGACGACCCCGAGACCGTGGCGACGCTGGCCCGGCAGGCCGGACTGGACGTCAGCCGGGGTGTGGTGTCCGGGCCTGAGTTGGAAGCCATGGACGACCCGCACTTCGATGTCGCCGTCGACCAGACAGTGGTCTTCGGCCGCATCAGCCCCGAGATGAAAGAACGCGTCGTCGGCACCCTCCGTGAGCAGGGTCACTACGTAGCCATGACCGGCGATGGCGTCAACGATGTCCTCTCACTGAAGCGCTCCAACCTGGCCATCGCCATGGGCAGCGGCAGCCAGGCCGCGCGCGGCGTGGCAGACCTGATCCTCATCGAGGACACCTTCTCATCCCTCGCCTCGGCCATCGGTGAGGGGCAGCGCATCCTCAACGGCATGCAGGACATCCTGCGCGTCTTCCTGACTCGCATCCTGACCTTGGGCATGCTCATCCTGGTGCTGATGACCAGCGGCTTCTTCCCGGTCGACCTGCGCAACGCATCGGCCATCACCCTGTTCACGGTCGGGATACCGACGGCACTGCTGGCGATGTGGTCGCGACCTGGGCCGCTACCACGCGAATCGCTACAGCAGACCCTGGCGCGTTTCGTCGTGCCGGCTGCAGGCCTGGCGTCGGTCGTCGGCCTGCTCGTCGTGACCGGCATCTTCCTCATCGGCCAAGGCGATTCGGCGGCCGGCCTGGTGACGCGAGCGTCGGTCGACCTTGCGGCCAAGACGTCGGTGACCACCTTCCTCATCTACGTCGGCGTGATCGTCCTGCTCTTCGTCGAGCCGCCGAACCGGCTCTTCGCGGTCGTCTCACCGATCTCGCCCGATCGCCGGCCGACCTATCTGGCCATCACGCTGGGGATCTCCTACATCGTGGTGATGCTGGTCCCGCCCCTGCGTGACTTCTTCAACCTCTCGCTCCTGAGCCTCCGCGACGCCACCCTCGTCCTCGGCGGCGTGGGGGCATGGGCGGTACTGGTCTGGATCTTCTGGCGCTACCGTTTCGTGGATCGATTCCTGGGCATGGACATCGAGGAAGTCCCAGCCCCGCGTGGCCCCAGGGGGCCGGGGGGAACCGTCGGGCCCTAGATCGCGTCTATGGTGATACGGGCCGGACGCCATCTACGCGCGTCCCGACACTGACACATAAGAACCCTGGAGGACATCTCGATGATCAAGCTGCGCGGCATGGCCGCGGCACTCACGACCTTGGCCCTGTTGGCCAGTGGAGCCACCACAGCTCTGGCGACCGATGAGGTTTCGCCACAGCCGATCGGCGTCTTCAGCATCGAAGGCATGCACTGGATCCTGACCGGGCAGGTCGTCGATGGTGAGCTTGAGCAGGTCCCTGACGGCGTGCTCGTCTCCCTGCGCATGGACGATGGGCAAGGCGGCGGCAACGGCGGCTGCAACAGCTACTCCACCAGCTATGAGATCGATGGTTTCGACGTCACGTTCGGCGAGGTGGCATCGACCCTGATGGCCTGCCCAGAGCCAGCGTCTGCGGTCGAAAGCACCTACTTCGCCAACCTGGGCCAAGTCGCCAGCTACCAGTCGGGCGGGATCCAGATGGCATTCCTCGATGCCGACGGCAACTTCCTCCTCGAGTTCGATCTGGCGCCTGAGGCGACCATCGTCGGTGCCTGGGTCGCCACCGGCATCAACAACCAGCAGGAGCAGGCCGGTGTGGTCTCATCTGACATGACATCGCAAGTGACGGCCGAGTTCAGCCCCGGCGGTGATCTGACCGGTTCCGATGGCTGCAACGACTACTTCACCACGTACCAGGTCGACGGCGACAGCATCACCATCTCCGATGCCATCGGGTCGACCCGGATGGCGTGTCTCAGCGACGAACTGGCTGAGCAGTCGCAGTGGTACTTTGGCGCTATCACGAGCGCCACGACGTGGTCGGTCGACGCGGCCGGCAACCTGGAGCTCCGCGACGCCGACGGCGCACTCCAGGTGAGTTACGCACCGGCCGCCTGACCACAGCCGGACCGACATCGACGCTGGGAACCATCGTGTTCCCGGCGTCGATCGATTCTGTGCTGCGCTACGATCATCAACCGTTGGGACTCGTCATCGGGAAGGCGTGCTCCATCCACGTGTGCCCGACCCATGTTTGCCCCACCCACAGGAGGATATGGTGAACCCGTCCACGGACCACGAGCCAGTTCTGCCAGCGGTCGATGCCATGGATGAGCCGCGTTCGCGTCGCGAGCTGCTTCGAAGCGGGGGCGTGGCGGCCGTCGCCGGACTGCTGAGTGTCTTTGGGATCGCGGCCACGACCAGCGCCAAGAACGGCTCCGCGATACGCGCCGGCGAGAAGACCACGGCCGGCAAGCCGACGGTCATCGAGTCCGGCCAGGGCCCGGCCCTGCAGGCTCGCGCCACCGGCAGCAAGAGCCCCATCGGCGTGAGGGGCTTGGCCAACGCCAGCAAGGGCATCGGTGTGCAAGGCAACGCCGTCGCCGGCAAGGGCAACACGGTGGGCGTCCAGGGCCTGACGCAGTCGCCAGACGGGATCGGTGGCGACTTCCTGGCAGAAGGCGGCGGCACCGCCCTCGCCGCTACCGCCGACAAGAAGGGCGTGGCCTTGCGCACCAAGGGCCGCCTGCAGCTGACCGAGCGCTCCGGCCGGACCCTGGTCTCGGTCGGTGGCTCCGAGTTCGTCATCCAAGTCAGCGGCGGCCTCAGTGACAAATCGATCGTGCTCGCGACGCTACAGGATCACCGGCCCGGTATCCACGTCGAAGCCGCCCACGTGCTCGATGTAGAGGAGGGCTTCATCGTCGTACGGCTCAACCAGGCCGTGTCCGAACAGACGGAAGTCGGCTGGATCGTCCTCGACTAGGAACTCAGTCGAGCGTCAGGAGCAACAGGCCACGAAACCTGCGCCCGATCTCGGCCAACAACTCCGTGTCGTAGGCGATCTCGACCCCCAAGCGCATCTCGTGCGTACGCCTCGTGCCAGCGGGGATGTGGAGCACGACCGGTGTCGTCCCGGGGCGGGACTTGATCACCGCCTTGAGCTCCCCGAAGGCTGCCACGATGGCGTCGTCCGGCGCCGGTGCGAAGCGGATGTGGAGGACCTGGCCGGGGCCAGCCTCGACGGGCGCGGTGGTGGCGCCGGCAGCGGAGGCGGCGATGGCGTTGGACTCGTCGGGCAACGGCAGCTCGTCCGACCCATCTGGGGCGAGGGCAGCGAACGCGGGATGCGCGCCGGAGCCAGAAGCCGGCTCCAACGTGGCCGGGGGCGGCGGGAATGGGTCACCGGAGCGCTGCGCGGACTGGCGGACGGCGGTGCCACCGATGGTGACGGTGATGGAGCCGGACACATGACTGTCGCGCAGGGGCGAGACCTTCGGGATGATGATCGTTTCCGCCGAGGACGGACCCCTAGCAGCCGGGCTCGCAGCCGGGCCGGCCGGGTTAACCGGTGGACTGACCGGCCCCAGCGCGTTCCCGTTGCCGTTCTGCCCTGACCGGCCCTGGCCATTGCCGTTGCCATCTCTTCTTCGACCACCGCGCCGCCCTCGATCCCCGGCTGCGACCTCCAGGGCGAACTGCTCCTCACCCTTGGAGGTCGCTTCGTCCCAGGTCCAGACCGTATCGGCCAGCACCACCGTCTCGTCGCCCTTGTGGTCCACGCGACCAGCGACGAGCAGCACCGCGTCATCGGTCAGCTTGGCCGCCACTCCGGCATCCGCGTAGGTACGCGGGAAGATGACCACATCAACGGAACCCGCCAGGTCTTCCAGCGTGACGACGGCCATCGTTTCCCTGTTGCGAGTGACGACGCGCCGGATCCCAACGGCCATGCCACCGACGACGACGCGCTGCTGGTCGAGACCCTCGCCGATGTCGCCGGTCGGGGCGTTGACGTAGCGAGCCATCTCGGCAGCCATCTCACCAAGCGGGTGGTTGGAAAGGTAGAGGCCCAGCAACTCCTTCTCCCAGCGCAGGCGCTCCCGGGAGGGCGCCTCGGTGGTGACGGGAAGCCGCTGCTCCAGCGTCGGTCCCTCCGTCCCCGCCATGTCGAAGAGCGAAACCTGGCCCGAGATGCGGTCGCGCGCCTGCGCCTGCCCGTAGGCCATAGCCTCATCCACGCCGGCCATGAGCTGTGCGGGGTGCCCCAGGCCCTTGAGGGCATCGACCTTGATGAGCGCTTCCATGACGCGTTTGTTGACGAGGCGCAGATCGATGCGGGCACAGAGGTCATCCAGGGACTTGAACCCTCCACCTTCCTCGCGGGCATCGATGATCGACTGGATAGCACCCTCGCCCACGTTCTTGATGGCCAGCAGCCCGAAGCGGATCGACGTGCCCTCGACGGTGAAGTCGAGGAAACTGTGACGGACGTCGGGGCCCAGAACCTCGATGCCAAGGCGGCGGCACTCGGCGATGGCTCCCGCGACCTTGTCGGTATTGTCCCGGAACGCGGTTAACACGCTGGTCATGTATTCGACCGGATAGTTGGCCTTGAGGTACGCCGTCTGGTAGGCGATGAGCCCGTAGCAGGTGGCGTGGGCCTTGTTGAAGCCATAGCGTTCGAAGGGCTCGAAGGCCTTGAAGACCGCGTCGATGACTCGGGCCTCGACGCCTCGCTCAGCAGCCTGCCGCACGAACTTGTCCTTCTGTGCGCGCAGCACATCCGATTTCTTCTTGCGGATGGCATAACCCAGCGTGTCCGCCTCCGGACCGGTGAAGCCACCAAGCGCCATCGCGGCCGCCATGATGTCCTCCTGGTAGACGAAGATCCCGTACGTCTTGTCCAGGTAGGGCTCCAGCAGCGGATGGAGGTAGCTGACCTTCTCCTGGCCGTGCTTGCGGCGGATGTAGGCCGGGATGTTATCCATCGGTCCGGGCCGGAACAGCGCCACCATGGCCGCGAGGTCATAGACAGACGTCGGGCGCAGCTCCTTGATGTAGCGGCGCATGCCGGCTGACTCGAGCTGGAAGACGCCGGTGGTCTCACCGCTCGACAGGAGCTTGAAGGTCTTTGCGTCATCGAGCGGGATGTCGTCGAGATCGACATGGACACCGGCATGCTGGTCGATCAGGTCCACCGCCTGGCGCAGGATGGTCAGGTTCGACAGGCCCAGGAAGTCGAACTTGAGCAGCCCCAGCGCCTCCACGCCATGCATCTCGTACTGGGTCATCAGCGCGTCGGAGTTGGTGGCCTTCTGGAGCGGCATCAGCTCGGTCAGAGGTTCGCGACTGATGACGATACCGGCGGCGTGCGTCGAGGCATTGCGGGCCACGCCCTCGAGCTGCTTCGCGATGTCCACCATCTTGTGGATCCCGGCGTCGCCCTCGTACATCTCGCGGAAGGGCGGCGCCTGATGGAGGGCTTCCTCCAGCGTGATGCCGAGGGTCGTGGGGATAGCCTTGGCGATGCGGTCGACCTCACCGTAGCCGTAGCCCATGACGCGGCCCACGTCGCGCACGGCTGCGCGCGCGGCCATGGTGCCGAAGGTGATGATCTGTGCCACGTGATCCTGACCGTACTTGCGCGTGACGTAGTTGATGACTTCGTCGCGCCGAGCATCTTCGAAGTCGACATCGATGTCCGGCATCGTCACGCGGTCGGGGTTAAGGAAGCGCTCGAAGGGCAGCCCGTAAAGGATGGGGTCGACCGGGG
This sequence comes from Candidatus Limnocylindrales bacterium, assembly GCA_038251965.1. Taxonomy (GTDB): domain Bacteria; phylum Chloroflexota; class Limnocylindria; order Limnocylindrales; family CSP1-4; genus JAFMJV01. Next base: position 7,787 of record JBBSAV010000068.1, read on the forward strand.
TGATGCCCAGCGTGTAGGTCACGATCGACCCCGGTGCCGAGCCTCGGCACGTGGTGGCGATGCCCTGCTCCTTGGCGTAGCGCACGAAGTCCGCGACGATGAGGAAGTAGGCGGCGTAGCCCATGGAGATGATGACGCCGAGCTCGTACTCGAGGCGCGCCTTGAGCTCGTCGGTGACTGTACCGTAGCGTGCACGGAGACCACGCTCGCACTCCTCGCGCAGCCAGGTCTGGACGGTGTATCCGTCCGCAACGGGGAAGTGCGGCAGGCGCGGCTCACCGAAGGTGATCTGCAGATCGGTCATCTCGGCGATGAGCTTGCTGTTGGAAAGCGCTTCAGGCACATCCTTGAACAGCAGCTCCATCTCCGCCGCCGTCTTCAGATAGAACTCGTCGGTCTCGAAGCGCAGGCGATTCTGGGTGTCGAGGTTGGATCCGGTACCGACGCAGAGCAGCACGTCGTGCGCCTCGTGCTGGTCCTTGCGCACGTAGTGCAGATCGTTGGTGGCGACGACCCCGGCGCCGGTCTCACGGCTGAGCTGCAACAGCTTGGGGTTGAGCGCTGTCTGCTCCGGTAACCCGTGGTCCATGAGCTCCAGCCAGAAGCCGTCCGGCCCCAGGATGTCGCGGTACTCGCCGACGATGCGGCGGGCGTTCTCGAAGTCGTCTACCTCGAGCGCCTTGGCCACTTCACCGCCGAGGCAGGCGGACATGCCGATGATGCCCTCGGAATACTTGGCGAGAAGCTCGCGATCGAGGCGTGGCTTGTAGTAGTAGCCGTCCACATGCGCCGCGGTGATGATGCGACAGAGGTTCTGATAGCCGTTCCAGTCCCTGGCCAGCAGGGTGACGTGGTACGGCTGGGCGTCGGCCTTGCCTTCGCGGTCGTACATGCTGCGCCGCGCGACGTACGCTTCCACGCCGACGATGGGCTTGATCTGCTTGGCCTTGCACGCCCGGTAGAACGCCACGGCACCGTAGAGCGAGCCGTGGTCGGTGATGGCTAGCGCGTCGAAGCCATGAGCGGAAGCCCCGCTGACAAGGTCATCGATGCGGCCCAGGCCGTCGAGGAGGCTGAACTCCGAGTGCAGGTGGAGATGGACGAAGTCGTTGGGAGCGATCGGCACGGGATAGCCATGGTAGCCCCTCCCCCGCCCCGGTCGCTGCGGCGGGCAGCGCGATCACGGCGGGCGACGACGAAGAAGCACCATGGTCCCATCGGACGATGGACGGACGCCGTTGAGCACGTACACTTCACCGCACTGCCCCGCCGTGACCTGAACAACGACCCAGGAGGGCATGTGTTGCCCAAGCACGCCCCGCGATCGATGCCCCACGACCTCGCCTCTCCGGTTCCACGTGCCTCGAGCGTGGCGCAGGCGCGACAACGTATCGAGGAAGCGGGAGCCTCTGGACAGGCAGAGCGTCGGCGGCGTGGCCCACGCAAGTGGCGCCACTCGTTGGCAGCCTTGGTCGCGCTCGTGCTGCTGTCGAGCAGCGTTGGGGCCGGTCCGATCCAGGCCCAGGCCGGCGACCCGGACGCGACTCCGTTCCCATCGGCCGAACCGTCACCGACGCCCAAGCCGACCCCCAAGCCCACACCCAAGCCCACACCCAAGCCCACACCCAAGCCCACGCCCAAGCCGACCCCCAAGCCCACACCGACGCCGTGGCCCATGCCCCGGGGCATCAAGGGCCTCGATGTGAGCCACTGGAACGACCATCCCGATTTCGCCGACCTGCGCGCCAAGGGCATGACCTTCGTCTTCTCCAAGGCTACCCAGGGCACGTCGTTCGTGGATAGCACCTACCAGCGGCACACGCGGGAGGCGCGCAACGCTGGCCTTCTCGTTGGTGCCTATCACTTCTTCGATTACCGCAAGGCTGGTGTGGCTCAAGCGAAGCACTATCTCGACACGCTCCGCCGCACTACTGGTCTGAATGGCCTGCTGCCCCTCGTGGTGGACATCGAGACGCTGAAGTCCCTGGGTGCGCCCAACAAGACCTACGCGAGGACCCAGCTGCACGCGATGCTGGATGAGCTCTACCGTCAGACCGGGCGCTACCCGCTGCTCTATACCAGCGGCTCCATGTGGGCGAAGGTGGTGGGCGCGCCCACCAGTTTCGGCCAGTACCCGCTGTGGGTCGCCTGTTGGGAGTGTGACACCGTCCATCTCCCCAACGGCTGGAATGAGTGGCGGTTCTGGCAAGCCGGCCAGTTCCGCCTCGGCAGTGGTACCAAGCTCGACGTCAACGTCTACGCGTCCAACATGGCGGGGTTGCGCCTGGAGCGCGAGCGCGCCACGACGCTTGCCAGCGGCGCCGAGTGGACGGCCAGCACATCGGTCTCAGCCGACCTCCGCGGCTACGACGGTCAGGAGGTCAGGTACTCCAGTGGCGACAGGCCCTTTGGGCCGTGGCTGCCGTATCAGGGCCGCTTCGCGCTCAGCCTCAGCGAGCAGCAAGGCAAGCAGGACGTGCGCCTGCAGTTGCGTAGCTTCCGCAACGTCAAGTCTCCCGTCATCAAGGAGAGCATCCAGCTCGATTCGGTACCGCCGACGGTGGCGGGTCCACGCATCAGCTTGCGCCATGGAGAGCGCGTCCACAAGGACGGCAAGCGCGTTCCGACGACGGTCCGGATGCAGGCGCAGGATGAGACCTCCGGCCTGGCCTCATCGTCACTCAAGGCGATCTGCGCTGGCACCACGCGCGCCGCAGGCTATCGTCCGGCAGACACCGCCGGCCTTGACGTCCACCTTGACCGCAACGGCTGCACCCTTAGGGGCAGTGCCGATGACCGGGTCGGCCATAGCACGGCCCGCACCCTGAAGCCCGGCGTGGATCTCTTCGACGTGAGTCGGAACTCGTCGCACCTCAAGCTCACGCGTGGCTGGAAGACCCTCAAGCAGAAGGACTCGCTCGGTCGATCGCTGGTGCGGTCCTCCACCAAGGATGCCACGGTCACGCTCCGGATCAAGGGTGCCCAGTTCGCGGTGGTGGCACGTCGCGGCCCAGGCGGTGGCCGCCTCAAGATCATCGTCGACGGCAAACTCGTGGAGACCGTGGACCTGTACGCCACGAAGGCTGACAGTCGCCGCATCGTCTCGGTCCGGAACGTCACCAAGGGCGAGCACGTGGTCATGCTGCGTACCGCCGGAACGAATAGGGCGAAGTCGTCAGGCACCACCGTGTGGATCGACGCGATCCTGGTCCTGGACCGGCGCAGGTAGCGGTCGGCTGCGCCACACGGCGGCGCCTGCTGACCCGCAGACACCACCTCAACGGCCCCGGGGATCGCGGGTCGGGTCGTCCAGCCAGGGACGTTCGTTGAAGGCATCCGAGATGGTCCGGCCCAGCCAACCGGGTGGTTCACGTTCCTCGACGCCCTGCAACAGCGATTGCAGCCGCTCCTGCACCACGTCGGTCATGGCCCTGGCGGCGGCCCTGCCGCTACCGTGCCTTTCGGGATATACCGGCTCACCCACACGAATGCTCACGTGGCTGCCGAAGGACACCCAGCGCGAGCCGACGATCGCCGCCGGTACGATGGGGACATCGGCCAGGCGAGCGAAGTGGGCGGGACCGGTCTCCAGTGGCAAGATCCGACCCTCGTGATCGCTAAGCCTGCCTTCGCCGGCGATGATGAGGCAGGCATCGGTGCGGAGCACAGCGACAGCCCGGCGTGTCACGTTGATCACATCAGCGGCAGCGGGTTTGAAGGGCACGCCACGCCGGGTCCAGGTGATGAGCCGGTTGCGGAGGCCGGAGCGCATGTCCTGCTCGCGTGGCCCAAAGACGTACAGCAGGCGCTCGCGATCCGGCCAGAAGGCCGCGAAGAAGATCGGGTCCAGCCACGAGGGATGATTGAAGCAGATGATATAGGCACCGGCTGGCGGGATCCGCTCAGCGCCGGTGACCCGCGTGCGTACGTAGGCGTTCGCCACGGCCTTCAGCACCAGCCGGACGAACTGATAGCGAAACGGACCAGGCGCCTCTGGTGTGGTCGTCATACGCTCGACTCGCGTCCGAGTCGGTGACTCAGCGTACGCCGACCGCCGCGCCGCTCGGTGCGCCGGTCACGATCGGAGCCTCGCGGCCCAGGAGTGCCACGCGCGGCAGTTCCACGCTGGGCGCGATGCCCGAATCGAGTCGGTCGGCCTCCTCGATGAACAGCGGCACCAGTCCCGGGTCGAACTGCTTCCCCGCGTGCTTCTGCAGCTCGTCGAATGCCTCCTCGACGGTCCGCGCGGCACGGTAGGGGCGACCCCGGACGATGGCGTCGAAGGCATCGGCGAGCGCCACGATCCGAGCCCCCAGCGGGATGCGCTCGCCCTTGAGCCCGTCGGGATAGCCTGCCCCGTCCCAGCGCTCGTGGTGATGGCGGATGATGGGCGTGAAGTCGCGAGACATTCGCAACGGATCACAGATGCGCTCGCCGATCTCCGGGTGCTCACGCATGATGCGGAACTCCTCATCGGTGAGTGGCCCGGGCTTGTGCAACACGTGTTCAGAAATGCCGATCTTGCCGATGTCGTGCAAGAGCGCACCGTAGGCCACTCCCTCCAGCTCGCCGTCGCGAAGACCAACATAGGCAGCCAGACGCGCCGAGCGGTAGGCCAGGTAGCGGCAGTGGTCCTTGAGCCCAAGGTCCTTGGCCTCGACCGCGTTGGCCAGCGCGACCACGATGTCGTGCGCCTGCTCCATGCGCCGGATGACGTCCCGCGTGCGGAACGAGCTGCGTAGGCGAGCCAGCAGCTCCACCTGCTGAAATGGCTTGGTCACGAAGTCATCCGCGCCCGCATCGAGCGCCGCGACCATGTCCGAGGTGGACGTGTGTGCGGTCAACACGATGATGGGCAAGGTCACGGTGTGCGGATCCGCACGGAGGCGGCGGCAGATCTCCAAGCCATCGATACGCGGCAGCGTCAAGTCAAGGATGAGCAGGTCGGGTTGGTGCTCGGCTATGGTGCGCAGTCCATTCTCACCGTCGGCGACGGCGATGACGCCATATCCGGCGTCTTCAAGGATCCTTCCCAAGACGCGCCTGACGGCAGCGTCATCCTCTATGACTGCCACGCGGGGACGTAATGAACCCCGACGGACAGTATCCTGCAACGGTCTCCCTCCATTGCGCCACGACGACTTGACGCGGATCAGCGGTGAGTATACCGAGCGTTGCCCATCGGCACCACTCGTTGGTGGGGCCCGACTCCGTGCTGGCGGCGCTCCGACGAAGAGATGCTAGCGTGTGGTCATGGTCAGCACCCCCCGACCAGTTCCGGAACGCCGCCAGAACCGCTGGATCTCCAAGGCGGGTGCGGTCTTCGCGCTGGCCGGCACGCTCGCTCTGGCACTGCCGACGTTGAGCACCTTCGCGGCAGACGTGCCCCTGGACAAGCGCTCGGCACCGGTCCGCATCCAGTTGCCGTATGCGGGGATCGACCTGCCGGTCATCTCAAGCGCACGGACCCTGCCTAGCAACGCGCCCGGCTATCCACTATGCGATGTGGCGCAGTGGCTGAAGGCCTTCCAACTGCCCGGCGCGCCGGGCACCACATGGATCATCGGGCACGCTCAACCGGGCATGTTCCTGCCGCTGTTCACCATCTCCGAGGCCACCGACGGGAAGGGCCTGCTGGGCAAGATCGTGGACCTACAGACGAGGGACGGGCGTTTGTTGCACTACCGCATCAACGAAGTCAGGGAGCGCTCACCCGTGTGGGACTGGTCGATCGCCAAGCGGTCTCGGCCCAACGAGCAACGACTCATCCTCCAAACGAGCACCGGCCCGGCCGGTACGCTGCCCAAGCTGCAAGCGGCGGCGACGCTCATCGGGGCTGAGGAGGCCACCGAGCCTGCACCCAAGGCCAAGCCGCGTGTGTGCTCGCAGCCGAGGCAGCCCGACAAGAAACCCAGGAAGAACGCCACGCCGAGGCCGGCCGAAACGACGGACACTACGGCACCGATGGATGCGGTCCCCTTGGTGCTGGGCAGCGGCGCGGTCCTGCTGGGCGCCACGTTCGTGGCCGTCTACGTGGTGCGCCGCCAACCCTGACCCAGCAAATAACGACGACGGCCGGGTCCTCTGAGGACCCGGCCGTCGTGCTGGTTGCGAAGTTGGTGCCGGCGCTAACGGCGGTTGCGCACCTCCGCAAAGCGCTCGCGCCGGATGACGAAGCCGGTGCTCAGGATGAGCAGGGCTGACAGCAGGACCCAGACGGCCCAGCCGATCGGATCACCGAACCCGCCACCCGCGTCGCCACCCAGGGTGTCGGTCACGAGGAGCATGTCGGTCGGCGGCTTGGTCGGATTAGGCGTAGTGGGGGGCTGGGGCTCGCCCGTGACGATGGGCTCGCGGAGCTTGACGACAGCGTCGTCGTTGGCAGTCGCGAACCTCGGCTCCAGGTTGTTCGCATCGCCATCGGTCACGATGACCGTGGCGACATTGACATGATCGTTCTTGAGCGAAACGGTCACCGGAGCCGTGAACTGGCACGCGTACCACTCACCAGGCGCGACGAGCAGTCCAACGTAGTCGGGACAGTCGTTCTCGCTGACGGCTGGATTGGCCGGGTCGAGCAGGTCACCGTAGACATCGTCCACGAGTGAGTACATGTAGACCGGTGGCTCGCCTGCCGGATGGCTGAAGGCGAGGGTGAATGTGACGTCGGTACCGGTCTCCGGGACGAAGGCTCGGCTGGCGGACTTGTCGAGGACGATCGAGATCAGATCGACGTTGACATCGTCGCATGTCTCGGGCGTCTCGTCGCTGTCGACACAGGCCTGGTTGAAGACCGTGCCCGTCTCGATGTCGGCCGCAGTGACCTGGTAGGTGGCGGTGCAGGTGATCTGCTCCCCCACAGCCAGCGTGGCCGGGATCTCCGGCGTGCATTCCCAGCTCTCGAGGCCGTCGATCAGCGCATCGCTGATGTCGACGTTCGTGAGCTCGGCCTCGCCGGTGTTGGTCGCGGTGACGGTGTAGACGATCTCGTCGCCCACCGCGCTGTAGCTCTGGACGTTGGCTGACTTGACGATCTCGAGCTCAGCGAGCGGCGTGGTCACGTCGTCACAGGTCTCGGGCGTCTCGTCGCTGTCGACACAAGCCTGGTTGAAGACCGTGCCCGTCTCGATGTCGGCCGCGACCACGGTGTAGGTGGCGGTGCAGGTGATGGACTGACCGGCCAGCAGGCTGGCCACAGGAAGATCCGTGACACTGTCACCGATCTTGCACTCCCAGCTGTCAAGGCCGGCGATGAGGTCATCGCTGATATCGACGTCGGTGAGCGTGGCCGAACCGGTGTTGGTCGCGGTGACGGTGTAGGCGATCTCGTCGCCGACCGCGCTATACGTGTCAACGTTGGCCGACTTGACGATCTCGAGCTGTGCCAGTGGCACCTCGACGTCAGCACAGACCTCAGGGGTCTGGTCGCTGACGGCGCAAGCCGTGTTCGGCACCGAGCCTTCTTCCACGTCGGCATCGGTGATCTCGTAGGTGGCGGTGCAGGTGATGGATTCACCGGCGGCGAGTTCCGCGACCACGAGGGTCGGGGTGCACTCCCAGTCGCCGAGGCCATCGATGAGGTCATCGCTGATATCGACGTTGGTGAGCGTGAATTCCCCGGTATTGGTGGCCTTGACGGTGTAGACGATCTGGTCGCCGGCCGCGGTGAAGTAGTCGACATCGGCCGACTTCTCGATCTTCAGCTCGGACAGGTAGACCGTCTCGTCGTCGCAGACGTCCTTCGAGGTCTCATCGCTGCTGGCGCAGGCGGTGTTGGGCACTGAGCCCTCGACCACGTCGGCCGCGGTGATCTCGTACTCGGCGGTGCAGGTGATCGATTTGCCTGGCGCGAGGGTGGCCGGGATCTCCGGATCGCATGTCCAGCTGTCAAGGGCGTCGATCAGCGCATCGCTGACGTCGACACCGGTGAGCGTCGCCATGCCGCTGTTGGTCGCGGTCACGGTGTAGCCGATGATGTCGCCTTCCTTGGCGTAGAACGCCGGGTCGGCCGACTTCTCGATGGTGAGCTCGGCATGGTAGTTGGTGATGGTGCAGGTGAGGTTCTCGCCAAGCGCGAGGTCCACGTTGCCTTGGGCGTCGCAAGCGCCACCCCACCCGCCAGCCACGTAGTCAGAGACGTTCATCGCCTCCGAGGCCGTGTAGCTGCCAGCGGGCAGTTCGACAGCGACACCCCAGGTGACCTGCGTGCCGTTGATGGACGGAACGAAGTCGGTGAGGGCGGCGTCGCCACCGGAGACGGTCTTGTTGAGCGTGATCGTGCCCGCGATGTCGTCGTTGGTGATGGTGCAGGTGGCGGTCCCGCCATTGGCGATGACCAGGTCGCTGCAGTTGTCATAGGTGGTGGCGTAACCATCCACGGCCGGCTCGGTCACCGTGTAGGTGCCCGCGTCGACGCTGAGGTCGTTCTGGCCATCAGCCTCGAAGCTGACGGGGGCGCCGCCGTTGACCACGAACGTGAAGTCCGCTGCCGCGAGCGTGCCGCCGTCGTCGTTGACGACGACCTTCTTGACGATGAGGGTCGCGGCCTTGTCGTCGTTGGTGATGGTGCAGGTGGCGGTCCCGCCATTGGCGATGACCAGGTCGCTGCAGTTGTCATAGGTGGTGGCGTAACCATCCACGGCCGGCTCGGTCACCGTGTAGGTGCCC
>JBBSAV010000069.1:0-16434 GCA_038251965.1 Candidatus Limnocylindrales bacterium
GATGTCAAGGATGCGCTGCCGGGCGCGCTCGGGCACCATGTGCACGAAGCCGAGCAGGTCCTGGTGGGAGTCGCGGAAGCCCATGCCACGGCCGATGCCCGACTCGAACAGCGAGGCCGAGCGCGAGAGGTTGAACGTCACCATGCACTGGTAGGCGTTCCAGATGTTGACCATGCGGTCGAGGTGTTCGTTGGGCGTGTCGACCTGCAGGGACCTCAGCAGCTCATCCCAATGATCGTGCAGTGCATCCAGGGCCTGCTCCACGTGGTCGGCGTGGAGGTAGCGCTCGATGGTCGGACGCACGCCGCTCTTGGCGATGATCTGCGAACCGGGTGGGTCGAACTTGGCGTCGGCGGGGTTCTGTGCGTAGCCCAGTGCGAAGATGACCTCGCGCGTCTCACCCGGCGCCAGTTCGAGGCGCACGTGATGTGAGCCGATGGGCTGCCAGCCATGTGCTATCGAATCGGTCGTCGCACCCTGCTCCACGACCAGCGGGCGGTCCCAGCCGCGGTAGGGACCCAGGAAGGCATCCCGCTGCGTATCGAACCCCGACACTGGCTCCGAACAGGCGAACCAGGCGAAATGGTCGCGGCGTTCTCGATACTCGGTCTTGTGATAGATGACGCCATCTTCGACCTCCACCTCGCCGATGGAGTAGTTGCGCTGGAAGTTGGTAGCGTCGTCGAGGGCGTCCCAGAGGTTCCATTCGACCGCGCTGAAGAGCGATAGCCTCGCCGGTGTTTCGCGCTCATTGGTGATGCGACTGCGCCATACCTCCAGCGTCTCTCCCAGGGGCACGAAGTACGTCGTCTCCGTGCGGATGCCGCTGCTGCGCGAGCCGATGACCGTATAGCCCAGGCCGTGGCGGCACTCGTAGTCCTCGACGAATCCGCCCACCGGCTGCCAGCTTGGGCTCCAGTAGTCGCCGCTGAGGTCGTCGCGCAGGTACAGGTAGCGGCCGCCGACGTCGAGGGGTGCGTTGTTGTAGCGGTATCGCGTCAGCCGGCGCAGGCGAGCATCACGGTAGAAGGAGTAGCCGCCGGCGGTGTTGGAGATGAGCCCAAGATAGTCGTCGTTGCCGAGGTAGTTGATCCACGGCAGTGGCGTGTCCGGCCGCGTGATGATGTACTCACGCCGCTCGTCATCGAACCGTCCGAAGCGCATCCCGGCCTCCTCTCCGCGGGCTCTTCATCGACCGCACTCGATGAGTCTACGGCGGTTCACGTGGGGGCAGGCCCCGAGTCTTCTTGCTGCCGGCTGCCCGGACTTGCAGCAGATGCAACATCTCGACGCTCGGACATCCCGACCTGCCGATCCTGTGCAGTGGATGAGGGCGATCGTCAGTTCGGTGCAGCAGATGCACGGAACCTGCGACTTCCTCGGCAGGCCGGTCGAGATCGTGCATCTACTGCAAAGGGTCGTGCTGCGGTGGATCGCGTCCGGCGAGACAGGAGCCTGGGACGCCCGAGCGAGGCTACGCCGTGGCGGTGCTTGAGGGCGGCTCGCCGCCTGCGAGTGGGTCGTCGGGCAGCTTGCGCACGCGTGCCCGCCGCTTCCGGCGCGTGGGGATCATGTCACGCATCGCTTCAAGCCTGCCGAAGCAGAGCAGCCGGTCATTGGACTCCAGCACCCGCGACTCGCGCGGGTTGGGGATGACCTCTGTGCCGCGGTGTAGCGTCAAGACCGCGATATCGCGGTCCCGCAGACCCGAATCGGCGATGGTGGTGCCCACGAAATCGCCGTCCTCCCGAACCAATAGCTCGGCCACGCCGTAACCGGTGCTGACCGATAGCCGCTGGCGCACGTCCAACTCGGGGAAGGCCACCTGGTTGTCGATGTGGTCGACGATGGCGCCGGCCACGTCCAGGGAGGTGGCGGTCTCGATGCCCTCGAGGCCGGGCGAGGAGTTGACCTCCATCACCAGTGGGCCATCCTTGCCCTCGAGCATATCCACACCGGCCACGCGCAATCCCATGATCTGGGCGGCACGCACGGCGGTCCGCTCGTACTCGGGACTGATGGCCACCTTCTCGGCACTGCCGCCACGGTGCACGTTGGAGCGGAACTCCTCACCCTGCGCCGTGCGACGCATGGCCGCCACCACACGGTCGCCCACCACCAGCGCACGGATGTCCCTGCCCTTGGACTCGGAGATGAACTCCTGGATGAGCACGTTCTGACGAGTGCTGTGCAGCGTTTCCACGATGGCCTCGGCGACGCGCATGCTGGGTGCCAGGATGACGCCGATGCCCTGGGTGCCCTCCAGCAGTTTGATGACGACCGGCGCGCCGCCGACTCGCTCGATGGCTGGGCGCACATCGTTACGGTCGTGCACGAACGCGGTGGCGGGCATGCCGATGTCATGACGCGAGAGGAACTGGATGGCGCGCAACTTGTCGCGCGAGTTGGTGATGCCATTGGCCGTGTTGGGCGTGTAGACATCCATCTGCTCGAACTGCCGCACCACCGCCGAGCCGAAATAGGTGATGGATGCACCGATGCGGGGGATGACCGCGTCGTAGTCGGACAACGGCTTGCCGCGATACTGCAGGTCCGGATCGCCGGTGGACAGGTCGATGGCAAAGCGCATCGTATCGAGCACGCGGCAGCGATGGCCGCGGTCGAGGGCGGCCGCCTTCAGGCGTCGGGTGCTGTAGGCACCGGGTGCGCGGGAGAGGATCGCGACCTTCATGCTGTCTCCGTCCTGATCTCCGTCTCAGCGAGGTGGACAAGGGCGTCGCCTTGATGGACGAGTGGATGCTGGGTCATGCCGATGACCATACCCGCGAAGGGTGCACCGGCGCGGCTGAGGCGCCGACCCAGCGAATCGTGGATGACCGCCACGTGCTGGCCCTTGCCTACCTGTTGCCCCAGTGACACCAGCATCGAGACGATGCCGCTGCGACGTGCCCGGATCCAACTACTGCGCCGGCTTTCGACCGGCATCGTCGTGGCCGCCACGCCATCGGTGTCGATCACGCCCAGGTGTGCCAGCACCCGCAGTGTGCCGTTGGTGCCCGCAGCGATGGCCTCCTCGTCGAAGCGCAAGGCTTCGCCACCTTCGAAGAGCAGGACGGTGACGCCGGCGTCGGTGGCCGCCGCGCGCAGCGAGCCGTCGCGCAGGCCCGAGTGCAGCATCAGTGGAGCGCCGAAGGCGAGCGCTAGCTCGCGTGTGCGCGGATCGTCGAGGTTGCCGCGGATCTGGGGCAGGTTGGTGCGGTGGTCCGAGCCCGTGTGCAGGTCGATGCCGATGTCGCTGCGCCGCACGATCTGCTCCATGAAAGCGTTGGCGATGTGGCCGGCCAGGGAGCCGCTGGTGGAGCCGGGAAAGGACCGATTGAGATCACGCCTGTTGGGCAGATAGCGGTCGCCGGTCAGGAAGCCGTGCACGTTCACGATGGGCACGGCCATCACTGTGCCACTGAGCCGGCGTGGGTCCAAGCGGCCGATGACGCGGCGGATGACCTCCACGCCGGCGATCTCATCGCCGTGGATGGCCGCGCTGATCCAGACCGTGGGGCCATCGCGGCGACCGTGGATGACACGCACCGGCAGCGAGACGTCGGTGCCGGTGACCAGGCGAGGCACGGGCAGCTCCGCGGTCGCCGCACGTCCGGCCGGGATGGCCAGTCCGGCGAACTCGAAGTCCCCGCGTCTGGCGGGCGTCACGCTCGTCGCTCGGGCATCAGGCTCGTCCCCGATTGCGCTTGCGGATCTCCTGTGATGGGCGGCCGCCCAGGTACGAGCGCGCCGGGTCGACCAGGTACGCCCGCCGCAACGCCTGTCGGCCGATGAGCATGCGAAAGCCCATCTCGTCCCGCCTGGTCAGCGTTACCTCCAGCGGCACCGTTCGCCCAGCCAGCTCGATGGTGGTGCGAACCACCGGCCGCTCGCCTTGTGAGCCTGACGAGCTGCGTACCGCCCGATGGTCGACCAGCGGCGCCTCGATGACGACCTCGTCCTGCGCCGAGTCCTGCCAGGGATGGATGGCGAAGCGGGCCCAGCGCTCACCGTCGTGCTCAGTGGTCTCGATGTCGAACGCGTGCAAGGCTGACGTACGTGCGCCGGTGTCGATCTTGGCCTTCAACCACGACACGCTCCAGTCTGGCAGCGCCACCCACTCGCGCCAGCCGACAGTGGTGAGCGGGGGTCGGGTACGGGCTGGTTTGGTACGGGCTGGTTTGGTTCGGGCTGGTGGCATGTTGCCTCTGAGCGTAGCGCTTCGGCTACGTCAGTTGTGCCAGCATCAGGCTGGCCAGGCTCAGCGCGATGAAGAAGCCGCAGATATCGGTGATGGTGGTCAGGATGGGCCCTGAGGCGATGGCCGGGTCGACCCCGATGCGTTTCAGCAGCAACGGCACCGTGCCCCCGATCGACACCGCGATGACGGTGTTCACGGCAAGTGTCACGCCGACCACCAGCCCCAGCCAGGCATTGCCGTCCCAGAGTGTGGCCACCAGGGCGATGAGGATGCCCAGAGCGGTGCCGTTGATGAGCCCGACAGAGACCTCCTTGAGCCATACCCGGCCGACCTCGTAGGGCCGAACGAGGCCGAGTGAGAGTTCGCGCATGCTGACCGCGACCGCCTGGTTGCCGCTGGCGCCGGACATGTCGCTGATGATGGGCAGGAACACCGCCAGCGCGATGACCTGATCGAGCGTGTCGATGAAGAGGGCGATGACGCTGGCGGCGATGACGTTGAGCAAGATGTTGATGCTCAGCCAGGAGAGACGGCGCTTGGTGCGGGTGGCGAGCGGCAGCGAGCGCACTTCGTCACCACCGACGATGCCCCGCATCCGCAGCATCTCGCGCTCGGTGCGGTCGGTGATGGCATCGAGCACCGCCGTGCGACGCGTCACGCCCAACAAGCGACCGCGGGGATCGACGACGGGTACGGCAGCGATGGGGTGCGCTTCGAAGAAATCACGCAATGCATCGAGGCCGGTGGACGGCGTGGTGAAGAGTGGTGGCACCATCGTGTCTGCCACGCGCTGGGTGCGCGGAACCGCAGCCAGCACACTGGCGGCAGCGACCCCGACCAGCCGCCCCAACGGTGAGAGGACGTAGACGTAGCGACTGAAATGGTCGTCGCTGTCCTCAGCGTTCTCTACCAGCGCATCGAGCGTCTCACCCACCGTCGCGTTCTCGCCGACCTGCAGGAACTCGGTGATCATCAAGCCGCCGGCCACGTCGTCGGGGTAGTCCGCGCGGGCGCGCAACTCACTCGCCATCTCGGGCTCCATCTGTCCCAGGATGGCGGCCGCTTCAGAGCGGCCCAGGTCGGCGATCAGGTCGGCCTGCTCATCGCTCTGCATCTGGGTCACGATGGCGGCTGCTTCGGTCGGCGTCAGCTGCTCGATGAGGTCGGCTGCCTGCTCGTCGGGGGCGTCCTCGATGAGGTCGGCGGCCTCCGGCGGCGACAGCGTCGTGAGCACCGACTGCTGATCTTCAGCCTCCAGGCGCAGGATGGCGCGGATGGCTTCGCTTGGTTCGAGCGCGCTGATTACGGCATCCAGGCCCTCACGATCCTCGGCCGCCGCCAGCTCGCGGATGTGCTCCAGCGACTGGCGATCGGCTCGGGACGACTGGCGCTCGGTCTCGACGGTCATGGGACTCTCCCGTTGCAGATGGCGGGGTCATCGTAGACGGTCGCCGGGATCGTCCCCGTCAGGCCTCGCTGTATGTCTCGTCGCGCACGCGCCCCATCAGCTCGGCGAAACGGCTCGGCTCCTCGAAGGTCGGACGGTGGCCGGAGTGGGGAAAGGTGATGAGCTCCTTGGCCGGCGCGTCGAGCACCTTGAACCATTCCTCCGTCAGGACAGCTCGACCGCGGGCCTCGTGCGCCCCCAGGATCAGGTACACCGGCACCTCCAGCTCGGCCGCGTCGTGACGGAAGTCGATGTCCTGTATCTGCGGATACAGCACGGAGAAGGTGTCGAGAAACGCGCGCAGACCGTTGAACTGGTCCATCAGCGAGTTCTCGGGCACGAACAGGTTGAAGGGCATCTCCTTGTCGCCATCGAACTCCGGATAAGGGTTCCAGTCGTGCTCATGTGACAGCGCAGCCTCGTAGGCGAGGATGTCCTCGTACGGCGGCGGGCCGCTCTCACGCAGGCTGGCTGCCAGCGCATCGTCGCCGACTGACTCGGCCCAGGCGATGGTGTCCTCCCAGAACATCGTGTCCGTCTCGACTGGGCTGACCATCTGGCCACTGCCGATCCAGGCGTGGTACAGGTCGGGTCGCTGTTGCACCGCCAGCACGCCCAGAAGGGAACCCCACGACTGGCCGTGCAGGTAGATGCGCTCCTCATCGAAGCGGTCTCGAAGGTACTCGCTGAGCTCGATGGTGTCGTTGACCATCTGTTGGGGCGTGAAGGTGTCGAGCGGATCGATGGCGCCGTAGGACTTGCCGGTGCCGCGCTGGTCCCAGGTGACGACGACGAAATCGTCCTCCAGTGAGGTGTCCGCGCGCATGGCGCCGATGTCGGTGCCACCGGGACCGCCGGCGAGGTGCAGCAGCACCGGGTTCTGGTCGCTGCGGCCACGGATCATGATGGCCTGCTCCTGGCCGCCCAGCTCCACGCTCGTCAGCTCAGCCACCGCGCCGGGCAATGGCTCGCCGTCGGAGCCCAGGATGGGCGTGATCTGGGCCGGTCGGAGGAAGGCCGCCTGCAGTCCGACCACCACCAGCGTCAGCACCGCCACTCCCAGCCAGCCAGCGATGCCGAAGGTGTGTGCTCGGGGCCGGCCCGTGCGGGCGGCGATCTCCACGCCGACGGCGCCGCCGAGCATCATGGCCGGCACCAGCAACAGGTAGCTGAGGCCGCGTCCGACGACGAACGCGATGATGCCGTAGGTCGAACCAAGGTGGACGGCATCGACGGTGGGCCCATCGGTGCCCAGGCGGGCGATCTCGAAGGCCGCACCGAAGGCGACCGGCGCCAGGAGTACAGCCCAGCGGGAACCCAGGATGAAGCCGCAGGCCAACCCCACCAGCACGGCCCCCGCCGTCCAGCCCGCGGTGTCCGCGGTCGTGACTGGTCCGCGCGGTGTCACCCACGCCGCGATGACGCCCGCCACCACGGCCACGGCGATGCTGAGCAGCAGGCGAGCGGCAGGCCGCGACCGAGGTGTGGTGCTCGCGGGAGCGCCATGACCGCCAGCGAACTCCGTATTCGTACCCGCCGAACCCAGGTGTGTGCCCCCATCCTGTGTGCAGCGCGTCTGCGAGGTCCAGTCGCTCCTGGGGCTGGATCGGCGCGCTCAGATGCCACGCTAGGCGCTTTGGCCCGCTACCGATAGGTTCGTTCAGCCTGCTCCCGCCGGGACAAAGGTGGCTTCTACACGGATCGCGTCGCGAGCGCCAGGAACACCGATGCAGCGAGAGCGACCAACACCGCCGCCACCACGATGCGCAGGAGGGCGCCCCGCTCAGGCTTCTCATCAGGAGGTTCTGGCTGGACCTCCCACCTTGGGTCCGGCTCGGCCTGTGGCGTCTCCTCGTGGGAGGTCACCGACTACTCCGCGACACCGCGTGAAGAGCCGACGCGAGAGATCGTCACCGTCACGCGTTCGCCGTCCGCGACCAGCGTGCCGGCGCGCGGTCGTGTCGTGATGACGTGACCAGGCGGGACCGTCCGTGAGGCTCGACCTTCGACGCGAATCGGCAGCAGGCCGAAACGGCGCAGCGCTCGCATGGCCCTGCCTGCTTCCAGCCCGCTCACATCAGGGATGACGAGGTGCGGTCGAGTGGCCACGACCACATGGATGCACTCTCCGGGCTGTTGTCTGCCGCCCCCGGGTTGTTGCGACAGGACCATGCCCCAGGGTCCGATCTTGGTCTCCCAGACCGAGACCGACAGCCGCAGTCGGTGCAGGCGGGCGAGCCGATGTGCAGCGACCAGCTCAAGGCCCACCACATCAGGCGTCTCGGATCGCTCCGCAACGGCGTAGCTCGTAGAGTTCGACACATGGATGCTCACGACATGCGGAGTGGTCCGCGGCGCCTCCGTCTGAGTCGCTGGGGCGGGCACACCAAATGAGACGGCCACATCTGCGCGATGCGTACCCATCGGCCCAGCCCTCACCGGCGTGGTAGCGCTCAAGGCCCACGGCGGCCGGAATACGCACCCCGATCTCGCACTGAAATGTACTCCTCACGGCCTCCCGTAAGGATGTAGAACGATGTTGGAGTGGTTATGGATTCTTCATCTATGCCGAATTGACAGTGACGGCGTCAGGGGCGCAAGAATCGCTTCCGCAGCGCCCAGGAGTCGACGCCAAGTCGGACCCATCGAGGGCGCGGCACCACTCACCGAGGACGCCGGCCCATGTGGCGCAACCCTCCTTCCGTCGACGGCGTGCATTCGCCCCTGCCCGTCGATCAGCCGATCGAACCCACAGCCACATCTGAGGGCTTCGCTGGTGCGGTCGTGGCATCAGGCGACACCCCAGCACCACCGGGTCTGGCCAGCGAAACCGTCCTGTCCGGACCCGTCTCAGCGCCCGATCTGGTGGGCATGTCGTCCTCCGACGCGCGTCGGGTCGCGCGTCTCGCTGGACTGCATGTCGATACCCAGGAGCGGCCAGCCCGCGACGACCGATGGGGCCAGGTGCTGAGCCAGGATCCCCAGTCAGGGATCGAGGTCGTTCCTGGCGACACTATCTCCATCGTGGTCGGTGGACGGCCCCATGTCGTGATCCCTGACCTGCGTGGCCGCGACGAGTCGGAAGCGATGGCAGATTTGCACGCGCTTGGCTTGGCGCCCGAGCGTCGCGGCACCCGTCGCTCGGACAAGGTCCCTGAAGGGCACGTGCTCCGGACGTGGCCACGGTCCGACACGGAGGTCGCGATCGGCAGTCGTGTGGCCTACGTCGTCGCCGTCGGCCCGCGTGTGAAGGCCGGCCGGGCGCGCCGCGAACGGCAGCGCACTCGGGATGGCTTTGTGCCGAACGGGTCGTTCATGTCGTTGCCCGAGGAGTAGCGCGCAACCTACTCTCGGAGCCCATGCGGCACGGCATACTGGGTGCATGCGTGGCTCCTTCTCAGTCCTGGCCGAGATCCTCAGGCTCCAGATCTGGGTCGTGCCGGCCCTGTCGGCCGTCGTGGCCGCTCTGGGCGCATTCGTCGTGGTCTGGATCGAGGAAACGACCGACACGCTCGGACTGCCCCTCGAGTTCGATGCAGTGAGTGCCCGCTCACTTCTGTCAGCCGTGTCTACAGCCATGATCAGCTTCACCGGCCTGGTGTTCAGCGTGACCATGTTGGTGCTGCAGCTGGCCAGCTCGCAGCTCTCGCCACGGGTGATGCGCACCTTCCTGCGCGACCGCTTCAACCAGTCGGTCCTGGGGCTGTTCGTGGCCACCTTCGTCTTCGCCCTGCTCACGCTGGCCGCGGTGACGTCGGACTTCGTACCCAAGCTCGGTGTGGTCGTGACCGTGGTCCTGGTGCTGGCAGCTGTCTTCGCCTTCGTGGCCTACATCGATCACATGGCGCATGCCATCCGACCGACCAGCGTCATCCGCTCGATCGCCGCCGAGACACGAGCGGCCATCGATCGCAACTACGAGGAGATCGCCGACCGCGACGACTCGCCGGTCGAGGCGTGGGCTGGGGCCGGTGATGCCGACCACGAGGCGCCCACCATCCGCTGGGCCCAGGACTCCGGCTACATCCAGGTCATCGATGAGGAGCGGCTGCTCGAGTATGCTGCGGACTACGGTCACACCCTGGAGTTGACGGTCGGCTTGGGTGAGTACCTCGTGCGCGACGCTCCGATGTTGCGGTTGCACGGGGCTACGGATGCGTTCGACACCGTTGCCGGTGAGGGCCTGGCCGATGCCATCCGCGTGGGCCCCGAGAGGACCATGAGTCAGGATCCCGAGTTCGGCTTCCGCCAGCTGGTGGACATCGCGCTGCGAGCGCTCTCCCCCAGCTTGAACGACCCCACCACCGCCAACCAGGTCATCGACCAGCTGCACGATCTCTTGCGGCATCTGCTGACCCGCGACATCAGCTCCCCCCGTCGGGTCCGTCGTGATGGCCATGCCGCCATCGTCATCCCGACGCCCGATTGGGACGCCTTCCTGCACGCTGCTGTCGACGAGATCCACGATGCCAGTGCATCCCTGCCGCAGGTGCGTGCTCGCCTGCGGTCGGTGCTTGAGGCCCTGGCGCAGGATGTCGAACCATCGCGCTTGCCCGCCATCCGGCGGGCGTTGACCATCTTCGACACGGGCTCGGACGGCGTGGGCGCCTAATCGAGTCGGTCACGGGGTCGCGCGCATCGGTGGACCGTCACGTGTCCGACATGCAGCAGGCCAGCCGCAGTGGGCTCTTGTGACGGCGGCCGACATACGGTGCACGCATGACGGTAGAGCACACCGCCAGTGCACCGAAACTGCGAGGTACCCATGAAGGAAGTCCTGGAAGTCAGCGCCATGATCGTCGAGCTCATCCTCGACGATGAGTCTGCCGAATCGCTCGGCAAGTGGCCGTGGCCGGAGGCCATGCCGCGAGCCGGCGACATCATCGAGCATGAGGACGACGAGTACGAGGTGGTCGTCGTGCGCTGGTCGACGATAGACCCGCATCAGGTGGAGGTTCGTGTACGACGGCGTTGAGGCCTAATCCGCTGCAGTTAGGGCCTCGATCGACGCTCGGGGCCCGAGCGCGGACCGCTGTTGACAGGTGCAACGAGTTCGTCATGAGGCCGAATACCCGGAGTCGGGCGGCTGTAGTGTGGTCGGGACTACGTTCGTGGCAGACGCCGCGGAAGTAACGGCGCTGTCAGTTTCGATGGAGGACTCCCGACATGAAGGATGATCCGTTCCAGGTGGCTCGAGGACAGGTCGAGGGGCCGATGTCCGACCTGAAGGGCCGTGAGGACGAGAAACCCGGCCACGGAGAGCGGCGAGCTCCGCGCAAGGGGAGCGGTGATCTGGTGCCGGATGAATGGCAGCCGGAAGAACAGCCTGAGGAAGAGCCGGTTCGCGCGCCGGATGAACGTGGTGACGAGCGCACCGAAGACCGCGAATAACATGCTGTCGTAGGCCGAGTCCTGCGACGGACGAACGAAGCCCGCTCGGTGCGGAAACGAACCGAGCGGGCTTTCTCCTATGGCGCCAAGGGAAGGTCAGCTCTTCTTCTGGCCGGTCTCGATCTCGACGCCCTCGAATTCGACATCGACCGCCTCGGCGAAGCGCTTGCCGTTGACCTTGTCGTGGCGCATGTACTGCGGTGGTTCCACGTGGACGGCCAGCTTGTAGGTTCCGTCGCCGGGGAGCTTCCAGTTGCGACCGTAGTGGAACAGCCAGGGGTGCCAGAGGAAGGGCTGCTCGTGGCTCCCGATCACGGTCCCCGACTCATCGTTGACGGTGACGTTGACGGCCAGACCCGGGAGGAAGCGGCCGTCGTGCGCATCGCGGACGACGATCTCGATGTGGGCGTTCTCGTCATCCGGGTTCTGCCACTCGAGCGCGCCGTCGCGGAAGTGGTACATGCCCTCCGCTTCTTCCACGGCGTAGCCGACCAGGTAGTCGTCGGTCTCGACCTGCTCGCCGTGTGCCTCCTCCTGGGTCATCATCTCGACCGCCTTGCCAAAGGCATCACCTTGGGCTCGCGCAAGCGCGAGCTGCTTGCGGGTCGATTCGTCGCTGGGACTGCCGGACTTGTTGCCGGCACTCGTGTCGTTGGCCATGATCGTGTTGGGGCCTCCATGTTGTGGGATCGTCGTGGTCGACTGTGCACCGCACATCGATACAAGTGCGCCCGCCACGACCGGGTACGCGTTACAGACGGATTGCCCGCGGTCGGCGCTGCATCGCTACCAGCGAAGCAGGCCCACCACGCCGTCCGTCTGGTCGTCCATGGATTCGTGGCCCACGAACCAGCAGGTCGCGGCCGAGTCACGTCTTGCCGAGCGAAGCAGCGACTCGATGACCGCCGCATCACGCGTCGGCTCGTGGACTCGAGCATCGATCGCCGTCCCGAAGTGACCCACGCTGTCTTCGTCGAAGACCAGCGTGTCGATCCGGCCGGCAGCCGCAGCTTCGGTCAGCACCTCCACCTTGCTTGCCGCCCGCTCTCCGGCGGCGCCCCCGATGATGGTGTCCAGGAGGGCGCTGGCCTGTCGATACTGTGACCGGACGCTGAGCTCACGAGCCTCTGCGGCCAGCTCATCGATCGAAGGTTCGCGCTCGACGGGGTCGCTCTCTTCGAGGCGATCCCGCAGTCGCGCGTCCAGCTGTCCGACCAATCGAGCGCTGAACTCGGGCGGGCCGTGGACGATGAGCTCATCCGCGTCCGTCAGGGACGCCTGCAGGGCCTCAGCTGCCTCACGCGCGAAGCGGTCTCGTGCTTCCTCCGCACTCTCCTCGATGCGTGCCTTGCTATGCCCGCCGGCGGGCATCTGGGCGGAGCCGCCACGATCGTGTTGGCCGGTCCGACCGAGCGAGTCGTGCATCGCATGGAGGTCGCCATCGAGACGACCCGTCACCGGTTCGCCATGACCGCCCACGTGAGCCCAAGTCACGCCGCTCCGATCGGCCCAGACGACCGCGGCAGGCGCCCGGCATAGGGCTCGCAGCCGCTCCAGCTCGAAACGTGGAGCTTTGCGCGCGATCACCAACGAGTTCCGTGGTGGCGTGGCGCTGGGCAGCAGGAACCTCGTCGGAGCGTCGATCGTCCCGGCCAGGAAGAGACCTGCGTGCCCGGCTTCGGCGGCTTCATCCAGGGCGGACTCGAGCAACTCGGTCAGCCTGCCATGGTCGAGTCCGTCCGAGTCAGTCTGGCGCAGGGCCTGGCGCAGGATCCTGGGGGCTGTCGGGCTGCCCGCGCCATCGGGGCGCAGATCGAACGAGCCGAAGACGATCGGCTGCTCCTCCGCCTCCAGGTCCTCTAATCGGTCTTCGAAGGTGGTCGATTCGGTCATGATCTGGGTAGATGGCTTCGCGTTCATGGCCATAGGTTGTCGCGGTTCGCATCGCACCTGCTAGGCGCAGGATGGCCGGGACATTGCACCGCGATGACATCGGAGCGGCGGCGCTCAGGATGACTTGAGCTGAAAGAGGCCTGCAGGGGGTCCCATGCCCCGTTGCGTCGCGTGATAGGGCGCACTGCCCAGACTGTTTGGACACCTGAACCGACATACGAGAGGAGTCCATGCTGATGATGCATCCCGCTACGAAGCCACTTACTCGCGCCGCCGTGATCGCCGGGCTTGCCGGTCTCATCGCCACTCCCGCCGCAGCGGTGAATATCCCCGAGGGCGGAGCAGTCACGCCTGACAGCGTCTTCGTCATCAACTTCCAGGTGCAGGAGGGCTGCGACGGTGCGCCGACAGATGCGCTCGAAGTGACGATTCCGGACTCTGTGCAGGGCCCACTGCCTGAGTCGGTGTCCGGCTGGGACGTCACGGTGGAGAACATGGCTGCCGGGGGCGACGATGGCGAGCAGACCGTGGTCCGCTGGAGTGGTGGTCCGCTGCCGGACGGCACGTTCAAGGAGTTCGGCCTCCGGGCCCGGTTCCCTGACGACCCCGGTGCCACCATCGCGTTCCCGGTCGTCCAACGCTGCGGCGAGACCGAGCTGGCCTGGACCGACGAGAGTGGTGACATGGCTGCGCCGATGGTGACGCTCTCCGAGCGCTTCGGGCCTCGTGACATCGCCGACCTCGATGAGCCGGTGGCACAGCTCCAGACGCAGCTCGATGAGCTGACGACGCAGCTTGGCAGTGTCGACGCCGCCAACCTGCGCTCCCGGGTGAGCGATGCTGAGGGCTCGCTGAAGGAGATCATGGGCCGCCTTGACGGGATCGACGAGCAGTTGGGCCAGCTCGCCGGCTCGAACGGACAGCCCGAGCAAGCCGAATAGGGCAGCCGCGTCCTGCTTGCCAGCCGGAGTCGGCCGAAGGGCTGGCCCCGGCATCTTTCCGGCCTCATCCCGCCTGAATCCCACATAGAGCGAACGCAGCCACCATGTCGAGAGGGGTTGGCGTGGTGATCAGCCCCGTCGCACGCGGTGAGCGCGCTGGATCATGCCCCCGTGGGCATGGATGCGGCCATTTGGCAGGAGTTGGGGCTGCGCTGAGGCCGATCAAGGCCAAGTCGGGGTCGGCCAACGCCGAGCCAAGGGCCACAGCGGCGTCGTAGGACGGCTCTTGTTCGCTCTATGTGGGATTCCTGACCGCTGGGCCTCGGACAGCTTCGTGCCTGGGCCCTGTCGCCAGATGACCTGCCGTTGCAGCTCGATGCCGCCGCCTACACCTCGGCGTAGAGGTGGCGCGCGATGACGTGGTCCTGGTACTCGGGTGAGAGCTCGCAGAAGTAGCCGCTCCAACCCCAGACGCGCACGATGAGGTCCCGGTGCGCCTCCGGGTTGGCCTTGGCATCCAGCAGTGTGGCCGCATTCAGCGCGTTGAGTTGCAGCTGCTGACCACCGAGCCGGGCGAACGTGCGCACCAGCTGCGCGACCTTGCCGATCGAACCGGAGCTGCGGAAGACCGAATCGGACAGCTCCAGCGTGATGGGCCCACCGTTGCAGACGCGCCCGTAGTCGATCTTCGCGTACGACTGCAGGACGCTGATGGGTCCACGCAGCCTCGTTCCCGGCGTGGGAGCGAGGTTGGCGCCGAATAGATCACCGCGTCGGCGCCCATCGGCGGTGGCGCCCACCACCGGCTCGGCCAGCGGGCCGTCGTCGCGACCACGAGCCAGCCACAGGTAGTACATGGCCGTGCCGGTACCCGGTCGCACCATCAGCCCCGAGCGTTCGGTCTCGGCATCACAGGCATCCGCCAGCCAGTCGTACAGTCGCCGCAGGAGGTCATCCGCCTCCGGCTCGGCCAGCCCGACACGAGGACTCTCCTCTGCCATCGTGCGCCGCAGGCCGTCGTACCCGACGTAGTCGGCATCCAGCGCAGCCAGCACATCCGCAGCAGCCACATCGGCCGCATCGAACACGTGACGCTTGACGGCAGCGAGCGCATCGGCCGCGCTGGCCGCCGCCGCTCCGTGGATGCCGAGGTTGCGGTACCTGGCGCCCTGACCGTGATCGACGCCGTTCTCCAACGCATCGGTCATCAGCGCCGAGTAGTACGGGGCGGGCGCCCACAGCAGTCGCTCGTAGGGCTCGGTTCGGGCACGGACCTGTGCCCCGATCTGAGCCGCCGTTCCCTCGAGGATGGCCTCGAAGGAGGCGCCACCGGCCAAACCATCGCGGATGGCCGTATCAGCAGCGGCAGGGAACGAGACCGCGCCGATATTGCCCACGTCCATGCCGCGCCCGGGGATGATGAACTCCCAGCAGGCCGCGACGGTGTAGTCGCGAGCATCAGCGATGTCATAGCCGTGTGCCGCCAGCGCCGGGATCACCACGTCGTCGTTGGCATACTGCGGGAAGCCCAGCCCCTTGCGGGTCAACTCGGTCGCCAGCTCCAGCAATGCCTGGTCGGTCTCGGGGGTGATGCGCAGATTGATCTTGGGATCGATGAGGCCCACGTCACGGGCCACACGCAGTGCCATGCTGGTGAGTGGGTTGACCGCGGAGGCGCCGTTCGGCGTCACCCCGCCGAGGGTGAGCGACTGGCCGTTGTCACCCTGCTGGATGCCGGGGTACAGGTCGGAGTCGCGATTGAGTGCGATGAAGAACTCGGCCAGCAGTTCTTCTGCACCAGACTCGTCGAGTCGGCCGGAGTCAAGATCCGCCGCCAGGTATGGCCACAGGTACTGGTCCAGACGACCCAGCCCCACGTGGTGATGGCCTGAGAGCCACACCACCGCGTGCATGAAGCGCATCGATTGGAGCGCATCGTGGAACGTCAAGGGCGCCGAGCCCGGGACACGCTCAAGCCGGTCGGCGACATCGTGCCTGCCGCGATCTCGTGCCTCTGACGCATAGCGGGCGGCCAGCGCCAGCACGGCCTCGATGGTCTCAAGGGACGCATCGATGAACTCGACGCCACCCACATCGCCGCCAGCCGCCGCCCGGGCGCGCGACCGCAGCGCGACCTTGCGCCGGCCCAGCAAGCCGTCGCGCAACGACATGCCCCAGTCAGCACAGACGTTGTTTACGATGCCGCCCTCGTGCAGGGTCCGGCCCTCGGTCATCGCAGCCAGGTCGGCCGGCGCGTACACCTGCGGCACTGCCGACAGCGTTCGAGTGAAGACGATGCGCTCCTCGGGCTCGATGACGACCTGCTCAGCCTCACACATGCGACGCGTCAGGCGCGCCATCCGTGCCGCCCACGCCAAGCCTTCGCGATCGCACTCGGAGATGAGGTCGGGTACCACCGACTGGCGGTACTGCCTGAAGTGGCCCTCGCGCGTGAGCGCTCGAATTCTCGTCAGCCTCTCATTCATGCGACTCGCACCTCGATCCCCATCTGCTCGAACGGCCCCGTGTCCACGTTGGGCTCCTGCGCTTCATCGAAGCCA
>JBBSAV010000070.1:0-16332 GCA_038251965.1 Candidatus Limnocylindrales bacterium
AGCTCGATGATGGGCTGCAGGCTCTCGTGCGCGAACATGATGGCGTCTGCCATGACCGACTCGGGCAGGATCTTGGCGCCGGCCTCGACCATCATGATGGCGTCCTTGGTGCCCGACACGATGAGGTCCAGCTCGGACTCAGCCATCTGGCTGGCCAGGGGGTTGACCACGAACTCGCCATTGATGCGGCCGATGCGCACAGCAGCGATGGGGCCCAGGAAGGGGATCTCACTGATGGTCAGCGCAGCCGAAGCGGCGATGGTGCCGAGGATGTCAGGGTTGTTCTCCTGATCGGTCGAAAGCACCGTGAGCACGCACTGCACGTCGTCCTTGTAGCCCTGCGGGAAGAGCGGGCGGATGGGACGGTCAGTCAGTCGGCAAGCGAGGATAGCCGCCTCTGACGGGCGGGCCTCACGCTTGATGAAACCGCCGGGGATCTTGCCCGCGGCGTACATGCGCTCTTCGAAGTCGATGGTGAGCGGGAAGAAGTCAAGACCGGGGCGGGGTTCGGCGCGATTGGCCGTACCCAGCAGCAGGGTGTCGCCGTACTGCACGGTCACTGAACCACCAGCCAGACGGGCGAGCTTGCCTGTCTCGATGGTGAGGGTGCGACCGCCGATTTCGGTCGTGAGAGTGGTTACCGTCATCTGTCCTCCAGGGGACGACCGACGGACCAGGCGCGTTGGGTATCACTGCACAGACCCCAACTGAGGTCTACTTGGCGCATGCGATGTGGTGTTGCAGTGCGGGCGCGCCCGCCGGAGCCGTAACGCCTAGCGGCGCAGACCGAGCCGTTCGATGACGGACTGGTACCGAGCGGCATCCTTGCGCATAAGGTACGCAAGGAGGCGGCGTCGCGTGCCAACGAGCTTGAGCAAGCCGCGGCGCGAGTGATGATCCTTGGGGTAGCGTCGAAGATGCTCTGTCAGCCCACCGATCCGCTCTGTGAGCAGAGCGATCTGGACCTCAGGCGATCCGGTGTCACCTTCCTTGGTGGCGTAGTCGGCAACGACGCTTGCCTTCGTTTCCCGCGGGAGCGGCAACTGGTCCTCCAGCCTATCCATATGTCTATCTGTTACTGCGCGGCAGCATAGCACAGCGTTTCAGGATAGGCCTGTGCTCTCGTAAGCCACGCACGAACGCCGTCGAGGTGCCGCATGGTCCATCTTCGAGAGTCGCGGGCGCTCGTCGGGTACGTCTATTCTGACGCATCGGTCCATCCCGTGCACGACCGCCACGGGGGGAGCTTGCGCGCGACTCAGACTCGCCGGCGAGACCTCGGGCCCGGCCGGCGGAACGGTGCTGTCCGGGAGCCAGCGCGACTCATCCGCTGTCCTCGCGGCCGGTCCGCGTGAACACCTCGCGCGAGCGCTGCACATCATCACCCATCTGCGTGATGAGCTCGGTGGTCGATTCGAAGCGCCGCTGGCCGCGAAGCCACTGGCGGAACTCGACGCGCATGCGCTGTCCGTAGAGATCCTCGTTGCGGTCGAGGAGGTGGACCTCAAGGAGCCGCAGCCGGCCCCCGAACGTAGGCTGCGTCCCCAGCGAGACCACCGCCTGGGCGCTGTCGCGCGGCTCCAGGACGCGATCACCACCCCAGGTCGCGCCGGCGGCATAGATCCCATCTGGAGGCAGGCAGACCGGCTGAGAGAAGTCCAGGTTGGCCGTGGGGAAGCCCAACTCACGTCCTCGCTGCTCGCCGTGGACGACAGAGCCCACCAGGGCGAACGGCCGACCCAGGAGGCTGCCGGCGGTCTCCAGGTGACCTTGGTTGACCAGCTCGCGGATGCGGGCGCTCGACACGCGAGCGCCGCCCTGGTCCAGGGTCGGCGCCTCGACCAGCTCCCAGCCGCCGGCGGCGCCCATCTCACGCAGCACCGGCAGCGTGCCTCCGCGATCGCGCCCGAAGGCAGACACGCGGGTCATCACCAGCGCCGCCAGGTTGCGCCCACCACCGAGCCGCTCCACGAACTCCTGGGCCGTGGTGCGCCGGAAGACCTCATCGAAGCGCTGTAGCACCACGATGCCCGCCACCTGCTGGGAGAGGCGCTCCAGTCGCTCGTGTTGATCCATCAGCAGATCCGGAGCTCGGCCGGCCACGACCGCATAGGGGTGGGGATCGAATGTCACCACCACCGGCATGGCTGCCAGCCGCCGCGCCGTGGCTTCGAGCACGCGAAAGACCTGTTGATGGCCCCGGTGCACACCGTCGAAGACGCCTACCGTGACCGCCAGGCGTGTGTCGTCTGGCAGGTGTTCGATGCCGAGCACGTAGTCCATCACTCGGTCACGCCCTCCGGGCTGATGAACACCTTGTCCGGATAGAGGCGACCCCGCTCGACGTGCGCCATGGCCACGAGCTTGGCGCTCTCGTCGATGACACGCACGACCTCCGCCGACTGCAGCACCTCCGCGGGGTCGAGCGGCCCGGTGACCTTGCCGCGCACACGGATGATCTGGCCGCGCGCGATGGCTTCCTTGTCCTGCCCGCTGACCTCCAGCAGCGGCAGGTGGTCCAGGCCCGTGTCGGGAGGCAGGAGCAGTGCTTCGACATTGCCGCCGGCGAGCTCGTGGCGGACATGCTCGAGCGAATTCGCGGCCTCGATACGGAAGGGGCCACTGGCGGTGCGAGTGAGCGCCCCAAGGTAGGCCCCACAACCGAGTTCGGAGCCCAGATCCCGGGCCAGCGACCGCACATAGGTCCCCGCACTGCAGCGCACATCCAGCTCCGCCATGGGCCGCTCGGGATCTGCCGTATCCCAGTCGAGCAGGTCAAGCGCATGGATGGACACGCGGCGCGGCGCCAGGTCCGGCTTCTCCCCTCCCCGTGCCAGTTCGTAGGCGCGCTTGCCACCGACATGCACCGCCGAATGGTCGGGTGGGACCTGTTCGATCTGGCCACGAAATCCGGCCAGCGCCGCCTCCACGGTCTCACGCGTCGGCGGGGGCGACGCACCAGGGGTCATCTCACCATCGATGTCGTCGGTCGTGGATCGAGCGCCGAAGACGACCGAGGCGCGATAGGCCTTCTCGTCGCCGCGGTGGTAGTCGACCATGCGCGTGGCACGTCCCACGAAGACCGGCAGCACGCCCATGGCAAAAGGGTCGAGCGTGCCTCCGTGGCCGACCCGACGAACACCTGTCAGTCGGCGGACCGTGTCGATGATGTCGTGTGACGTCGGTCCGGCGGGCTTGGAGACCACCAGGATGCCGTCGATGCGAGGACCGTCGTCGCGCCGCCGTGCCATCAGTGGGGCGGCGACTCGTCGAGCAGGCGTTGGGCCAGCTCGAGCACCACGGGGCGGACTGCCGCGAACTCGCCATCCACGCTGGCGCCCGCCGCCCGAGCATGCCCACCGCCGCCGAACGCGCCGGTAAGCGTGGTGGCATCGACCCCGCCATCGCGGGTTCGTACCGACAGACGCACGGTACCTCCGAGATCCTTGAACAGGATGGTCACCTCGGCGGTCGCCGACTGCGCCAACAGGTCGATCAAGCCCTCGGACATCTGCTCGCTCGCGCCGGTGAGCTGGTAGTCCTCCCCGCTCAACACCGACCACACCAGTCGGCCCTCGGCTGAAGTCTCGAGCCGGGCCAAGGCACGGCCAAAGAGGCGCAGCTGCTCGTTCGGCTTGGTGCGATAGATGCGCCGCGCGATCATGGGCAGCTCAGCGCCGGCGGCCACCAGCTCCGATGCCACGCGCAGCGTGCGCGGTGTGGTGTTGGAGTGCGCGAAGTTGGCGGTATCGAAGACCAACCCAGCTGTCAGGTTCTGGGCGATATCACCGCCGAGCGCGTCGATGCCCAAGCCAAGATGTGGCAGCAGCAGCGTCACCTGCTCGCACGTCGCGGCGGACTCGGCGTCGACCCAAGCGATGGTGCCGAAACCCGGGTTGGAGACATGATGGTCGATGTTGACGATGGGGACCCGCTCGAAGAGGTCTGCCTGCTGGTGCAGGATGGACCCGACACGATCGAGATCGCCACAGTCGTGGACGATGATGAGATCGGGGTCAAGGTCGGGCTCTGGAGCTTGCCGGATGCGCTGGACCTGCGGCATGAAGTCATACATGACTGGCACGGGATCAGCACAGACAGCCTCGACGCGGGCGCCGAGTGCCTCGAGCGCCAGGGCCACGCTTAGCGAAGAACCGAGCGCGTCTGCATCGGGGTTCTCGTGGCACACGGTCATGACTCGCCTAGCCTGCAGCAACCGTGGCGGGACCGCTGCGGGGACGGCCGCGACATCCTCCGGCAGCAGCGAGATCAGGCCGTCAGCGACCACGACGCTGCCTGGCTTTGCGCAAAGACACCCGGTCCACGCGACGGCGATACCCGGCTGGCAGCGGGTCGTCCACGCCATCTGGGTCGGTGGGATCGTTCAGCGAGGATGGCGTGGGCAGGTCGGGCGCCTCGGCCCCCGGGTTATCGACGTGGTCGCCACCGCCCTCCAGCTCTGCCTGGACCTGGTCGAGCAACTTCATCACACGGGTGCCCCGCTGCGCGCTATCGTCCTCGCGCAGGTGCAGATCGGGCACGCGACGAAGGCGTAGGGCCCCCAGTTGGTGGCGCACGAACGGCATCGCCCGTCCCAGCGCCTCCATGCTGGCTTTGCGCTGTACCGCGTCACCGATGACCGATGCCCACACCGTGGCATGCCGCAAGTCGGGTGTGGTCTCCACGCTGGTGATGGTCACGAATCCGACCCGCGGATCATGCACCTCCCGCTGCACGATGGCACTGATCTCTGCCTGCAGGAGATGGTCCACGCGCCGGCTGCGCTCGCTCACCGGCTATCTCGTGACAGCCCGCGCGACGGTCTCTGTGGTGAACGACTCGATGATGTCGAGCTCCTCAAGCTGGTGGAAGCCCGTCAGCGCGATGCCGCACTCGTAGCCGGCCATGACCTCCCGGACGTCGTCCTTGAAGCGTCGGACCGACGAGATCCTGTCGGTGGCGTGGAGCTGGCCGTTGCGGTAGACGCGTGCACCGCCACGGACCATGCGCCCATCGGTCACGTAGCTTCCAGCGATCTGCTGGTTCTTGCCGACGCTGAAGATCTGGCGCACTTCAGCGCGACCTTGGACCGTCTCCACGATCTCAGGCTCCAGCATGCCGGCCAGCGCGGCCTCCATGTCCTCGGTGAGCTTGTAGATGATGTCGTACAGCCGGACTTCGACGCCCTCGGACGCGGCCATGGCACGTGCGGTGCCGCCGATCCGAACGTTGAAGCCCACGACCACCGCATCCGATGCCGCCGCGAGGTTGACGTCATTGTCGGTGATATCGCCGGTGCCTTCGAGCAGGACGTTGAAGCGGACCTCGTCGTTCTGGATCTGCTCCAGGGCGTGAACGACCGCGCCGAGCGAGCCCTGCACGTCCGATTTGAGGACGATCCGCAGCTCCTTGGCCTGGCCCGACTGGACCTGTCGATAGAGGTCCTCGAGCGTGGTATGGCCGGACGCGTCCGACGTGGCTGCGGCCGCCAATAGGCGATCCTCGGCTTGGCCACGGGCGATCTTCTCGCTGTCCACCACGCGAACGACGTCACCGGCCTCGGGAACCGACGAGAGGCCCAGCAGCACGGCTGCCGTGGAAGGACCCGCCGACTTGATGCGTTTGCCGGTGCTGTCCTCGAGCGCGCGCGCCTTGCCGTAGGTGTTGCCCACGATGACCGCGTCACCCTGGCGCAGTGTGCCGGTCTGGACGAGGATGGTGGCGACCGGGCCACGGCCACGATCGAGCTCGGCTTCGACGACGGTACCGATGGCCGGCCGATCTGGATTGGCCTTTGGTTCGACGTTGGCGTCGGAGGTCAGCAGGATGGTCTCGAGCAGGTCGGCGATGCCAGCACCGGTCTTGGCGCTGACGGGCACCAGCGGCACCTCGCCCCCGTACTCCTCGATGATCACGCCGCGCTCGGAGAGTTCCGTCTTGATGCGCTCAGGTTTGCCGTCGGGCAAGTCCATCTTGTTGAGGGCGACCACGATGGGCACGCCCGCCGCCTTGGCGTGATCGATAGCCTCGATGGTCTGGGGCATGACGCCGTCATCGGCGGCCACCACCAAGACGGCGATGTCCGTCACCTTGGCGCCTCGCGCACGCATGGAGGTGAAGGCCTCGTGGCCCGGTGTATCGAGGAAGACGATGCGCCGGCCATTGATGGTGGCCTCGCTGGCACCGATGCGCTGCGTGATGCCGCCGCGCTCCCCCTCGGCCACCGCGGATTCCCGGATACGGTCGAGCAGGCTGGTCTTGCCGTGGTCGACATGACCCATGACGGTGACGATGGGCGCACGCTCGACGAGCTTCTCAGGCTCGGGCTCGTCGAACAGGTCGACCTTGGTCGCGGCCGGCGGGGCCGCCTCGGAATCATCACCCTTGGTGTCCGATGGACCACCCTCGGCGACCTGGAAGCCGAGCTCCTCGGTCACCAATGCCGCGGTGTCGCGGTCGATGGACTGGTTGATGGTGGCGAAGACGCCACTTCGGATGAGTTCGCGGATGACGTCCGCCGAGTTGATGCCGATGAGCTCGGACAGCTCCTTGACGGTGACCGAATCCGGGATCTCGACGGCACCGCGAGTCGCCGGATCGGCGATCATGACGGCGGTCTCGGTATTGTCATTGCGCTTGCGCGGCTTGCGGGGGCCCCGCCGTCCGCGGGTCCCGCTGCGGCTACGTGCCATGGGTGCCTCCTGTGATGACTGCAGGAGCCCGTCGGGCGAGCGTGATGCCGAGATCGGCCACGTTACCGTGCTCCAGTCCTGTTCTCAGTGCTATCGGTAGTGATGTGCGCAAGGCGCGCTGCAGGGCGGATCGCTTGAGCGCGACGCCCCAGCAGTCGCCATCGGGGCAAAGATACGCGCCACGGCCCTCCAGCGTGCCACTGCGGTCGAGTTCGACACGCCCATCGGGCCGCCGCACGACGCGGACGAGCGCAGCCTTGTCACGTCGCGTCCGGCAGGCGACACAGGTTCGCATGGGAACAGGTCGCCCCTCCGCGGCCATCGCCGGCGCTACTGTGGCACCTCCGTGGGCTCTGCGGCTTCGGCGACCGGCTCCTCCGCCGCTGGCATAGCGGGCTCGGGCGTAGCGGGCTCGGGCTCAGCCACCAGCTCCGGCGGGGCCACAGCCGCGTCCTGATCGGGCGACGTGCCGGTCTCCGAGCGGATGTCGATCCGCCAGCCGGTCAGCTTGGCGGCCAGCCGCGCGTTCTGCCCTTCGCGCCCGATGGCCAGCGACAGCATGCGCTCGGGTACGGTGACCGAGGCGATGCGCTCGTCCTGGTCGATCTGCACGCCCACGACCTGCGCTGGGCTCAAGGCATTGGCCACGAAGACCTCAGGGTCGTCCGACCAGGGGATGACGTCGATCTTCTCACCGCCCAGCTCCGCCACCACGGCCTGCACGCGACCACCGCGCTGACCGACGGTGGCACCCACCGGGTCGAGGCCCTCCTGACGACTGGCCACGGCCATCTTGCTGCGGCTGCCGGCCTCACGGGCGATGGCACGGATCTCGACCGTGCCGGCCTGGATCTCCGGCACCTCCAGCTCGAAGAGCCGGCGCAGGAAGGACTTGTGGGTGCGACTGACGTAGATCAACGGCCCACGCGTGGTACGCCGGACCTCCAACACATAGGCCTTGACATGCTGGCCGATGCGGTAGTGCTCGGTCGCCGACTGGTCGGTGGTGCGCAGGATCGCCTCAGCCTTGCCCAGATCGAGGATGACGCCCGAGGGCTCCACCCGACCGACCGACCCGGTGATGATCTCACCCTCTCGATGGGCGAACTCATCGAAGAGCGTCTCACGCTCGGCTTCACGCAGGCGCTGCCGTACGACTTGCCCCGCGACCTGGGCGCCGACGCGTCCGAAGTGGGTGGGCTCCAGCTGCTCGTATTCGACCAGGTCCCCGAGCTTGGCACTTGGGTCATGCTCATGTGCCTCAGCGATGGACCACTCGACGGTCTCATCCTCGACCTCCGACACGACGACGCGTGCGCGATAGATGCGCATCTCGCCGGTCTCGGTATCGAGGCTGACATAGACGTCCTCGTAGCCCGGCGCGACGCGTCGGTAGGCGCTCTGGATGGCATCCTCGACGGTGCGCACGAGTTGCTCGCGTGGCACGCCCTTCTCAGCATTGAGCTGCAGGAGCGCGCCGATGAAGTCCCGGCTCATTCGTCGCCCTCCTTTCGGGTCTTCGTAGACCGCCGCTCACAACAAAACGTGGGGGTCACCCACGTTCTGAGCGGCCAACTGGTCAGAACGAAGAGTATAGCATCCCGTCATCCACCCTCATCCCGTCATCCACCCTCATCCCGGAGGCGACTCGAACGTGTAGTCATACCGGTGCAGCTGCGTTGCATAGGCACGGGCCACGACCACACGAGCACGCTCGGTATAGATGGCGCGATAGTCACGGTCGCGACGCGAGGACGTGGGATTGCGATGTGGCAATGGGTGGCGCTCGTGGACACCGACCTTGCGCAAGGCCGCGTCGAGCCCATCCTGCATGGCTTCGAAACGGATGATGTGGTCGACGCCCTCGGCCCAGTCGAGGGGCGCGAAGGGCTTGCGACCGATGAGTCGGTAGAGGCGGCTCGGTGCGTAGCGCCGGGTCACGAACCGCTCGAAGTCGGCCGCTGAGAAGTCATCGCTGACCCCCGGCACTCGCCGCAGGAGTCGCTGCGAGGCGGAGACAGCGCCCGCCTCGCGACTGCGCGCGTATTCAGTGAGGACCAGGTCGAATGGGTTCCTGACCCCCACCACCACCAGCAGGTCGGCTCGTTCGGCCGGTGCGATGAGGCCAGCTTCGGTGAGCTGCGCCAGGGTCTGATGCTTCTGGCGCAATACGATGTGGCCACGTCGATCGCGGACCCGCTCCTCCAGCAGCTTGACGCCACCCAACTCCTCACGAAGCAGCGTGCCCAACGAGGTCGAACCCGTATGCGGTGCTTGAAGGAAGAGCAGGCCGATGTCACGACAGAGGATGGCCATACGCGGTCGGCGGCGTCGGGTGGAGGGCTCGGCTAGTAGGAACGCGCGAAGAGGACGCGGCGCTCGCTGGCGTCGCCGTCGATGACGCAGGCACCTGCTTCGTCGGGCGAGTCGAAGGGGATGACGCGGATGGTGGCCCCGTTGGCCGCTGACACGGCCTTCTCGCAGGCTGCCGAGCCACACCACGGCGCCATGATGAAGCCACCCTGGGCATCGAGGATCTCGGTCATATCGGACAGGGTGTCGGCCGAGTGGGTGTTCTCGACCTGGAAGGCCTTGGCCCGCGCGAAGATCTCGGCCTGGTAGGCCGCCAGACGCTCCGGCAGCTCCTTGGCCAAGCTCGCCACGGGCACCGGCTCCTTGACCCGATCGAGGCGACGCACCAGCATGGCCGACTCGGCCGCCACGTCGCGCGGGCCGATCTCCAGCCGGAAGGGCACCCCTCGCAGCTCCCAGTGGTTGTACTTGTAGCCCGGCGTTTCCTCACGCCAGTCCACCTTGAGGCGCAGCGGACCTGACGCGGTCTGCACGTCCGCCAACGTTGTCTCCAGCCGCTCGATGGCGGCGGCCACCGCGAGGCGGTCTTCCTCGCTGCGGAAGATGGGCACCACCACCACCTGCGTGGGTGCCACGTTGGGTGGCAGCACCAGCCCGGAGTCATCACCGTGGGCCATGATGGTGGCGCCGACCATGCGCGTCGAGAAGCCCCACGAGGTACCGAAGGGGTGGACACGTTCGTTGTTGCGATCGAGGAATGTGATGTCGGCAGCCTTGGCGAAGTTCTGGCCCAGCATGTGGCTCGTGCCCGCCTGTAGCGCCTTCTTGTCCCGCATCATGGCCTCGATGGCGTGCGTGTAGTTGGCGCCGGGGAACGTCTCGGCCGGGCTCTTGCGACCCTGGATGACGGGGATGGCCAGCCATTCTTCCGAGACCGCCACGTAGGCGGCGAGGCCGGTGGCGACCTCCGCGGCCGCCTCCTCCTCGGTGGCGTGGAAGGTGTGTGCCTCCTGCCACAGGAACTCGGTGGTGCGCAGGAAGAGGCGCGTGCGCATCTCCCAGCGGACGACGTTGTTCCAGGAGTTCATCAGCAGCGGCAGGTCGCGATATGACTGGATCCAGTCCTTGACGACTTCGGCGATGATGGCCTCGCTGGTAGGGCGGATGGCCAGCGGCTCGTCAAGGTCGTTGCCACCTGCACGTGTGACCCAGGCTACCTGCGGATCGAAGCCCTCGACATGGGCAGCCTCCCGGTCCAGGAGCGATTTGGGCACGAAGAGCGGGAAGTAGACGTTGTCGTGGCCAGTGGCCTTGATGTGCCGGTCCAGCTCGTCACGCATCGATTCCCAGATGGCGAACCCGTAGGGCCGGATGATCATGCAGCCGCGCACCGGTGAGTAGCTGGCCAGCTGACCCTTCAGGACGACGTCGTTGTACCAGCCGGGGAAATCCTCCGACTGACGGGTCAGATCACTGACGAAACCGGACTTGGGCACAGGGCCTCCTGGTGGATCGATGGGTGCGGGCCGGGAAATCGTAGCGCAGCCGGCCACGCCCCGAGGTCTTCCCCGCTACGAGGGCGGAACGGTCACGCTTCCGTAGCGACGCTCGACGTAGCCCTCGAGGATGGCGATGAACTCCTCGACCAGGCCCTCACCGCGCAACGTGTCGTGGAGAGCGCCGTCGATGAAGACGGGGGCCTTGGGCTCCTCGAAGGTGCCCGGCAGGCTGATGCCGATGTCGGCGTGTTTTGATTCCCCAGGCCCGTTGACGACACAGCCCATGACTGCGACCGACATCTCTTCGATGCCAGGATACTGCTCGGACCAGGCGGGCATGCGCCCCGCGATATGGGCTTCGATGCGCTGGGCCATCTCCTGGAAGAACGTACTGGTGGTGCGACCGCAGCCGGGGCAGGCGCTGACCTGGGGACGGAACGAACGCAGGCCCAGCGACTGCAGCACCTGCATCGCCACCAGCACCTCCTCGGTGCGATCGCCGCCCGGTGCCGGGGTCAGCGAGACGCGGATGGTGTCACCGATACCCTCGTCGAGCAGGATGGCGAGGCCGGACGCCGAGGCGACGATGCCCTTCATGCCCATGCCCGCCTCCGTCAGCCCCAAGTGCAGTGGGTAGTCGCAGCGACGCGCCAGCTCGCGATAGACCGCCACGAGGTCCCGCACGCCGCTGACCTTGGCGCTGAGGATGATGCGGTCATGCGCCAGGCCGGTCGCCTCGGCCAGCTCAGCGGAGCGCAAGGCCGACTGCAACATTGCCTCGACCATCACCTCGCGTGCTTCCACAGGCGCGGATGAGCGGGCATTGGCCTCCATCAGCTCGGTCAGTAGGTCCGCATCGAGCGAGCCCCAATTGACGCCGATGCGGACAGGCCGGTCGTGGTCGACCGCGACCCGCACGATGGTGGCGAAGTTCTCATCGCGTCGCTTGGAGCCGACGTTGCCGGGGTTGATACGGTACTTGGCCAGTGCGCCAGCGGCTTCGGGATACTCGACCAGCAGTTGGTGGCCGTTGTAGTGGAAGTCGCCGATCAGCGGTACGGCGATGCCGAGGTCATCGAGCTTGCGACGGATGAGTGGCACGGCCCGCGCGGCCGCGTCATTGTTGACCGTGATGCGGACGAGTTCGGAACCGGCGTGCGCCAGCGCCGCCACTTGCAGCGCGGTGGCATCGGCATCGGCGGTGTCGGTGTTGGTCATCGACTGCACCACGACCGGGTCGTCGGAGCCCATGGCCACACCACCGATGTCGACCCGGGTCGTGCGGCGACGCTGAGGTCGCTCAAGCGTCACGAGAGCATGCGTTGGATGTCGCCGAAGGTGACCACCACGAGGAACAGCATCAATGCCACCCAGCCCGTGAAGTAGACCAGGCGCTCGGTAGCGGGACTGACGCGGTTGCCGCTCGCGGCCTGTACGACGGCCATGACCATGCGGCTGCCATCGAGTGGCGGGATAGGCAGCAGATTGATGACGCCGAGGTTGGCTGAGATGAGCCCCACGAACCAGAGCAGGAACACGGGTGGCAGCGATGTGCGCACCATGCCGATCTGGTCGACCATGCCCACGGGGCCGGCCACTCCCTCAAGGCCCGCGGTCGAGCCGCTGAAGAGGCTCGCGAAGATGTCGACCACGGCGCGCAGGATCAGCGTCGACGTCGCCACCGTCATCTCCAGGCCGATGGCGGCCGAATCAAGGGGCCCATTCTGCTGCTCAGCGAAGGTGTATCGCCCAGGCCGGAAGCCCAGCGCACCCTGGCCGGCCGCGATCTCGTCGGCCGTGCGCAAGGTCGCCTGGACGTCCGTGGTCGTGCCGTCGGAATGCTCGACGCTGAGTGTGACGGTCTCGCCGGGACGGTCGGCGAGGTAATTGATGGGCGCGATGCGGCCGTCGCCGGCATCGGCGTTGGCCATGTCGTCGAAGACCGGAAACCTCTTGCCGTCGATGGCGATGATGGTATCGCCGGTCTCATCAAAGACGTCGTAGGTGATGACCTCACCGGTGAGATCGCCGTTCTCGTCGGTGACCTCAAGCTGGCGCTGTTCGATCACGTTGCCGCCGACCAGCCCGGCAGCCGCGGCCGGTGAGTCCGGTGTGACCTCGGCCAGCTGCACCTTCCAGGTGGGCTGCGCCGCGAAAGCGATGAGCGTGAAGATGATCCAGGCCAGCACGAAGTTCACGACCACGCCGGCCGCGAGGATGAGCAGGCGCGTTCGCAGCGGCTGGTTGACGAACGCACGCGGGTCGAGCGATTCGCGCTCTGGCAGTCCCTCGACGCGGGCTGGTTCGTCGAGCGCCTCATCGCGCTCGGGCGCCCTGCCGTCCGCTGGGCTGGGCTCCTCCCCTTCCATGCGCACGAAGCCACCGATGGGCAGCCAGTTGAGCGTGTAGGTGGTATCGCCTCGCCGGAAGAGCACGCGGGCTCGCGGCGGGAAGCCGATGCCGAATTCATGGACCGTGACGCCAGCCATACGGGCTGTTACGAAGTGACCCAGCTCATGGATCAGGACGACCCCGGTCAGGACCGCGAGCAGGAGGACGATGTTGATGATCGCGTCCATCAGGCGGTGTCCCCTTCCTGGGCCATCCGGGCCCAGGCCCGGACCTCGGCGTCGATGGCCTCAAGCTCTTCGAGCCCTGGTGCATGGGTCACCGTGAATCGGTTGACCGCAGACTCCACCAAGCGGGCCATGCCCGGATAGGAGAGGTCACCGGCCAGGAACCGCTCGACGGCGATGTCATCAGCCGCGATGAGCGCAGCCGTGGCGCCAGGCCCGGCCACGCCGGCGGCTCGCGCGATCGAGATCGCCGGGAAGCGGCGCTCGTCAGGGGTTTCGAAGGTCATCTGGGGATGCTCCCGGAGGTCGAGCCGTGGAGCTGATCCGCCCGAACGGTGCGGATAGGTGACGGCGTACTGGATGGGGATGCGCATGTCTGGAAGGCCCAACTGGCCCTTGAGCGAGCCGTCCACGAACTCCACGAGGGAATGGACCAGGCTCTGCGGATGGACGATGACATCGACGTGCTCGTAGGGCACATCGTATAGCCAGTGCGCTTCGATGACCTCCAGGCCCTTGTTCATGAGCGTGGCCGAGTCGATGGTGATCTTGGGGCCCATGGCCCAGTTGGGGTGCTGCAGCGCGTCTTCCGGTCGCGCGCGGAGCAGGCGTTCGGCCGACCATGTGCGGAACGGCCCCCCTGAGGCGGTCAGGATCAGCCGTGCCACCGCTGCAAGATCCTCTCCCACCAGGCACTGCCAGATGGCCGAATGCTCCGAGTCGATGGGGCGCAGCCAAGCCAGCGGGGTGGCCATCGGATCGGCCGGGTCCACGGCAGCAACGGCCGCAGCGCGGGCATGGGCAAGCGGCATGACGAGATGGCCGGCAGAGACAAGCGTCTCCTTGTTGGCGGTGGCCACGATCTTGCCGGCCTCGAGCGCAGCTAGTACCGGACGCAGGCTGACCACGCCACCGGTGGCGATGATCACCATGTCGACGTCATCGCGCAGGGCCATCTGCGTCAGCGCGTCGACGCTGTCCAGGCGATCGGTCCCGGCCGGTAGCTGCAGTCGGGCCGCGGCTTCCTGGTCGGCGACTGACACGACGCGCGGCCTCAGCAGCTGGGCCTGCTCTGACAATGTCGCGGCATCATGTCCCGCAGCAAGCGCGACGACATCGAAGTCGCCCGCATGACTCGAGGTCAGCACGTCGATGGCCTGACGGCCGATGGAGCCGGTCGAGCCCAGCAGGGCAACCCCCGTGCGCTCCCCTCGGCCCCCGCTTGGAGCAGCCATCAGGAACCGATGATGAGCAGGTAGGCGTAGACCACCGGCGCCACGAACAGGAACGAGTCTGTGCGATCGAGGATGCCGCCGTGGCCAGGGATGAGGTTGCCGGAATCCTTGGCACCGGCGGTACGTTTGAGCATCGACTCAGCCACATCCCCCGACTGGCCCGCGATCGCGACCAGCAGGCCCATCAGCAAACCACCCGGCAGCCACTGTCCGGCGGCCCAAGCCAGAGCTCCACCGACGATGACAGCGGCGACGGTGCCACCGATCACCCCACTCCACGTCTTGTTGGGCGAGATGTGGTTCAGGAATCGGCCCCTCCTGAAGGTACGGCCCGAGAGGTAGGCGAAGGTATCGAATGACCAGACCGTGACCACCAGCACCAGTAGCCAGGTCTGGCCGGCGCTGAATACACCGCTCAGCGCGGCGCCTTCAGGGATGGCTGGGGCTGCCACGAGGATGGCGGCCATGAACGCCAGCAACGAGGCATAGAGCACACCGAAGCTGCCCCCCATCCACACCAGGAAACCGTCTCGCACCTCAGGACGGCGGAAGGCGTCGATGGCGAGGATGATCAGCACCGCGGCCAGGTACACCGCGATCCAGCCCACGTCGACGATGTCGAGGCCCATGGCCAGGGTCAGCAGCGGCGGGAACACGATGCCCGGCAGCAGCCGCACCGGGAAGCCGGCTGGTGGCAGGAGCCGGAAGATCTCGATCGCAGCCAGGAATGACAAGGCGGCGATGCCAAAGGTCAACCACGGCTGACCCGCGAGGAAGAAGCCGATGACGATGATGGCGATGACGACCGCCGAGATGGCGCGTTCACGCATGGGAGACGAGCCTAACGCCCGAACCGACGCGCGCGGCTGGCGAACTCGGCGATGGCCACGTCCAGCTCAGCCGGCCCGAAGTCAGGCCAGTAGCAGTCACAGAAGTAGAGCTCGGCGTAGGCGGCCTGCCAGAGCAGGAAGTTGCTGATGCGCTTGTCGCCGCCGGTCCGGATCAGCAGGTCGGGGTCGGGCAGGTCGGCGGTGTAGAGATACGAGCCAAGTGCCTCCTCGTCGAGCTCGGCGAGGTTGTTGCCGTCGTCGACATAGGCGCGCACGGCGTCCACGATCTCGCTGCGAGAGGAGTAGTTGAATGCCACGTTGAGGACCATGCGCGACCCTCCCGCAGTGGCCAGGATGGCCTGCTCGATCGAGGCGCGGGTCTCCGGCGGAAGCTCATCGAGCCGGCCGGCCAGGCGCACCCGCACGCCTTCCTTGGTCAGCCGAGGGGTCTCATCACGGATGGTCGCGTCGAGCAGACCGATGAGGGCCTGGACCTCCAGGCTGGAACGCTGCCAGTTCTCGCGGCTGAAGGCGTAGATGGTCAGGACCTCGATGCCACGCGCGGTGGCGTGCTCGACGATGGGCCGGATGGCCTCGACGCCGGCGGCGTGGCCCTGCACCTCGGGGACACCCTCGCGACGCGCCCAGCGGCGGTTGCCATCCATGATGATGGCGATGTGCCGCGGCAGCCGGACCTCCTGGGCGCTGGCGTCCTGGGCCTCGTCCGTGCGCTTCGTCACCGACGTCGCCGTCATCTAGACCTCGAGGACCTCCGCCTCCTTGGCGGAGCCCACGCGGTCGACCTCAGCGGTCCATTTGTGGGTCAGCGAGTCGACGGCTTCTTGCTGGCGATGCGCCTCATCGGCACCGATGTCACCGGCCTTCTCCTGCTTGCGGATGGCGTCCACGGCATCGCGGCGATGATTGCGAATCTCCACCTTGGCGTCTTCCATGCGCTTGTGCACGAGCTTGACCAAGTCCTTCCGCCGCTCCTCGGTGAGCGGCGGGATGTTGAGCCGGACCACGGTGCCATCGGTGTTGGGGGTGATGCCGATGTCGCTCTTCTGGATGGCCTTCTCGATGGCGCCAAGGACGCCACGATCCCAGGGCTGGATCACCACCGTGGTCGCCTCGGGCACGCTGATGCTGGCCAGCTGGTTCAACGGCGTCAGCGTGCCGTAGTAGTC